>CALMGC010000229.1 GCA_937863505.1 uncultured Sphingomonadales bacterium | reverse complement strand
ACCCAGCGGTTGACGGAGCGGTCCGGCTCGCCGCTGATCCCGGGCGCGATGATCGCCGCCGTCGCGGTGGCCGTGCTGCCGGTGCTGTGGCGGATGCCCGAGACGCGACCTTAGCGCGAATGCCGCGACGTCGCCACTCGGCTTTGGCGGCACGCTCTGGACGGCACCTCGTCGCCGCATCGACCGAGGGCGCGCCCGGAACAACGGTCGAGATCATTCTTTGTTCGGCACCGTTGCGGCTGGCGGCGCTGGAGGCGAACCGTTAGAACCGGCTGCGAGTACAGGAGACCGGGATGAGAAGGTGGGTAGTTGTAGCGATAGCGGCGGCCGCATCGCAGGCGTCGACGCCCGCCATGTCCGCACCTCCCGCGACGGACGGGCATGTCTGGCGGACATACGGCAATGTCCGGTTCGCTTTTCAACTCTGCTACCCTGTCGACATGCTCAGGCCGCAGCCCGAGTCGGACAATGGCGACGGACGCACGTTTCTCGGCGCTAACGGGGCGAAGCTGCTCGCATGGGGCAACAATGCCATGAACAGCGTCGCCGAAACCGCGAGGATCAGTGCTCACCGGCTCGGGACGGTCAGCTACAGGGTGGTCAGGCCCGACTGGTTTGTCCTGTCGGCGAAACAGGGCGACACGGTGGTATATCTGAAAGCACGGCGGTCGGGTGACCGGTTCGAGTCGTTCGAACTCCACTATCCTGCAACGGCAGCGGCTGCGTGGTCGCCCGTGGTTGCGCGCATCGGTACATGTCTGCGCGCGCTGGACGGGCCAAGCTATTCGCCACCGTCCGGCTGAGCAGCCCACCAGCCGCTACCGTGACGAGAGTAGCGAGTTGCTCTCGCGGCTGCTCTACTGATTGTACTGATAGAAATTGTTGCCGCGCATGAGGCCGATCAGAAAATCGCCATACCCCGGCTCGGTTGCATATACGCCAGTCAACGCCCGAGCATAGGCATCGGCGTCATCCGTATGTTTACGTGCTTCGAAATAAGGCGATCTCGTAGCCAGAAACTCGCCATGACCATCAAATGCTTGTTCGACGTTATCGAAAACACGGAACGGAGCCAAGATACGAATCCGTTTTCCATGCACGACTTCATGTGTCCAGGCCATCACGAAGCGCTCGCCCTTGCGGGCCTTGATGCCGAACGGATTGTTGCTGCCCGTCGGCATCAGATGCCCCCAGCCGCTCTCCCACGCCCATTGCGCTAACGAGACGGACGCGGGCACCTTCCAGCGTCGCTGCGAAGCTTGCGCGGCGAGGATGACATCATCAGGCGGAACATGCCCGCGATGATGCCCCGTCGTGTGCGGGTGGGGCCGAGGTGCCGGACGCGCTACCGTGACGCGGGAAGCGGGGCGAGCCGAGGATGGGGTGGGAGTGGGATTGGAAGTGCTGCGCGGAGTTCCCGGGCGGCGCGGGCCGGAAGTGGCCGGGGTCATGCGGTGACTTTGTTCGGCGTCGTTCAGGGTGCGTAACGTCGGACCATGAGGGTCCATGCGACCATCGGGTCGAGGTAGCGCCAGGACACGGCGTTGCCATTCGGTGATCACCGCGATGGTCCGGGGGCCGCACCGTCCGTCGACGGTCAATGGAGAGAATGGGGTCAGCAGATGCTCGTTGAGCAGGTGCTGCGCGGCCAATACGTCCGGGTAATGGTTGGCCGCTTCATTTCCGACCGAAGCCGACAGGTGAACACGATCTGACCGTCGCATGACTTCCCCCTGTGACGATGGTGAGATGATCGCCACAGATTGGCAACGGGTGCAAGACGATAATCAAGGGTCTCGACGTCGGGGTTCGTCCCGAGGTGACGCGCGCGCCCGCGTCGGGCTAAGGCGCGCGCATGACCAGCCCCACGCCCCCCGTCGCCGCGCGGCGACCGCACTCGTTCACGCTCCACGGCCAGACGGTCGAGGACCCGTACGCCTGGCTCAAGGACCCGGACTATCCGGACGTGGGCGACCCCGACATTCTCGCCTATCTCGAGGCGGAGAACGCGTATTTCGCGGGCGTGATGGCCCCGCATCAGCCGCTCGTCGACCGATTGTACGAGGAGATGAAGGCGCGCATCAAGGAGGACGACGCCTCCGTGCCGCAGCAGGACGGCGACTGGCTCTACTGGACCGCCTTCGAGACCGGGGGGCAGTACCGGAATTGGTGGCGGCGACCCATCGCGGGCGGCGCGGACGAGCTGCTGCTCGACGAGCCCGCGCTGGCGGAGGGGCATGAGTATTTCCGGCTGGGCGCGTTCGCGGTCAGCAACAACGGGCGGCTTCTCGCCTATGCGGTCGACGATGATGGGTCGGAGCGGTTCACCGTCCGGGTCAAGGACCTTGGCACCGGCGAGCTGCTGCCCGACGTGATCGAGGGAATGCTGTCCGACATCGTCTGGACCGCCGATGACAGCGGGTTCCTCTACGGGCTCGCCAACGAGCAATGGCGGACGGACAATGCGCGGCTGCACCGGCTGGGGACGCCGGTAAGCGAGGATGTGGAACTCTACCGCGAGGCGGACGAGGGTTATCGCGTCGCGGTGAGTGAGACGAGCAACCGCGAATGGCTGGTGATCGCGACCGGCGACCATGTGACCAGCGAGATACGGCTGCTTCCCGCCGCCGACCCGCTGGCCGAGCCGCAGATGGTGAGCCCGAGGCTGGTGGGCCGCGAGTATGACGTCGACGCGCATGGCGACACGCTGTTCATCCACACCAATGACGTCGACCCGCAGTTCCGGCTCTGCACCGCGCGCCTTAACGCGCCCGGCGAGTGGCGGGAGCGGATCGCGCCTTCCCCGCACTTCTACATGACGGGGGTCGATTGTTTCCGCGACTTCTTCGTGGTCGAAGGGCGCGAGGACGGGCTCGATCAGGTCGAGCTGCACCGGTACGACCCGGCGGTCGCGCCGGTGCGGCTCGCCTGGCCGGAGGCGAGCTATGCGGCGGGGCTGGGCGACAATCCGGAGTGGGCGGTGGATACGCTCCGGCTCGGCTATGAGTCGATGGTGACGCCGGGGACGGTGTATGACTACGACGTCGCTTCGGGGAAACTGACGACGCGCAAGGTGCAGGAGATCCCGTCGGGGTACGACGCGGCGAGGTACCGGACCGAGCGGCTCCACATCGCCGCGCGCGACGGCGTCGAGGTGCCGGTGTCGATCGTGTACCCCTCTGGTTTCCCGCGTGACGGGTCGGGATGGCTCTATCTCTACTCGTACGGCGCCTATGGCCACGCGATCGAGCCGGGTTTCTCGACCGGGCGGCTGAGCCTGCTCGACCGCGGTTTCGCCTACGCCATCGCGCATATCCGCGGCGGCGACGATCTCGGCCAGCAATGGTATCTCGACGGCAAGCTGGAGAAGCGCGCGAACACGTTCAACGACTTCGTTGACGTCGCCCGAGGGCTGATCGCGGGGGGCTGGACACATGAGGGCGGCATCGCGATCGCGGGGCGGTCGGCTGGAGGCGAGCTGATGGGGGCGGTGGTGAACTCCGACCCCGAGCTGTGGGGCGCGGTGATCGCGGACGTGCCGTTCGTGGACGTGCTCAACACCATGCTCGACGCCGAGTTGCCGCTGACGCCGGGTGAGTGGCCCGAATGGGGCAACCCGATCGAGGACCCGGCGGCGTTCGCGTTGATCCGCAGCTACTCGCCGTACGACAATGTGCGCGCGCAGGCCTACCCGCCGCTGTTCATCAGCGGAGGGCTCAACGACCCGCGCGTGACCTATTGGGAGCCCGCCAAATGGGCGGCGAAGCTCCGCGCGACCAAGACCGACGGCAACGTCCTGCTGCTCAAGACCAACATGGGCGCGGGCCATGGCGGCAAGTCGGGCCGGTTCGAGTCCCTGCGCGAGGCGGCGGAGGAACACGCCTTCGTGCTGTGGCAAATGGGGGTGGAGGGGTGAGCCCTGCGTGACCATCGAGTCCTTCATTGCCCGCTACGGCCTCCTCGCCATCTTCCTCGGCGCGTGGTTCGAGGGGGAGACGGCGGTGGTGGCGGGCGGGCTGATCGCCCATGCGGGGCTCGTCACCCTGCCGGGTGCGATGGCGGCGGCGTCGCTGGGATCGTGCCTTGCGGACCAGCTGTTCTTCCTCATCGGTCGCTATTTCCGCGACAGTCGGCTCGCGCGCTGGGCGCGGGGCAAGCCGGTGTTCGCGCGCGCGCTGGGCTGGGTGGAGCGATACCCGGTCGGGTTCATCTTCGCGTTCCGCTTCATCTACGGCTTTCGCACGGTGAGCCCGTTCGCGATCGGGACGACGCAGGTGCCGGGGCGGCTGTTCGTCGTGGTCAACATCGTCGCGGCGATCGTGTGGGCCTGCACTTTCACCGCGATCGGCTATCTCTTCGGGCGCGAGTTCGAGGCGTTGCTGGGCCGCTACGAGCCGAGCCGGCACACGCTGCTTGTCGCGGGCGCGGGGGTGGTCGGCGCTTTGGTGCTGGCGGCGGTCGCGCGCTGGTGGTGGAGGCGGCGGGGTGTTTAGCCTGACGTTCACGGCGGAGCCTGCCGACATCGACGAGCTCGGTCATGTCAACAACGCGGTCTGGGTGCGCTGGATGGAGCGGCTCGCGGTCGCGCACTGGCGGAGCCAAGCGAGCGCGGAGGAGCAGGCCGCCTATGTCTGGGTCGTGACCCGGCACGAGATCGACTATCGCGGCAACCTGCGCGAGGGCGAGACGGTGACGGGCGAGACCTGGGTTCCCGACGCGCCCCGCGGCGCGCGGTTCGACCGGCACGCGCGGTTTGTCGGGGAGGACGGGCGGGTGCGAGTGCAAGCTGTAACGACCTGGGCGCTGCTCGACCGCGCGACGGGACGGTTGCTGAGGGTTCGCCCGGAGCTGGCGGAGCGGTTCCTGACCTAGCCGCTATTCCGCAACCCCGTCGCGATCGCATTAATGCTGAGGAGTATGCCCTCGCCGATCCGCTCATCGGTTTCGTCCGCGCGGTGGCGTTTCAGCAGTTCGATCTGGAGGAGGTTGAGCGGCTCCAGATAGGGGAGGCGGAGGCGGATGGAGGCGTCGAGCGCGGCGTTGCGCTCCAGGAGGCGCGTCTGCCCGGTCGCGGCGAGCAGGCCGTCATGCGCGCGGGCCCACCCGTCGCGGATGCGCGGCAGGAAGCGATCGCGCAACGCCGCGTCCTCGACCAGCGCGGCGTAGCGTTCGGCGATGTCCATGTCCGACTTCGCCAGCACCTGTTCCATGTTCGCCAGCGTCGCCGCGAAGAACGGCCACGCCTGCGCCATCTCCGCCACGAGCCCCGCGTCGGGGAAGGCAGCGAGCGCCTCGCCGACGCCGTACCAGCCCGGGAGCATCACGCGCGCCTGCGCCCAGGAGAACACCCAGGGGATGGCGCGCAGGTCCTCGATCCGGTCCGACTTGGTACGGCTGGCGGGGCGCGAGCCGATCTTGAGGTTGGCGATCTCGCTCACCGGGGTCATCTGGCGGAAGAAGGCGCGGAAACTGTCGTCCGCGTAAACGAGGTCGCGGTACGCGTGGAACGCGGCGGCCGAGAGCTGGTCGGCGGCGACGGCGAAGCGCGCGGCGTCGGCGGGGGAGAGCGGCGGCGGCTCGAGGCTGGCGAGCAGGGTGGCGGACGCGATCGCCTCAAGGTTCGTCGTCGCGCTCTCTGCGGTGCCGTATTTGGCGGCGATCACCTCGCCCTGCTCGGTGATGCGGATGCGGCCCTGCACGGTGCCGGGCGGCTGCGCGCGGATCGCGGCGAAGGCGCTGCCGCCGCCACGCCCGACCGCGCCGCCGCGCCCGTGGAACAGCTGCAGGCCCACGCCCGCCGCCTCGAACACCGGCGCGAGCGCGACCGACGCGGTGTGGAGGCTCCAGGTCGAGGTCAGGTAGCCCCCGTCCTTGTTCGAGTCCGAATAGCCGATCATCACCTCCTGCGCGCCCCGCGCGCGGGCGACGGCGGCGGCCTCGGGCAGCTGGAGCCAGTCGCGCATGATCGCGGGCGCGGCTTGGAGATCCTCAATCGTCTCGAACAGCGGCACCGCCTGCACGGCGGCGGTGGCGGGGTCGCCGGGGCAGTAAAGGCCGACCTCTTTCAGCAACAGCTCGACCTCAAGCAGGTCGGACACCGACTTTGCCATCGACACGATATATTGGCGGATGCACGCGGGGCCGTAGCGCCGGTGCGCGTCCGCCGCCGCGCGCAGGATGGCGAGCTCGGACGCGGTCTCCTCGCTGTACGTCGCGAATGGCGAGACGAGCGGGCGCGGCGAGGCGATCTCGTGGCGGAGCAGCACCACGCGCGACGGTTCGGCGAGCGCCGCGTACTCCGCCTCCACGCCCGCGACGCGGAGCAGCTCGGCGACGACGCGCTCATGCACCGCGCTGTTCTGGCGGAGGTCCAATGTAGCGAGGTGGAAGCCGAACAGTTCGACCGCGCGGATCAGCCGCCCGAGCGCGCCGCCGCTGGCGAGCGGCGTGTCGCCGCCCAGCCCGCGCGCAAGCGTGACGAGGTCCGCGCGCAAGGCTTGCGGGTCCGGGTAGGGCTCGCCGGTCAGCCGCCCCGGGTGGGGCGCGTCGCGACCGGTCAGCGCGCGATGGGTGGCGGCGAGCCGGGCGTGGATGCCCGACAGCGCGCGGCGGTACGGCTCGTCCGCGCGGCTGGGCGCGTCGTCGCCGCTCCTTTCCGCCAGCGCGAGCACAGCCGGGTCGACCGGGGTCGCCCGCGTCGAGATCGACAGCTCCGCGCCGAGCGCGTGCACTCCGTCGAGATAGTGGCCCAGCACCGTCTCGCAGGCGCGCGCGAGCGCGTGGGTGAGCGAGGCGGCGTTGACGAACGGGTTGCCGTCGCGGTCGCCGCCGATCCATGTGCCGGGCCTGAGGAAGCCGGGAACGCGCTCGCCCAGCGCCCGGTCCCAGCGCTGGTACAAGGCGGGCAAAGCGGGGAGGAACACGTCGGCGAGGTAGGACAAGGCGGTCTCCACCTCGTCCGAAACGCCCAGCCGCTCGGCGCGGAGCACGCGCGTCTGCCACAACAACGCGATCTGGCGCTCAATCGCCTGGTCGATCGCGTCGCCCTCGGGCGTCAGCTCAAGCCCGCGGTCGCGCAGGGCCATCAGCGCGGCGATGCGGTTGCGGTGGTCGATGATGCTCTTGCGCCGGACCTCGGTGGGGTGCGCGGTGAGGACGGGCGCGACCAGCGCTTGCCCGAGCAGGTCAACGACCGCCTCTTGGTCGACGCCCGCTTGCCCGAGCCGCTCGACCGCGGCGGCGAGGCTCGCGCCCGGCTCGGCGGCGATGCCCTGCCGGTCCTCGGCGAGGTTGGCGAGCATGGAGAAGAGCATGAACCCGCGCGTGAACGCGATCGTCTCGTCGAGCCCGAGCCGGGTCAGCCCGCCATCCGCGCCCTCCGCCCCGTCGACACCGCGATGCCGGTCGACGGAGGCGGCGCGGATATATTCGATGCGGCGGAACAGCTCGGGTCCGCCATAGGCGCGGATCACGTCGCCGAGCAGCTTGCCAAGATAGCGGACGTCCGCGTTGTTCGCGATCGGGGGGAGGGTGGCCATGGCTGCGATGCTGCGCTGCGGCGCGGGCGGGGTCAATAACGCCGCGTCAGGAGCGCGGTTTCTCTTCTGCGCGGGCGGTGTGTGCCGCCCTGTGCTCGACCGAGGTGACGTTGCCGTCGCGGTTGAGGTCGTCGCGGTCGAAGCGGGCGAGCATCCCCTGACTCCATTCCTGCTCACTGATGCGCCCGTCGCCGTCCTTGTCGAACGCCATTAGGCCGCTGTACCTGGTGGGCAGCTCGTCGGGGGTGAGGTACAGGTCGCCATTGCGGTCGAGCGCGTGGAAACGCCGCTCGATCACCCCGCCATATTCACTGCGTGACGTGGTGGTGGGCGGCACGAAATGCTTCGCCGCTTCCGCATAGGCGGCTTTCTGCTGCTTGCTCGGGCCCCCGCACGCCGCCAGCGCCAGCGCCGCCCCCGTCACCACCCACACCCGCATCTACCCGCCTCCCGCTTGCTCCCCCATGTAAGACGACACGCGCGCGCTGTCCCGTACCAAAAGGTACAAAATGGGTCACGCCTCCAGCTCGATGTCCCAATACAGCCAGTCGCGCCAGGTGTCGTGGAGGTGGTTGGGCGGAAAGCCGCGGCCATGTTCCTGCAATTGCCAGCTGGTCGGGCGGATGGGATCGAACGGGAGCGGCATCCGCGCCTGTTTGGGGGTGCGGCCACCTTTCTTGAGGTTGCACGGCGCGCAGGCGGTGACGACGTTCTCCCATGTCGTCCGCCCGCCCTGCGCGCGCGGGACAACGTGATCAAAGGTGAGGTCGCGCCCGTGCCCGCAATATTGGCACGCGAACCGGTCGCGCAGGAACAGGTTGAAGCGCGTGAAGGCGGGAAATTGCGAGGGCTTCACGAACTGCTTGAGCGCGATCACCGACGGCAGCTTGAACGCGGTGGTGGGCGAATGCACCTCGCGCTCGTACCGCGCGACGATGTCGACGCGGTCGAGGAACACCGCCTTGACCGCGGTTTGCCACGGCCAGACGCTCAGGGGATAATAGCTCAGCGGCGTGAAGTCCGCGTTGAGCACCAGCGCCGGGCAGGAGTCCGGATGCCGGATCAGGTCGGGATGAAACACGAACACACCTTCCGCTTGGCCGTGCGCTCCCTCGTCTCTCACCCGACGGGATGACGTGCGTATGACAGCACGGGCGGGGCGGGCTGGTCAAGGCAGCTATGTTAACAGCGCGGCGCGCGGCTTGGTCGGCGGCGCGCGAAGGGGTATGGAAGACGACATGGCGACTCAGGCTGACCAGCGGCTGCTGACCGCGGACGAGTTCTTGCGAATAATCTTCGAGCCGGACGCCAAGCCCGAGCTCGATGAGGGTATCGTCCGCATGATGACCGGCGGCACGCTGGCGCACTCGCGGGTTCAGGGCAACTTGCTTGTATGGCTTGGTCAACAGCTACGTGGATCGGGTTGCCGGCCGTATGGCCCGGACCTCGCGGTGCAGACCAGCGAACTATCTGTTCGCTATCCCGATATTGTCGTGGATTGCACCGGCCCGGACATCAACGATGATGAGCTTCTGGCGCGTACTCCGCGCGTCGTGATCGAGGTGCTTTCTCCAGGTACGGCGCATAAGGATCAAGGCGCGAAGCTGCGCGAGTATCGTGGCCTGCCCAGCGTCGATACGGTGGTCTTGATCGACCCGCGCACCGAACTGGTTCAAGTGTTGCAACGAGACAACGCGGGCAAATGGCCTGTCGTGCCTCTCGTTGAGCGCGGCGACCTTCCGCTCCCATTCCTGAACCTCGTTGTGCCGCGCGCGGAAATCTTCGCGCGCGATTAGCCGGTGCTCACCACCCGTTTCGCGCCGAGCCCGACGGGACCGCTGCATCTCGGCCATGCGTATTCCGCGCTCCTCGCGCATGATCGCGCGCGGAGCGAGGGCGGGCGGTTCCTTCTGCGGATCGAGGACATCGACAGCGCGCGGAGCCGGGCCGAGTTCGTCGATGCGATTGAGGCGGACCTCGGCTGGCTGGGGCTGACCTGGGATGGCGCGGTGGTGCGGCAGTCGGAGCGGCTCTCGCTCTACGCGGCGGCGCTGGAGCGGCTGCGCGCGGCGGGGCTGGTCTACCCCTGCTTTTGCACCCGCGCCGACATCGCGCGCGAGGTGGCGGGGAGTTTGAGCGCGCCGCATGGCCTTGATGGCGGGGTGTATCCCGGCCTGTGCCGCAGGTTGAGCCCCGAAGTCCGCGCGGCGCGGATGGGCCAGCCGCATGCGTGGCGGCTCGACATGACGGCGGCGGTCGCGCGGGCGGGCGCGCTCGGCTGGCGCGACGAGATCGCGGGCGAGGTGATCGCCGTCCCGGAAGCAGCGGGCGACGTGGTGCTCGCGCGCAAGGATGCGCCCGCCAGCTACCACCTCGCGGTCACGGTCGACGACGCGGCGCAGGGCGTGACGCATGTGGTGCGCGGCGTGGACCTGTTCGCCGCGACGCATGTCCACCGCCTGCTGCAGGCGCTGCTCGACCTGCCGACGCCGGTGTACCGGCACCACGCGCTGCTGACGGACGCCGACGGCCACCGTCTCGCCAAGCGCCACGGCGCGCCGACCTTGCTCTCCTTGCGCGCGGCGGGCGTGGACGGGCGAGGATTTGCCGAAGACTTGCGCCGGGGCCGGTTGCCCACTGGATTCGCGCGCGCGAACGCTTAAATCGACAGCCATGAACACGTTCCTTGCCATCCTTCTCGTCGCGGCGATGATCGCCACCGTGGTCGCGCTGGTCCGCGGCGTCGTGAGCTTCCTGCAGGAGGGCTCGGCGCAAGTCCGCTCGGGCGAGGGGCCGAGCGCGGCGGCGCTGAAGTCCAACCGGATGATGCAGCAGCGCATCTTCTTCCAGGCGCTCGCGATCCTGATCGTGGTGGTGATCCTGTTCGCCGCCGGGCGGACCTAAGCTGGTCAAGCTCAACCGCATCTACACCCGCACCGGCGACGCGGGGACGAGCGGGCTGGTCGACGGGTCGCGCTTGTCCAAGGCGGACGCGCGCTTCGCCGCGATCGGCGATGTCGATGAGGCGAACAGCGCGATCGGGTGCGCGCTCGCCGTCACCGGCGACCTCGCGCCCGCGCTGGCGCGTATTCAGAACGACCTGTTCGACCTCGGCGCCGATCTCGCCACGCCGGGCGAGGTCGAGGGCGCGCTCCGCATCGTGCCTGCGCAGGTCGAGCGGCTGGAGCGCGAGATCGACGCGATGAACGAGGCGCTGGCGCCGCTCACCAGCTTCATCCTGCCCGCCGGGGTGGCCGCGCCGCTCCACCTCGCGCGCGCGATCGCGCGACGCGCGGAGCGGTCGACGGTGGCGATGGGGGAAGCGAGCCCGGCGGCGCTGGCCTACACCAATCGGCTCTCCGACTGGCTGTTCGTCGCTTGCCGCGTCGTCAACGAGCGAGAGGGCGGCGAAACCCTCTGGATTCCGGGCGGCTCGCGCTAGATATTGATCAAGGCCGGCGCTCGTTCCGGTCGGAGTCGCCCGTGTGTCCGCCCAGCCAGCGCCCTCCACCCCCGACGCGCTCACCGACCTGTTCGCGCGCGTCCGTTCGCTGACCCTCGCGCTCGCGGAGCCCTTGTCGGACGCGGACGCGACCGTGCAGTCGATGGACGACGCCTCGCCCGCGAAGTGGCACCTCGCGCACACGACCTGGTTCTTCGAGACGTTCGTGCTGCGCGATCACGTTGCGAGCTATCGTCTGCACGACCAGCGCTGGCCGTTCCTCTACAACAGCTATTACGAGGCGGAGGGGCAGCGCCACGCGCGCGGGCGACGGGGCATGATCACCCGCCCGACGCTGGACGAGGTGCGAGGCTATAGGGCGCATGTCGATGCCGCGCTGGCCGAGGCGATGCCGCGGCTTTCGCCTGAGGCGCTGGCGCTGGTCGAGCTGGGCTGTCATCACGAACAGCAGCATGGGGAACTGCTCCTTACCGACGTGAAGCACCTCCTGTCGCAGAACCCGCTCCAGCCCGCGCTCTATCACCCTGAGCGCAAGGTGCCGGTGGGGATGCCGGGGCCGATCGCGTGGGTCGAATGGCGGAGCGGCGCGATTGAGATCGGGCATGATGGTAGCGGGTTCGCGTTCGATTGCGAGGGGCCGCGGCACACCGTCTGGCTCAGCCCCCACGCGCTCGCGGACCGGACGGTGTGCAACGGCGAATGGGCCGCGTTCATCGCCGACGGCGGGTATGAGGACCCGCGCTGGTGGCTGTCCGATGGCTGGGCCTGGGCGCGGCGCGAGGGGGTCGACGCGCCGCTCTATTGGGAGCGGGACGGCGAGGGCTGGACGCGGTTCGGGCTCGACGGGCGGCGCGTGATCGACCCCGCCGCGCCGGTCACGCACGTCGGCTTCTACGAGGCGGACGCCTATGCCAGCTGGGCGGGCGCGCGATTGCCCACAGAGGCGGAATGGGAAGCGGCGGCGGCGGGGTTCGACCCGGACGGCGGCAACCAGCTCGATGGTGCGGGCGCGGTCGAACCGCGGCCCGGTGGCGGCCCGTTCGGTGACGTGTGGGAGTGGACCGGAAGCGCATACCGGCCTTACCCCGGCTTCCGCGCCGCCGAGGGCGCGGTGGGCGAGTATAACGGCAAGTTCATGGCCTCGCAGTTCGTGCTGCGCGGCGGATCGTGCGCGACCCCGCGCGGGCATGTGCGGGCGAGCTATCGCAACTTCTTCTACCCCCACCAACGCTGGCAGTTCACC
The DNA here is from genome assembly GCA_937863505.1 of uncultured Sphingomonadales bacterium. Lineage (GTDB taxonomy): Bacteria > Pseudomonadota > Alphaproteobacteria > Sphingomonadales > Sphingomonadaceae > Sphingomonas. The sequence continues at coordinate 15,171 of CALMGC010000229.1, read as the reverse complement.
GGCCTGCGGCTGGCGCGGGACCTGTAATGGCGGACGCCGAGCCGCCCTCGCCCTTTCTCGCCGATGTGCTGGCGGGGCTGGCGCGGCGTCCGCGCGCGATCCCCGCGCGATGGTTCTACGACCGGCGCGGGTCCGAGCTGTTCGAGGAGATCACCCGCCTGCCCGAATATTATCCGACGCGCACGGAAGCGGCGATCCTGCGCGACGCGGGCCTGGCGATCGCGGTGCGGGTTGGCGAGGGTCGCGCGGTGGTCGAATTCGGGTCGGGCTCGTCCGCCAAGACGCCGTTGCTGCTCGGCGCGGTTTCGCCCTCGGCCTATGTGCCGATCGACATCTCGGGTGCGTTCCTGCGCGAGTCGAGCGCCGCGCTCGCGGCGGCATTTCCCGGCCTGCCGGTGCTGCCGGTCGAGGCGGACTTCCTGCGCCCGCTGACGCTGCCGCGCGAGGTGGCGGAGGCGGCGAAGCTCGGCTTCTTCCCCGGCTCGACGATCGGCAATATGGGCCCGCGCGAGGCGGTGGACCTGCTCCGGGCGATGCGCGCCTCATTGGGCGAGGGGGCGATGCTGGTCATCGGCATGGACCGGGTGAAGCCGGTCGAGCGCCTGCTCGCCGCCTATGACGACGCGGCGGACGTGACCGCGGCGTTCAACCTCAACCTGCTCGAGCGCGTCAACCGCGAGCTGGGCGGCACGCTGCCGGTCGATGCGTTCCGCCATCGCGCGCGGTGGAACGACGCGGCGGCGCGGGTCGAAATGCACCTGGAGGCGGAGCGCGACCTGTCGTTCACGGTCGCGGGCCATGCGTTCACGATGGCGGCGGGCGAGACGATCCACACGGAGAACAGCCACAAATACGGGCCACGAGACGCGCGGCTGCTGCTGCGCGCGGGCGGGTGGAGGCCGGTGGAGGAGTGGACGGACGCGGACGGGCTGTTCGCGGTGGTGTTGGCGGAAGCACGAACAGAGGAGACGGCGCCTTGAGATGGACGGTGATGGCCGCGCTGGCGGTGGCGACACCCGCTGTCGCGGAGAACCCGATGAAGGTCTGCGGGGCGAAGTATCAGGCGGCGAAGGCGGACGGGTCGCTCCCCGCCGGGCAGACCTGGCCACGGTTCCTTGCCGCCTGCCGCGCGACGCTGCCCAAGGCGGAGGCGACGACCACGCCCGCCGGCCAGCCCAGCGCCGCGCAGACCGGCGCGCGCACGCGGATCGGCCAATGCGCCGCGCAGTATCATGCCGACAAGGACGCGGGGAAGCTGCCCGCCGGGCAACGCTGGCCGCAATATTACAGCGCGTGCAGCGCGCGGCTGAAGGGGTGACGCGGTAAGGCCCTAATGCAGCGCCCGGCGGAGGAGCTGGGCGAGCTCGTCCAGCTTCGCCCGGCGCGCCTCGGGGTCGCCTGAGGCGACCGCGTCGGCGACGCAGGCCGCGGCATGGGCGTCGAGCACATCGCGTTCGATGCGCGCAAGCGCCGCCCGCGCGGCCTGTAACTGCGTTAGGATGTCGATGCAGTAGCGCCCGTCCTCGACCATCGCGGCGATGCCGCGCACCTGCCCCTCGACCCGTCGCAGGCGACCTAGCTGCGCGCGATGGTCGGCATGGGGCTGGTCGGGACAGTCATTATCCGCCATAGACACTCTCTATACCCCACAGGGGTATATCGGCCAAGCCGAAGGATTCGGCCCGGAGTTCGTCATGCATCGGTTCGTCCCCGGAGCCCATCGTTTCCTGCTCGCCGCGGCGGCGCTCGCGGCACCGGCGATGGCGTGCGCGCAGGCAATGCCGGACATGGCGATGCCGGGCCTACCGGCCTCTGCTCCCCCCTCGACGATGCCCGCGATGACAATGGGCGAGGGCGACACCATGCCCGCCGCGTTCGGTCCCTACCCGGTGACGCGCGAGGCGTCGGGGACCGCGTGGCAGCCGGACGCGAGCCCCATGCAAGGCGTGATGCGGCGGCGCGGCGACTGGACCTTGATGGGCGAGGCGCTGCTCAACGGTGTGGGTGGCGACCAGAGCGGCCCGCGCGGGGACCGGCGCTTCTTCGTGTCGGGCATGATCATGGGGATGGCGACCGGCGCGCTGTCGTCGCGCGACACGGTGGCGTTGCGCGCGATGCTGTCGCCCGATCCGCTGATGGGCGCGCGCGGCTATCCGCTGCTGCTCGCCGCGGGCGAGACGGCGGACGGGCGCACGCCGCTGATCGACCGGCAGCACCCGCACGACCTGTTCATGGAGCTGTCCGCCACCTACAGCCGCCGCCTCGGCGGGAACGCGTCGGTGTTCGTCTATGCGGGGCTTCCGGGCGAGCCCGCGTTCGGGCCGGGGTCGTTCATGCACCGGCTGTCGATCATGGACTCGCCCGAGGCCCCGATCACGCACCATTGGTTCGACTCCACCCACATCACCTTCGGCGTGGTCACCGCGGGCGTGATGCGCGGCGCGGTCAAGATCGAAGGGTCGCGGTTCAAGGGGCGCGAGCCCGACCAGAACCGTTACGACATCGAGGCGCCCCGTCTCGACTCCACCGCCGTCCGCGCGAGCTGGAACCCGACTGCCACGCTGGCGCTGCAAACCTCATGGGCGCGGCTCAAATCGCCCGAGCAGCTGTCGCCGGGCGAGGACCAGGAGCGCTGGTCGGCGAGCGCGATCTACACCCACGCGATCGGCGCGCGCGGCTATCTCGCGACGACGGCGGCGTGGGGGCGCAAGACCGAGATCGCGGCGGACGGGCATCGCGGCCCCGCGCTCGATGCGCGGTTGCTCGAGGGGACGGTGAAGCCCGACGACCGCTGGACATTGTTCGCGCGCGCCGAGCGGGTCGACACGGACGAACTGCTGGCCCCGCCCGGCGCGGTCCACGGCCCCGTCTACACCGTCGGCAAGCTGTCCGTCGGCGCGATCCGCGATGTCCGGCTGACGCGCGCGGTGAAGGTCGGCCTCGGCGCCCTGGTCGCGCGGTCGCTGACACCGAACGGGCTCGACCCGTCCTATGGCGGCGACCGCACCAGCGGCATGGCGTTCGTGCGCGTGAAGGTGGGGTGACCTCGCCGCGCCTGGCCGCGCGCCCTTACCGGAAACGCCCGGTCAGTGTCGCGCCGATCACGCGCGGCTCGTTGTACACCGCCGCGAGATAATTTTCGATCACGCCCTTCAGGTTCTTGGTATCGGTGACGTTGCGCGCGAAGGCGGCGATCTCCCACGCATTGTCGGGCGCGGCATAGCCGAGCTTCAACCCGAGTTCGTAATTGCCGTCCGCGTAGAACTCCTTGGTCCGGTACAGCACGAACTGCGTATAGCCCTGCATCGTGAAGTCGCCGCTCGCGAACAGCCGCCCGTCGTTCCTCAGCGGCAGGTCATAGCGCGCGGTCGCGTCGAGATTGTAGCGCGGCGCGTTGGGCAGCGGTTCGCCGTTGATCTGCGCGAAATAGCCGGTGCCGATCTTGATCAGCGGGTCCTCCACCGTGCAGACCACGACGCCGTTGAGCGCGCACACCTGCGCGTAGACGTTGCGGTCGCGGATCGCGCTGTGCAGCGCGCTGACGCCGAGGTTGAGCGTGAAGCGGGGCACCGGTCGCCACGTCGTCTCCGCCTCGAGCCCATAGGCCTCGGCGTGGTCCGCGTTGAACAGCACGCCGTTGCCGTTGACGTCGTTGCCGTTGAGCTGGATGTTGTTCACCCGGTAATGGGAGAACGACGCGTTGAAGCGCAGCGTGTCGCCGAGCAGATTGCTCTTGAAGCCGACCTCTTCCGACAGGTTGGTTTCCGAACCCGCGGTGGTGAAGTCGGTGTTGAACACCGCCGAGCGCCCCTGGATCGTCGGCCCGCGAAAGCCGCGCGCGACGCGGGCATAGAGGCTGACGCGGGGGTCGACCGCCCACAGGAGGCTCGCGTCCCAGCTCGGCTGCGTGTCGGACAGGCTGACGTCGCGGCGACCGGTATAGGTCGACACGTTCGCCTGATTGTTCGCGGTCTTGAGCAGAACGGTGCGCTTGTCGTCCTCCGTCACCCGCGCGCCGCCGGTGAAGGTGAGCGTCGGGGTGATCTTGTACGAGAACTGCCCGAACGCGCCCCACGACGTATTGATGTCGTGGAGCAGCACCGAGTTGTTCGGGTTGTACGCCGCCGTGGTGAGGAAGAAGGCGCGCTGGTCGAACTCGGTGAGGTCGCGCTGGTCGAAATAGATTCCACCCAGCTGCCAAGTGAAGCGCCGCCCGCCGGGGCTGGCGAGCCGCACCTCCTGCGTCCACTGGTCGAGGCTGCGCAAGCGGCCCTGCGACTGGCCGAAGCCGTTGGGCACGCCGTTGACCGGAAACAGCGCCGCCGCGCCGCCGTCGGTGTCGCCCCGGCTATAGCCCGACGAGGTCTCGTAACCGGTGATCGAGGTCAGCGTCGCGAAGTCGAGGTCGAGCGCGGCGCGGACGGAGCCGCCGTACGTCGTGTACGCCTGCGGGTTGTCCTGCGCCTCGTCATAGGCGACCGCGTTGCGCGGGTCGCCCGCGGTGCTGAGCGGTGGCGGCGCTCGCAACGAGCAACGTGGCGGGCGCGACGCCCAGCAGGGCGCGTGACGGTCATCATGTATGATCCCCCTTCGTGGCGGAACCGTTCGGCCCTTCGCGGCTAGACATCAGTAATCCAGGTTTATGACGTTCCTGTGACGATCGCGCGCGTCCCCCCGCGGCCATTGCCGAGTCTGGCCCCCTTGGCAGCGGCACTGTCCGCGCGGGGGTCGCATCCTGACCCGGCGCGTGGCAAGGAGGGCGTTCCGGTCTCGCCGGGCCAATCGAAAGGGCGACCGACCATGCTGAACCTGACCGCGGCCGCGTTGCTCGCCGTCGCGCCGAACCCGGTTGCGCAAGTGCCAGCCGCCCCGGCGGCGACGGACGCGGGCGCTCCGGGGACTGACGGCGCGACCCCGACGCAAGCGGGACCCGTCTCACCGCCGCCGGTCGAGAGCAAAGCGCCCGAACCACAACGCGGCGACATCCTCGTTACCGGCCACAGGCGCGACCCCGGCGACCCGCTGCGCGCGGTCAACGCCAAGTCGTTCGCAGCGACGCAAGCCGTCGACAGCGCGGTGATCGGCCCGGTGTCGATGGCCTATGCGCGCACACTGCCGCGACCGGTGCGCAGCGGCATCCACAATTTCCTCTACAATCTGCGCGAGCCGGTCGTGTTCGTGAACTTCCTTGTTCAGCTGAAGCCGGGCAAGGCGGCGGAGACGGTGGGGCGGTTCGCGATCAACTCCACCGTCGGCGCGGCGGGGCTGTTCGACGTCGCGCGCAAGAAGCCGTTCCACCTGCCCCGGCGCGCCAACGGGTTCGCCGATACGCTGGGCTATTACGGCGTCCATAACGGCCCGTTCCTGTTCCTGCCGATCACCGGGCCGACCACGGTGCGCGACCTGATCGGGGGGACGCTCGACCGGCTGCTTCTGCCACTCGGCGTCGGCAAGCCGTTCACCAAGACTTACTTCACCGCGCCGCTCGGCGTGCTGGGCGCGCTCGACCACCGCGCCGATTTCGACCCGACGCTGCACAAGCTGCACGACGGCGTCGCCGATCCGTATGCCTCGACCCGCGCCTTCTACCTCGCGCGGCGGCAGGCGGAGATCGACCATTTGCACGGGCGCGGGCCGCTGACCGGGCCGGTCGGTGAAGCGCCCGTCGATTCGGGGCCGATCCCGTTCCCCGCGCGCGCCGGGGAGCCTGCGCCCAAGCGGTAGGGCGCGTCAGAACACCCGCCGCTCGCCGCCCCGCACCATCCGCAGCACGACCAGCCCCGCCAGCAACAACCCGGAGATCGGCAGGAGGCCGACGCGCTGCGATCCGCTCGCCAGCGTGGCGAGCTGCACCAGCAGCGGCGCTAGCCACGCGGTCGCCGCGCCCGCGATGACGAACAGTCCGAAGAACACGCCCACCTTCTCGGGCGGGACCACGCGGGTCAGCATCGTGCGGCTGGAGGCGTAGGCGGCGGTGACGGTGATCGCGGCCAGGAAGCCGCACGCGATCAGCCCCCATTCCGGCGCGGTCCGGAACATCGGCCCGTTCCATACCGGCGCGTGCGCCGCCGGGTCCCAGGCGATGTAGAACAGCCGGTCGCGCGTGTTGCCGAGCGACAGCAGCTGCGAGACGACCACGCCGACAATCTCCACCTGCAACGCGCGTTTGGGGCCGATGCGCCCGTCGAGCCACCCCGCCATCAGCCCGCCGACCGCGGCGAACAGGCACAGGATCAGGCCATAAGCGAGCAGCTCGAGCGTCCGCCACCCCATCGCGCCCGCCGCGTACACGCCCGCGAACACCAGGATGCCGGTCAGGCCGTCGGTGAACAACAGTCGCGCGGCCAGATAAGTGAGCGCGTCGCGATGCCCACGCGCCTCGCGGAACAAGGCCCTGAGATCACCTACCGCGAGCCGCAACGCGTCGCGCAGGCCCGTCCCGGTACGCGCCACGTCCGGCACCCAACGCAGCAGCGGCAGCGTGCCGAGCGCGAGCAGCGCCGCGACCAGCAGCGGCACGACCCGATCCTGCTCATGCGCGGCGACATCGAGGCCGAACAGCGGATGCGCGGGGATCAGGCCTGATGCCACCTTGCCCGGCAGCGCGAACGCCCACAGCACGAATGCGAGCATGGCCACCGAGACGAAATTGCCGAGCGCGAGCCCCAGCCCCGAAGCCGCCCCGGCGCGCGCCATGCCCGCGGCGGGGAGCAGCAGCGCGTTGTGCAGCGCCTCCGTGCAGGCGAACAGGACCGAGACCGCCGCGAGGATCGCCACGACGGTCCCTGCGCTCAACGCCGCGCCGCCCGGCTTGGCCCACCAGAGAGCGACCAGCAGCGGGATCATGATGCCGACCACCGCGGCCAGCCACGGCTTGCGCGGGCCCATGCGGTCGACCGCCGCGCCCATCAGCGGCACGAGGAGCATCACCGCCCAGCCGGCATATTTCGCGCCCGCCGCGACCAAGGCCTGCCCGCGCACCGGATTGCCGACGACGCCGGTGACGACATAGGGCACGAACACATAGATGGTGATGAGGATGACAAGCGGATCGCGCCCGCCCTGAAACATCGCCCAGGCCCAGGCGGCGCGGTTCAGCCGTGCGGGACCGGTGCTGTTCGCCGCGACCGCGCTCACGCGACCGGGTCTGGTGAGAGCAGCCAGGCGATCGCCTCCGCCTCGTCGGTGAACAGCCGCTGGTTGGGGATGGCGATCCGGTCGACCTGCCGCTTCAGCAACGCGCTGCTCACCAAGGTCGCGAGCCGACGCGGCAGCATTTCCTTGCGGCCCAGTCGCTCGCGATACTGCGTCACCACCTCCTGCGACTGCGGGCCGCCGTCGCGTGCGTCGACCAGCGCGAGGAAGTCCTCACGCCGGACCCCCGCGTCGCGCATCGCGGCTCCCGCCACCATTAACGCCTGTTCATAGGCATCGATGGTCCCGAGCGTCCAATGTCCGCGCATCACGACGCGAACGAGGTTGCGCGCGGGATCAATGCTGATCGTGAACGGATCGGTCATGGTGCAGGTCTAGCCGCCCAGCACCGCCTGCACCAGTCCCGCCGCCTTCGCATAGGGTGCATAGAAGGCGTCGATCAAGTCGCCCTCACCGCGCACCACGACGCCGCGCGGATTGGAGAACTCGCGAAAGCCTTCGATGCCGTGGTGGCGGCCCATGCCGCTCATCCCCGAGCCGCCGAAGCCCATGGAGGGCAGCGCGCTCTGCACCGCGCAGGTGTTGACCGCCGCGCCGCCGGAATGCGTCTCCGCCAGCACCCGGTCGGTCACCGCCGCGTCGTCGCCGAACACATACAGGCCGAGCGGTCGCTCGCCCGCGTTGACGCCCGCGACCGCCGCGTCGAGTTCGTCATAGGGCACCACCGGCAGGATCGGCCCGAAAATCTCTTCCTGCATGATGCGCAGGTCGCGGGCCGGGTCGAGCACCAGCGACATCGGCATCCGCCGCGTGACGGGGTCGACCGTGCCGTCCGCTTCCAGCGTCACGACCCGGCTCTGCCGCTCGCGCGCCTCGTCCAGCATCTCGCCCATGCGGTCGAGGTGGCGGGTCGAAATCATGCCCGTGCACTCTTCGCCCTTGGAATAGTTCGGGGCCGCGCGCTCCATGAACGCGCGCGCATGGTCGACGAACGTCTCCATCTCCGCCCGCGGAACCAGCGCGTAGTCGACCGAGACGCACATCTGCCCGTTCTTGATGATCTTGGTGCCGATCACCGCCTCGACATTGGCGGGGGTCACCGAACCGGGGGTGAGGATCGCGGGGCATTTACCGCCGAGCTCGAGCGTCACGGGGGTGAGGTTCGCCGCCGCCGCCGCCATCACCTGCCGCCCGACATTGGGGCTGCCGGTGTAGAGCAGGTGGTCCCAGGGCGTCGCGGAAAAGGCGCGCGCCAGCTCCAGCCCGCCGACCGCGACGGTGACCAGCATCGGGTCGAACGTCGCCGCCACCATCTCGCGCAAGAGCTCGGCGCAGGCAGGCGTGAACTCGGACGGCTTGACGATCACGCGGTTGCCCGCCGCCAGCATTTCCACCATCGGCCCGACCGAGAGGTCGAACGGGAAGTTCCAGGGGACGATGTTGCCGACGACGCCCTTGGGCTGATATTGCACATAGGCGCGGGCGGTGCCGAACAGCGCGGCGTCCATGTCGCGCGGGGAAGGGCGCATCCACTTTTCCAGATGCTCCAGCACATATTGCGCGCGGCCGATCGGGCCGAGCACCTCGATCAGGTCGGACGCGGGCGCGGGGTGTGCGCCGAAGTCCTGGGCGATCGCCGCCGCGATCCGCTCGCGGTTGGTGGCCAGCATCCCGATCAGCGCGCCGAGCCGCTCGCGCCGCGTCTCGATCGACGGGTCGCGATCGGCGGCGAAGGCGGCGCGCTGCGCGGCGAAGGCGGTCTCGAGCGCGGCGATCGCCGCCGCGTCGTCGGTGTGCGCGAAAGGCTGGGCGGGGTTTTCGAGGATCGACATGGGGCTTCCTTTCAGGCCGCGTCGGCGGCCGACATCATCGCGGCGAGCAGCGCGGTGCGTTCCTCGCGCACCGCCTCCGGCTCGGCGACGACCTGGAGATGGAACTGGCGCAGCTCCTCGGGGATGTACCAGTGCAGCTTGTCCGCGCCGTAGGCTTCCCACACCGTCTCGGCGACCTCACGCGGCTGCACCAGCCGCCACATCCCCTCCGCCGGGGCCATCGCACGCATCCCGTCGGAGAGGAGCGGCGTGTCGATCAGCCCCGGGAGCAGATCGGCGGCGCGCACCCCGTAGCGTTTGAGCTCGATCGACAGCGCTTCCGTCAGCCCGCGCACCGCGTGCTTGGTGGCCGAATAGATCGGGATGCCCGCCGTGCCGAAGATCGCGGACGAGGAGGAGGTGACGAGGCTGAGCGACCCGGGGGTGTTCCGGAGCAGCCGGACACCCGTGCGGACGCCGATCAGCACGCCGATGAAATTGACGTTGACGATCCGCATCACCTCGTCCCACGGCTGTTCGTCGAGCAATCCGCCCGTGCCGATGCCCGCATTGTTGAACAGGAGGTCGAGCGTGCCGCCGGTCGCCGCGCCGAAGTGGTCCACCGCCGCCTCGAACGCGTCGCGGTCGGTCACGTCCAGCGTCGCGAACACGCCGTTGTCCGCGCCGACCTCGCCCGCGAGCGCGTCGAGCCCCGCCTGGTTGACGTCATACCCGCCGACGAACCAGCCGCGCTCCGCGAACAGCAGCGCCGTCGCGCGGCCCATGCCCGAGGCCGCGCCGGTGATGAAAATGGACTTGCGCCCGTTCGCCATGCTCATGCCGCGTTCTCCTTTTCCGCGCGGGCGTGCTCGCCATCAAGCTCCAGCCCCGCGAAGTCGCCCTCTTCGCGCCACCGCCGCAACAGCTCGGCGAACGCCAGCGGGCCGGGCGCGAAGGTGCCGTTCCTCGCCGCGCCGGGCGCGGGCCGCCCCTCGTTGTTGTAATAACCGGGGGTGCATTCCGCGAAGATCTTGGCGCGGGCGACCACGCCCTCGACGATCCCATCGACCCATCGCGCCTCGGCCGCCTCCGTCGGCTCCACCGCGCCGACACCCTGTTCGAGGCAGCGTTCGACGAGGTGCGCGACGTGGAACGCCTGCTCGCTGATCATGTGCGGGAAGTTGGGCGACATGCCCGCCTGCACCTGGCTCAGCACGAAGCAGTTCGGGAAACCGCGCGTGTGCATGCCGTGCAGCGTCGAGGGGCCGTCCGACCATTTCTCGTTGAGCGACGTTCCCGCGACGCCCATGATGGTCATCCCGCCCGACCGCTTCGCGTAGGAGGAGGCGGTGTCGAAGCCGGTCGCGAAGACCAGGCAATCGAGCGGGTATTCCCGCCCCTCCACGATCGCGCCGGTGGGCGTGATCCGCTCGACGCCCGCGCGCCCGGTCTGCACCAAGGTGACGTTGGGACGGTTGAACGCCTGGAGATAATCGTCGGAGAAGCAGGGACGCTTGCAATACACGCTGTACCACGGCTTCAGCGCCTCGGCGGTCGCGGGATCGGCGACGATCGCGTCGACCCGGTCGCGCGTCATCTGCATCTTCTCGAAATCGGCGAGGTCGTGCAGCGCGGCATAGTCGGCGTCCGGGCCGGCCTCGGCCACCTTGACCCGCATCGCGCGCGCCAGCACCGTCCAGCCGTCGCGCACAAGGTCGTCGGGCGGCAGCGCCGCCGTGAACTGCGCGGAGAAGTTCTCGGTCCGCTGCTTCTGCCAGCCGGGCTTGAGGCTTGCCCACCAGTCGGGGTCGGTGCGCGAATTGTCGCGCGGGTCGACGCCGGAGGGCGTGCGCTGGAACACGGTGAGGTGCTCGGCGGCGCGCGCCAGCGGCGGCACGCACTGGATCGCGGTCGCGCCGGTGCCGATGATGCCGACGCGCTTGTCCGCCAGCCGGTCGAGCGGGGTCGTCGCGCTGCCGCCGGTATAGCCATAGTCCCAGCGGCTGGTGTGGAAGCTGTGCCCCGCGAACGTCTCGATGCCGGGAATGTCGGGCAGCTTGGGACGGTTGAGCGGGCCGGTGGTCAGCACCACGAACCTCGCGCGCAGCCGGTCGCCGCGATCGGTCACCACCAGCCAGCGCGCGGCGGCGCCGTCCCAGTCGAGCGAGGTCACCTGCGTCGAGAACAGCGCCCTGGGGTAAAGGTCGTATCGCTCGGCGATGCGGACGCAATGCTCGCGGATCTCGGGCGCCTTGGAATAGCGCTCGACCGGCATGTACCCGGTCTCCTCCAGCAGCGGGAAGTAGATATAGGACTCGATGTCGCAGGCCGCGCCCGGATAGCGGTTCCAATACCAGGTGCCGCCGAAGTCGCTGCCCGCTTCCGCGATCCTGATCCGGTCGACCCCCGCTTCGCGCAGCCGCGCGGCCGTGAGCAACCCGCCGAACCCGCCGCCGACGACGAACACGTCGACGTCCTCCGTCACCGGCGCGCGCGGCGGCGCGGTGCCGTACGGGTCGTCGAGCAGGTGGCCGAAGCCCTCTTCCGGGTCGCGATAGCGGCGCTCGGAAGCGTCGGTCGCGACGCGCTTGTCGCGCTCTTCCCGATAGCGTTGGCGCAGCGCCTCCAGGTCGAGGGCGGGCGTGGTGGCGGCATCGTTCGACATGGAACTCTCGGGACCTCTCCCCAGCGCGCCGGTGTTCCGGCGTCGTCTGGTGTGCATGCTTATCCCATGCGCGAAAATCTAGCGCAAGCTAGAATGAGCGGGAGCGGTCGGCCGTTGCGGGCTGCGACGGTAAGGGTAGAAGGCCACTCCCGATCCCGTCACGAGCTCGACCTTGGCCACGCCCGACACCTTCGACATCGCCGCGCCGCGCAGCCGCAAATCGGCGGAGCGGCGCGAGGCGATCATGCGCGCGGCGGTGGAGATCATCAACGCGCGCAGCTACGCGCTGGCGACGATGACGGAGATCGCCGCCAGCCTCGACCTGCGCGACGCGGCGCTATATTATTATTTCCCGGGCAAGCAGGCGCTCGCCTATGCCTGCCACGCGCGCTCGCTGGAGCTGTTCGAGCAATTGCTGCGACGCGCCGACCGGACGGGCGCGGACGGGCTCGACAAGGTGCGCCGCTTCATCCGGGGGATGCTGGAGGACGCGGACGCCCATGGCCCGCAGCTCTATTTCGGCGATTATTCCTATCTCGCAGACACCGAGCGCGCGCATATCGGCGCCTGGGGCGAGCGGTTGACCGCGATGTTGGAACAGTTTCTGGTCGACGGCATCGCCGATGGCTCGGTGGTCGCCTGCGAGCCGCCCGTGGTCGTCCAGCTGCTGCTCGGAATGCTGATCTGGTTGGCGAAATGGGTGCCGGGCATCCCCGGCATGACGGTGGAGCGGCTGATGGCGGCGATCGGCCTCGCGAGCCTCGACGGGCTCGACGCGGCGAGGCGCTGACCCGCCCGGCTGGCGGCCAAGTCGCGCCCGATGGCACCGCTCAGGCGCGGGCGTCCAAGCTGCGTTCCAGCACCACGAAATGCAGGTCGGGGCGGAGCGGCGTACCGAACCGGTTGTCGCCATAAGGGAAAGGCGTGGTTTCGCCGGTCGGGCGATAGCCGCGGCGTCCGTACCAGGCGATAAGCGACTCGCGGACGTTGATCACCGTAATCGCCACGCGTCGCGCGCCCTGCTTGCGCGCCCGGTTCTCGGCGGCGCGGAGCAGCGCGCGACCGAGGCCGGCGTTCTGCCGCGACGGATCGGTGGCGAGCGAACCCAGATACCATGTTTCCGCCCCGCGCGGCTCCAGCCACACGCAGCCTAGCATGTCGCCGTCCGCGTCCACCCATTTGAGCAGCGCGGCGTCGGGCTTGGCGACGAGGTCCGCGCGGAGCAGCGGCGCGGTGATCCGGTCGCCGTCGAGATAGGCCTCTTCCGTGCTCCAACCCGCCGCCGCGCCGCGCCCGCGATACGCGCGGTTGATCAGCGAAACGACGGCGGGCACGTCGTCGTCGGTCACGGGGACCAGCCGTCGATGCCCTGCGTCCGGGGACGGGGCGACGACCGTCCCGCCCCCGTCGGCGATGCTCAGACGGTGACCTTGTCGAGCGCGGTGCAGAAATTCTTCATGTCCTCGGTCGAGCCGACGGTGACGCGCGAGACCGTCGGCCAGATCGGCCAGGAGCGGCCGATCTCCACCGACTGCGCGCGGAACGCGGTCTGCACGTCCTTGGCCTGACGCGTCTTCCAGTCGATCATGAACATGTTGGCGTCGGTCGGCTTGACCTCGAACCCGCGCTTCCTGACATGCTCGATAGCCATGCCGCGCGCGTCCTGCATCTGCCGCCGTCGCTGCGCGATCAGCGGCGCGGCGGTGATGCTCGCGGTGGCGCAGGCGAGCGAGGGGAGCGGCAACGCCCCCGACTGCATCCCGCCGTCATAGCGCATCATCTTGGCGATCAGCGCGGGATTGGCCATGATGTACCCCATCCGCATCCCGGCCATGCCGAAGATCTTGGAGAATGTCCGCATCACGATCACGTCGTCGCGCTGCGTCACCATCGACGAGGCGACGGGCACGCCCGCGAAATGCGTGTACGCCTCGTCGACCAGCACCACCGAGCCCGCGGGCTTGTTGGCGAGCAGCCATGAGATGTCCTCGAGCGGCGTTATCGTGCCGGTCGGGTTGTTGGGGGTGCAGACATAGAACAGCCCCGCATTCGGGGCCGCGGCCACCATCGCGCGCACGTCATGGCGATAGTCCGGGGTCAGCGGCACCCGGTTCACCGGCACCTTGAGCCATTCGGCGGTGCGGCCCGCAAGCTCGAACGTCGGGTCGGCGGTGACCAGGCCGCGGTCGGGCGAGGTGAACGTCACCACCGATCGCGACAGCGGGTCGCTCGACCCGGGCCAGGGCGCGACATAGTCGGACGGAACGCCCTCGACCGCCATCACTGCCTTGATGAAGTCGCCGCGCTCGTCGTGCGGGGAATAACGGTTGCCCGACGAGATGATCTTCGCGGCGGCGATCTGGCCGGGCTGGAGCGGGCCGGTCCAGCATTCGTTGGCGCCGATCCGCGTCTTGGCGTCGGGCGCGGCGTCGGGCGTACCGGCGGAGGCCCAGGCCGGGCGACCGACGCTGGCGACCGCCGCGCCGACGCCGAACAAGGCGGCGATGCGGGTCAGGTCGCGGCGCGAATAGCCGCGGGTGAGCAGGTCGTCGGCGACCTCTTCCTTTACGAACGATCGGGTCATGGAGAAACACTCCTTCAGAAATTGGGGTTGCCTTAATACTTCATTGCGTTCTTGAACATCACTATCGCGATGAAAACGAGGTACACGCCGAACACACGCTTGAGTAATGCGGGCTGGAGGCTGTGCGCGACGGCGACGCCGAGCGGGGCGGTGAGGATCGACATCGACGCGATCGCCACCGTCGCGGGCATGTTGACGAAGCCGAGCGAGCCCCAGGGCAGGCCCTGCTCGCGCAATCCGATGATCGCGAAGCCGATCGCGCTGGGGATGGCGATCAGCGTGCCGATCCCCGACGCGGTCGCGATCGCGCGGTGGATGGTGCGCCCGCACAGCGTCATCACCAGGATCGCGATCGTCCCCCCGCCGATGCCGAGGAGGGAGGAGAAGGTGCCGAGCCCGCCCGCGATGCCGAGCTTCAGCACCCCACCCGGCATCCGGTCGGAGACCACCTTGTTGCCGAGCCGGGGCACGAGAAAGCTGACCGACATCAGCAGCACGCCGGTGGCGAAGATCAGCGTCAGCACATGCCCGTCGAACCGCCCGGCGAGCACCACCCCGATCGCGTCGCCGAGCACCAGCCACGGTGCCCAGGTCTTGAGGATGTCCCACTCCACCGCGCCGCGCTTGGCGTGGCTTCGCAGGGAGCGGATCGAGGTGACGATGATCGTCGCCGCCGAGGTGCCGATCGCGACATGCGCGTATTGCGCCTTGTCCCCGCCCAAGAGCGGCAGGACGAGGAACAGCGCGGGCACGACGATGACCCCCCCGCCGATACCGAAGATGCCCGCCGCGAAGCCCGCGAGCAGACCCGCCCCGAGCAACGCGACCAGCGGAACCAGCAAGCTGTGATGATCCAAAATCCGGTTCCTTGCCTTCAAAAGCTGACGTTGATGCGACCGTAATAATAGCCGCCGTTGATGCCATAGGGACTGAAGCTGAGCGGTGCGTCATACACG
>CALMGC010000228.1 GCA_937863505.1 uncultured Sphingomonadales bacterium | reverse complement strand
CGTAACGGCTATGGACCCGTCGCCCCTTAACGCCGCAGCCCGGACAGGTCGCGCCGCACTCCGTCGAGCGCATCGCGATCACCACCGCCGCCCCGTCGGCGTGCACGTCCCGAACGGTGAAGCCGTTGGCAACGGGAGATGACGATCTGAACTTCCCGGCCATGGCGCTAAATGCGGTTCACGCCGTCGCGCTTTGCGGCGGGGGCGGTCGGGGAGATGCTGGTCGTGGAGAAGCGGATCCGGCGCGAGTTCTTCGTCAAGGGCAAGTCGATCAAGGAGATCGTGCGCGACCTGGGCGGAGCCTGCCAAGGTTCCAGCGATGCGTAGCATCGTTGGAAAGCAGGCGGAGGGGTGTCGCGGAACACGGTCAGGAAAGTGCTGCGGTCGGGTGAGACCAGCTTTGCTTACGAGCGGAGCGTCCAGCCGTCGCCAATCTGGGGCCGTGGTCGACCGAGCTGGATCGGCTGCTGGAGGCGAACGATCGCAAGGCGCGTCGCGAGCGGCTGACGCTTGTGCGGGTGTTCGAGGAACTGCAGGGGCTCGGATATCGGGGCGGCCGCGACGGCGGCGGCGTATGTGCCGCTGAGCTTCGCGCCGGGCGAGGCGTACCAGTTCGACTGGAGCGCCGAGGTGGTGCTGATCGGCCGGGTGACGACCACGGTGAAGGTCGCCCACCTGCGGCTCCGCCACAGCCGTATGTTCTACGTGCGAGCCTACCGACCGGACGACCTTGCTCGCGCGGTGCCGGCGTGCCTTTCTCCGCTGCGCGCGCGACTAGCGGATCGCTGAGCTCAGCCCGCCGGAACTTCCCGCCGTAACCGCCTCAACCACGCGTACTCGCTAATCCCCCTATCGACATGTCCCCATGATTCACCTCCAATAACCGCCAATCACAATCCTGGGGCGCGTGAAACCCTTGATTCACAAAGTCACACCGGCGCTCTAGGGCGCCGGTGTGACTCTCCTCCCGATCGCGCCGGTCGCCGCCGCACCCCGCTCCATCCGCCCCGCAATCCCGACCGCCGCCGCATGAACGATCCGGCAATGCCCGATGGCCTGCCCGTGCCGCGCCGGTATTGGGCGATGATCGCAATCTGGCTCGCCATGGCGATGTCGGTGCTGGATAGCTCCATCGCTAACGTCGCCTTGCCGACCATCGCGCACGATCTGGGCGCCAGCCCGGCCAAATCGATCTGGGTGGTCAACGCCTATCAGATCGCGATCGTCATGCTCCTGCTGACGGTGGCCGCGCTCGGCGATATCTGGGGCTATCACCGCGTTTACGCGGTCGGGCTTATCCTGTTCGTGCTCGCCTCCATCGGCTGCACGTTGGCGGGCAACCTGGCCGAACTGGCGCTGGCCCGTTTCGCCCAGGGTTTCGGTGCGGCGGCGATCATGGGGGTGAATGCGGCGCTGGTCCGCTTCACCTACCCGCATCGCCTGCTCGGGCGCGGCCTCGGCCTCAACGGCCTGGTGGTGGCGATCGCTTCGGCGGCCGGCCCGTCGCTGGCGGCGGCGATCCTGGCGCTTGGATCGTGGCGCTGGCTGTTCGCCATCAATGTCCCGCTCGGCCTCGCCTCGCTCGCTATCGGCTTCGCCGCCTTGCCCACCTCGCCGCGCCACGCCCACCGGTTAGACTGGCGCTCGGCCCTGCTCGCGGCGGCGGTGTTCGCGGCTTTGTTCGCCGTCGCCGCCAGCGCCGCCCACGGTGCCTCCTCGTGGGGCAGCGGCGTGGCGCTGATGGTCGCGATCGGCGCGGGCCTGCCGCTGCTGCGCATCGCGCGGCGGCAAAGCGACCCGCTGATCCCGCTCGATCTGATCGGGGTACCGCTGCTCCGCCTGTCCTACGCCGCCTCCATAGCGGCGTTCGCGGCGCTGATGATCGGGCTGGTGGCGCTGCCTTTCTACCTGCGGGCGCGCTGGGGTTTCGGCCATCTGACGATGGGCCTCGTCATCACCGCGCTGCCGATCGGCATCGGCATCGCCGCGCCCGTCGCCGGCCGGCTGGTGGAACGCATTCCCGCCGGACTGCTCGGCGGCGTCGGCCTGGTCCTGCTGGCGGTGGGCTATGCCGGCATCGCCGCGCTGCCGATTGCCGCCGGCACGGTGCCGCTGGCGATCGCGGTGGCGCTGTGCGGCATAGGCTTCGGCCTGTTCCAGACGCCCAACAACCGCACGATGATGGGCGCCGCACCCCCGCGGCGTAGCGGTGCGGCCGCGGGCATGCTGGCGACCTCGCGGCTGGTGGGCCAGACGATCGGTGCCGTCCTGGTCGCCTTCCTGTTCCGGGTTGCGGGCACGACCAGCGCGGTGCCGTTCCTGGTTGCGGCGGGATCGAGCGTGGTGGCAGCCGTGCTGAGTGCGGGGCGGCTAAGGGCGGCGTGAGGCTGGATGGCCGAGGCTTGTTCTCGCTCCTCTTGAACATGGACAAGCGCAGCTTTCGCCGCATCGACAGCGCTTTGATTGAACGGGATCATTGACCTCTTCGGAGTACCGCTCGCGTTCGCGCTCTCGCGCTCTCGGGCTCTGGTCCGGGCGCGAGCGCGGGCAAAGCCATAGCTTCGCCGCCGGCCGCGGACGCCTCGATGACGCGGAGGCTGTTGCCCGCGATTGTCGGGGCTACGCGGATCGGGGGCATCTTCTGCGAGATGCCGTCGCTCGCCGCCGCAGCGCGTTGACATGACGACGCTGATGAAGGAGCGGTACCGCGAACGCGCCGCCAAGGTGCCCACGCGCAAGTTGCCCGACTGGCTCGTGAAGATGATCGCCCTGATCAATGTCGACGCCAGGCTGGCCGTTCTTCCCTCGGGCAGAGGCCCGCCTTCGACACCCGGCGCGCCGAGGCGTTGCTCGGCGGGTTACTGCTCCCGGCAGGGCAGGCCGTCACGGATGCTGTGGACAGCCTGTTCGAGCACGGCTTTGCACACTGAGAACCTATAGCCGTTCTCGAAACTCCATGGTCAACCGGAAACGGGATGGCTCTCCCGCAACCCCGTTGGGCAATGCAAACCGGGAAGGTTTGCTAGGTTTGGGCGAGGCCGGCAATCACGCATCCGCGCGAGCATAGCGGCGCGGCGCGCAGCCGATGACCCGCCGGAAGGCCGTGCTGAAGGCGTTCTCGGACTCATAGCCACGTGCCTTGGCAATCGTACCGAGCGGTTCCCGGCCGACCGTGAGCTTGTCCCTCGCCAACATCATGCACCACCGGGTGAGATACCCGATCGGCGTTTCACCTATGCGCTCGTGAAACCGCTGCGCGAAGATCGACCGCGACAGGCCGGCCCGGTCCGCTAGTTCGGCCAGCGTCCAGAGGTGCGCTGGATACGCGTGCATCGCCTCAATCGCCCTGCCGAGTTGCGGGTCGGCCAGCGCGTAGAGCAATCCTACGCGGTCGCTCGCCCGTCGTGCCAAATGGAGCCGGAAGGTTTGCAGCAGCATCAGATGCGTCAGATACCGTGCGGCCAACGTGCCGCCGGGTCGCCCTGCACGCATTTCCGTCATCATCTGGACAGCACACCGATAACCTATCCCGAGCCCGTCACCGTCGAGAACGCCCTGTTGCGCTTTTCCGAGGCCGTTGATCATGCGCTGGCGTCGTTGCCGCACACGTGGCTGATCGCGCCTGACCACCACGCGCTCAGCCTTTGTCCGGACCATCAATCGGATCTCGTTGCAACGGTGCCGGTGTCGGTCGCTCCGGGCTTATCCGTAAACTTGGTCGCGCCGTTCCCGCAAACGAGCCGCGACGAGCTCGACACCACCGCCAAGCTCCGCAGCCGCGTCCCAGCGCTGCCGGCCAGGCTCGACCAGACGCTCGCCCCGCGTGAGGGTACCGAGCGAGCGGTCCGCGACACGTTCGGTCCCGATGTCCACGGCCGCGTCCTGGGCAGCGGCGCCGACCTGGTCGTGAAGGCGCGCTACACGCTCCACATTTTCCGTCACACGGTCGTCTCGCTGTGGATCGCTGGGGGGTCGACGCCAAGACGGTGCAGACCTGGGTGGGGCACACCAGCATCCAGGAGACATTCGACACCTATGGTCACCTGTTCGCCGAGGCGAAGCTCGACCGCGCCGCAGCGGTCGCGATCGAGGACGAACTCGCCATCTGGTTCGATACGGCAAATCGACAGCAAAGCGCCTGACTCTCGAACGAAATCAACACTGGTTTACGGACTCCGCCTCCGTCAATCGTGGTTCGAATCCACGCGGGGCATCCAGCGGACCGCCAGACCCGCCGCTACTCCCCGCTATTCCGCCGCGATGCGGTGCCCGGCCTCATCGTTGGCTGCCGGGCTCGACAGCATCGCCGTTCCCTTTTCGCTCAGCAGCATTCCCATTAGCGCCTGGAGCAGCGGCGCGCCGCCTCCCGCGCCGTCGCCGCCCGTGCTGATCTGCACGCGCGGCACGATGTCGACGCCCGACTTCTCCAGCGCGTCCGCCAGCCGCTCGACCACCTGCCGCGTCAGCTGATAGTGCGCGCCGCCCGAGGCGGCCGCCTGCTTCTCGATCGTTTCGGCGGTGGCGAGCCCGGTCTCGCGGATGCGTTGCGCTTCCGACGCGGCCAGCGCGACGACCCGCGCCGCCTCGCCCTCGCCGAGCAGCCGCATCCGGTCCGCCTCCGCGCGCGCGACGGTGCGGGTTTGCTCGGCGTCCTGTGCCGCACGTTTCAGCGCCGCCTTGCCCTGGTTCTCCTGCACGGTGATCGACAGCTCGGACTCGGTGATCACCGTCTGCTGGTGCGCGCGCGCCTCAGCCTCGCGTAACTCGCGCTCGCCCGCCGCCGCGATCCGCTGCTTGGCATAGGTGGTGACGCGCTCTTCGGCGACCTGGCGCTCGCGCAATTGCTGAAGCACCTTTTCGATCTGGTCGTTGCCCGCCGCCGCGCGCGGGGTGCCGATCAGCACCTCCTGCAATTCGAGATTATAGGCGTTGAACTTCTCGCGCATCTGCGCGCCCGCCTGTTCCTGGATATCCGACCGCTCCTGCAACAGCTCGATCAGCGTCCGCTTCTGCGCGACGTTCTTGAAGTACGCCGACACCATCGGATCGAGCGTCTGCTCCACCAGCTTCTTGATATCGCCGAACCGCTGAATCACGAGCGGCGCCTTGCGATAGTCGATATGCACGACGACCGAGAGCGGCAGCGTCGGCTCGAACGCGTCGCGGGTGATGAGCGATACTTCGGACAGGTTCTCGTCGAACTTGTGCTGGCCGGTCGTGTCTTGGTCCCAGCGCAGGATGAAGTTGGTGGTGGGCACGATCACCATCTTTCCCGCATAAGTGTTGAACGCATATTTGCCGGGCAGCAGCGGCTCCGACCACACACCGCGCGTGCCGCGCTCGACCAGCTCGCCGTGGCGATAGTCCTCGCCCGACGTGTCCGCGCCGCTGTCGCCGGTGTAGGAGATGACCACGCCGACATGGCCGACCTCGATGACGGTCTTGGCGACCATCTCCACGGTCGCGAACAGCCGGTTGATGAAGTAACTGCCCTCGACCAGCACCTGCAACTGCCGGCCGCGACGCCCGCC
Source organism: uncultured Sphingomonadales bacterium (assembly GCA_937863505.1). Lineage (GTDB taxonomy): Bacteria > Pseudomonadota > Alphaproteobacteria > Sphingomonadales > Sphingomonadaceae > Sphingomonas. Next base: position 1,068 of record CALMGC010000228.1, on the reverse strand, counting down.
CGCGGCGATGAACTTCTCCGGATCCTGGAAGCTGTTGTGGAAGGTCGCGGGCATCGCCTGGTCGATGCCCACCTGGGCTGCGATGATCTGGTCGGCGGTCAGCGCGGGGCCGTCATGGACGGTGACGACGCCGATCTGGTCGTCGCGGTCCTTGATCACCACCGCGTCGAACCCGCCGCGCTGCGCGATCACCTCCTGCATGTTGCTGAACAGCTGGCGGTCGTTGCTTTCGAGCAACAGCCCGTGGATCTGCTCGCGGGTGATGATGATGAACTGCGACAGGTTGATCGCATAGGTGCCCTCGCGCAGGATCGCGCGCTGCGGCCCCTTTTGCCCGCCCGCGAGGAGGAACGCGCGCACGTCGAGGAAGTCGGCGGTGTGGAGGTTCGACGCCAGCGTCTGCGTCGGCCCGAGCGGCTCGCCGTCGCGCGCGAACACATAGCCGATCTGCCCTTGCGGGATGGTCACCAGCGGCTGGGTGTGGATGCGGTACTGGAACGGCACAAAGAAATGATAGCCGCCGCGCAGCACCTCGGGCTGATAGCCCGCCTGTCCACCAAGCGCGATCAAGCCGCCGGGGACGGAGCCGTTGCGGCTCCACAGCTTCTCGACGATCGCGACGCGGTTGTTGGCGACATAGCGGACCGAGCGCGTGAGCGTGAACAGCACGAGCAGGATGACGGCGACGACCGCTGCCGCGCCGAGCGTAAAAGGTGTCAACATGGTGATATACACCCCGAGGTGGAAGCGAACGCCTCCAGGGCAAGACACTACATGCCCAATAGGATACGTACGCCTCAGCCTGAGCGGGTTCCAGCGGAATCGGGAGCTGAACCGTAGCGCGCGTCGAGGTAGCGCGCGTGGGTGAGCGCGTCGCCCCGGTCGAGCCGGCGGCGCTCGTCGGCGAGGTCGTCGAGCGCGGCGGCGATGCGGATGAGCGAGGCGGCGGCGAGCGCTGCGACTTCGCGCTTGCCCTCCGCTCCGGCGCTGGCGTGCGCGCGGGCGAAGGCGTCGACGGCCTCGGCGAGGTCGGTGGAAAGCTTCTGGTCGCGCTCGTCTCCATGGTCC
>CALMGC010000227.1 GCA_937863505.1 uncultured Sphingomonadales bacterium | reverse complement strand
GGATCAGCGGTGTAGGCTTCAGTGTAGGTAGTCGAAGAACAAGTTGCGAAAAACACAACAAAAGCAACGGCTTAAGCACGTCATATGGCGGACAGGGTGGGATTCGAACCCACGGAACCCCTGCGGGTTCGGCAGTTTTCAAGACTGCAGGCATAAACCACTCGCCCACCTGTCCTCGGCCTCCCACCATTACGGTTCCAGGGGCGGGAAGGCAAATCCTGGCCACCCGGCTCAGGGCACAGGTTCCGCGAGCGCCCGTTCGAGTTCGGCGAGATGCCGCGCGACGGCCCCGTGGGCCTCACGCTCCATGGCGCGGTAGCGTTCGACCAGGCTGCCGCCGAACGGGGTCAGGCTGGCCCCGCCGCCTTCGGCTCCCCCGCTGCGGGCTTCCACGACCGGCAATTGGAAAGTTTGGTTGAGCGCGCGCACCAGGAGCCAGGCCCGGCGGTAGCTCATGCTCATCGCCCGGCCGGCCGCCGAGATGGACCCCGTCTCGCCCACCAGTTCCAGCAGCCGCACCTTGCCCGGGCCAAGCGCCCGGCCTTCGTCGAAATCAATGCGCAAGGTCAAGCGGGGCATGCCGGCAGCCTATCATCGCCTGCTTGCGAAAACACTCCGTGCTGGCATTCGCGCTGTATTCGATGGAATATTACACTGCCTTGATGGCGGAGGGTGTGATGGGTAGCTCTAAGGATGCGGCGCCAGCCGTGCGCGAGTTGGTCGGCGAGCGGCCGACGACGTGGTCCGTGTCGCTGGACGGCAGCCGGGCGTGGCTTGGCTTCGCGGTCTCGGCAACCTTCATGTCCGCTTCTGGCGTGAGCGCCGTTCTCACGACCTCGCCGATGCGTTCAGGCGCCAACCCCTCGCGCCCGTCCTTCAGAAGGTAGTCGGTGAATGCCCGGAAAGGCCGCTCCCATATCGTGCCAATCAGGTAATCGGACGAGGTTGCTTCCGCCTTGTCCCAAATCGGCGTCGCAACAGAGCCTGGCCCGACGATGACGTCGATACCGACTAGTTGCAGCTCTCGACGGAAGCTCTCGGAGAAGCTCTCCACGCCATGCTTGGCCGCGGCGTAGGCGCCGAGGAACGGCGGCCCGATCTTGCCGCCGACCGAGCTGATGTTGACGATCCGGCCTTTCGGTCCTGCAAGTGCCAGGTCTGCGCCAAGCAGAGGTGCGAAGGCTCGCGTGACGGCGAACATCCCGACCAAGTTGACCTCGACCTGCTTGCGGAAGTTGGCAACGGTCTGGACAAGCAACGGGTCGGACAAGCTCAGCATAGCCGGGGGTTCCTCCCGACGCACGAACACGAACGGAGATTTCGATGAGCGATCGCATTCCCACCGGCTTCACCGAAGCCACAGTCGAGACGAACGGCGCGATCATCCACTATCTCCGCGGCGGCAAGGGCGAGCCCATCGTGCTCCTCCACGGCTGGCCCCAGACCTGGTTCGAGTGGCGGTTGGTGATGCCGCTCCTGGCGGAGCATTATGACGTGATCGTGCCGAGTCTGCGCGGGGTGGAGGGATCGCGCGCCCTGGACGGCCGGTACGACGCCGCTACCATGGCGGGAGACGTGCGCGAGCTGCTCCGCCGGCTCGGGATCGAGCGCGCGTTCATCGTCGGGCACGATATCGGCATGTTGGTGGCCCACGCCTTTGCCGTCCGGTTCCCGGCCGCGACGACGAAGCTCGTCATCATTGAGGGGCTGCTGATCGGCCTGGAGCCGATGACTACCGAGTTCTCACGCTTTCCGCGCGCCTGGAACTTCGGGTTCAACATGACGCCCGACTTGCCCGAGGTGCTGACCGCGGGACGCGAGCGGACCTTCTTTGACTATTTCTTCAACTACATCGCCGCCGATCCCGCATCGATCACCGAAGAGGCCAGGGCCGAATACGTGCGCGCCTACCAGCAGCCGGGCGCGATGAGCGCGGGCTTCGGCTGGTATCGCGCCTTCCCCGACGACATGGACTTCATCGTCAAGAACGCGGCCACCAAGCTCACCATGCCGGTGCTCGGGCTGGGCGGCGACAAGGTGATGGGCGGGTTTATGGTGCCCATGTTGGAGCAGGTGGCCGAGGACGTCCGGGGATATAGTCTCGTCGATTGCGGCCACTATGTCCCTGAGGAGAAACCGGTTGAGCTGGTCCAGCAGCTCGATACCTTCTTGCAAGGCTAGCTGGGCGGATTGGTAGGATCGCTTCGCTGACAGTTACGCAAGGTTTCTGGTATCAAAACCTCGCGTCAGAATGTCTGTCCGGGAGCGCGGGATTCGGCTCGGCTATGGTCGGCGATGTCCTTAGTTTGACTTTAACGCCCTCCGCCTCACAAGGCCGACCCAGCGCCGCGGGTCGGCGTCGGGCCGACGGAGCGATACGACACGCATGTACCTGCGCGAGCCACAAGGGCTGGAATGGGCCGGGGCCGCGGGCGGGCGATCGTTCGGGCGCGCGGTGGCCGCACCGCCGCCGAACCCCGGCCTGCGCGAGCGCGCGACGCGCGCCGAATGGGCTCCGGACCTCGGTGCAGATATCGGCTCGCGGACCTGGTGGCGCGGGGTGGCGACTTTCACCGGCTTGTGCGCCGCCGCCTGGGCACTGTCGCCCGGCATCCGCCCGCTGCCCGGTTACGCGCCGCCCGCGTTGTCCGGCGACGAGGCGGAGAATGCGCGCGCGCTCGGCATGGCGCCGCTGGGCGAGGGCGCGGACACCGGGCGTCGCATGGCCGCCAACGACCTTGTCGTCCCGCTTGCCGAAGCGCCCGAGCGCCCGGTGCAGGAACTCACCGCCACGCTGGGCGAGGGCGACGCGTTCGCCGCAGTGCTGTCGCGCGCGGGCGTGGGCGGGCGCGACGCCGCAGACGTTTCGGCGATGGTCGCGGGAGCGGTCGCGCTTGGGGACATCCGCCCCGGCACCCGCATCGAGCTCACGCTCGGTCGCCGCCCCAACCGGACCGTGGCGCGCCCGCTCGAGAAGCTGGCCTTCCGCGCCCGCTTCGACCTGAACCTCTCGCTGTCGCGCACCGGCGACCGGCTTCAGATGACTCGGCAGCCGATCGCGATCGACCGCACGCCCTTGCGCATCCAGGGGCTGGTCGGCGCCAGCCTCTACCGCTCCGCCCGCGCCGCCGGCGCGCCCGCGCAGGCGGTGGAGGATTATCTGAAGGCGATGGCGAGCAAGATCTCGATCGGCCAGGACGTCGCCGCCGCCGACCGCTTCGACCTCGTGATCGAACAGGCGCGCGCGGCGACCGGCGAGGTGCAGACCGGCCGCCTGCTCCTCGCCGGGCTCGCGCATGACGGCCACGCGCTCAACCTCATCCGCTGGAAGCAAGGCAGCCAGGAGGATTGGTTCGACGGCGCGGGGCAGGTCCGTCATGCGGGCGCGATGGAGATGCCGGTGGCGGGGCGGATCACCTCGGCGTTCGGCTGGCGGTTCCACCCGATCCTAGGCTTCGCGCGGATGCACAAGGGCGTCGATATCGGTGCGCCCTATGGCACGCCGATCGAGGCCGCGATCGACGGCGTCGTCCGGTTCGCGGGCTGGCACGGCGGCCATGGCAATTTCGTCGAGCTCGGCCACCAGGGCGACGTACAAACCGGCTATGGCCATATGAGCAGGATAGCGGTGCACATCGGCGAGCATGTGCGCCGGGGTCAGGTGATCGGCTATATCGGCATGACCGGCCTCACCACCGGTCCGCATCTGCACTGGGAGGTGTACAAGAACGGCGTCGCGGTGAACCCTATGTCGATCACCTATGCCAGCACCGCCAGCCTGCCCGATGCGGATATGCAGGCGTTCAAGGCGAGGGTGGCGAGTTTGCTGGCCGGGCGCGCAACGCCGTAGCGAAGCTAGGGCGAGCGTAAAGCCCGGCCCGGCCAGCGGCGCGGCGAGCGCCGTCTGACGACGCGGGCTTTGCCCGCGGCGGGCGATCAAGGGACGGCCACCCTCACCCCTCCCCGCCAATCCGCTCCAGCTTGGCCATCGCCGCCTCCGGCAACTCCAGCTCCGCCGCCGCCAAGTTCTCGCGCAGATGCGCCACCGACGACGTGCCCGGGATCAGCAGGATGTTCGACGACCGGCGCAGCAGCCACGCCAGCGCCACCTGCATCGGCGTCGCGCCGAGTTCGGCGGCGACCTCGCTCAACTCCTCCGACTGGAGCGGGCTGAAGCCGCCGAGCGGAAAGAACGGCACATAGGCGATGCCCGCCGCCGCCAGCTCGTCGATCAACGCGTCGTCGCCGCGGTGTGCGAGATTATACTGGTTCTGGACGCAGACGATGTCGACGATCTCCCGCGCCTCGCGGACCTGCGCGGGCGTCACGTTGCTGAGGCCGATGTGACGGATCAGCCCCTCGTGCTGCATCGCCGCCAGCGCGGTCAGCTGCGCGTCGACCGGCGTTTCCGCCGGGCCATGCCCCGCGCCGCCGTTCATGAAGCGCATGTTGACGACCTCCATCGCGTCCAGGCCCAGCCGGCGGAGGTTGTCCTCCACCGCGCGGCGCAACTCGTCCGCGCTTTGCGCCGGATTCCACGACCCGTCGCTCCCGCGCAACGCGCCCACCTTGGTCACGAGCACGAGGTCGTCCGGATAGGGATGCAGCGCCTCGCGGATCAGCTCGTTGACGACGTGCGGGCCGTAAAAGTCGCTGGTGTCGATGTGGTCGACCCCGCTCGCCACCGCCTCCTGCAGCACCGCCAGCGCCGCGTCGCGGTCGCGCGGCGGGCCGAATACGCCCTTGCCCGCCAGCTGCATGGCCCCATAGCCCATGCGCTTCACCGTGCGCGTGCCCAGCGTAAACGTGCCCGCCTTGTCGATGCTTGCCATGATATGTCTCCTTCGCACACCGATATAGACGTGGGGGCGCCGCGCGATAAGCAGGCACAATCGGCAGGGCCCGTATGGGAGCGCGAACAATGGCGGCGGACCTCGGCGACCTGGCCGCACTGGTGGCGGTGGCGAACGCGCGCGGCTTTCGCGACGCCGCGCGCGCGGGCGGGGCCAGCGCGTCGAGCCTCAGCGAGGCGGTGCGGCGGCTGGAGACGCGGCTCGGCGTCCGCCTGCTCCACCGCACCACGCGCAACGTTGCGCCGACGGAGGCGGGCACACGGCTGCTCGAGCGGCTCGGGCCCGCGCTGGGCGAGATCGAGGCGGCGCTCGAAGTCGTGAACAGCTTCCGCGACCGGCCCGCGGGAACGCTCCGCCTCAACGTCCCGGTCAGCGCCGCGCGGCTGGTGCTGCCCGCGATCCTGCCGCCGTTCCTCGCCGCCTATCCCGACATCCGCGTCGAGGTGATCGCGGAGGACGGGTTCGTCGACCTGCCCGCGGCGGGCTGCGACGCGGGGATACGCTATGACGAACGGCTGGAGGCGGACATGAACGAGGTGCCGATCGGCCCGCGCGTGCAGCGCTTCGCCACCGCCGCCGCGCCCGCCTGTCTCGACCGGCGCGGGCGACCCGAACACCCGCGCGACCTGCTCGCGCACGCCTGCCTCATCGGCCGCTTCGCGAGCGGTGCGACGGCCGCGTGGCAATTCGAGCGCGACGGCGAGGTGGTGCGCGTCGAGCCCGACGGGCCGCTGGTCGTCCGCGTCGGCGCGGCGACCGACCTCGCGGTCGACGCGGCGGTGGCGGGCACGGGGGTGATCACCTTGTTCGAGGATTGGCTCCGCCCGCATCTCGACAGCGGCGCGCTGGAGCCGGTGCTGGTGGGGTGGTGGCAGCGGTTCTCGGGGCCGTTCCTGTACTATCCCGGGCGACGGCTGGTGCCCGCGCCGTTGCGGGCGTTCGTGGATTCGTGGGAGCGGTGCGGTGAGTTTTGAGTCCTCCCTGGCTGGCCCGCCGCGGGCAAAGCCCGCGTCGTCGGACGACCTCCGCTTCGCGGCCTCGCCGGCCGGGCCGGTAGCTGCGCCGGAGGCGCACCGGCGCGCGAGCGCGCCTGCTACCGGCCTTGCACCCTCCACCGCCTGATTGTCCGGATGATGATCTCGTCCTCCCCGCCCGTCTCCTTCCACAGCTCGGAAAACAGCGGATCCCCCGACGCCGGGCGCTTCGATTCCTCCAACCCGTCGAACGCCACCCGGATCGGGATGCCGACGCCCTCGCCGCAGATGATGCACTCGCGGTTGCGCAGCGCGGGGATCGCGTCGAGGAATCCGCGCGCGCCCTCGGGCATCGCCGCGCGGACATAGGCCTGGTCGCGGTCGTTGTTGAGCCGCATCGCGATGATGGTGCCGCATTGCGACAGCACCCCCTCCGCGAGGTCGGACGGTCGCTGCGTGATCAGCCCCAGCGACACGCCGTACTTACGCCCCTCCTTGGCGATGCGACCGAGGATGCGCCCGACCGACGAGCCGTCGGTGTTGCGGTCGCTCGGAATATAGCGATGCGCTTCCTCGCAGACGAGCAGGATCGGGCGCTGCGGCTCGTTCCTCGACCAGATCGCATAGTCGAACACCATCCGCGCGAGCACCGCGACCACCACGGAGGTGATCTCGCTCGGCACGCCCGACACGTCGATGATCGAGATCGGCTTGCCGTCGCCGGGCAGGCGGAAGATGCGGGACAGGAACCCCGCCATCGTGTCCGCGACCAGCATCCCGGAGAACATGAAGCCGTAGCGCGGGTCCGCCTTGACCTCCTCGATCTTGGTCTTGAGCCGGAGGTAGGGCGCGGTGTCGCCCGCCCGGTCCATCTTGCCCATCTCGAGCTGGATCAGGTTGGTGAGGTCGCTGAGCAGGTACGGGACCGGCGCGTCCACCGTCAGCTTGGGGATTTCCTGCCCGATCCGGTTCTTGCACCGCGCGGCGAGTAGGCATTTGGCGAGAATGTCGGCGTCGATCTGCCGGTCGCCCCCGGACGAGGTGACGAACACCTCGCAATGTTCCTCGAAGTTCATCAGCCAGTACGGCATGGCGAGGTTGGACACATCGAACAGCGCGCCGTTGCGCTTGAACGCCTGGCTGTATTCACCGTGCGGGTCGATCATCACGATATGCCCTTGCGGCGCGAGCTCGCAAATGCGGTGGAGGATCAGCGCGGCGCTGGTCGACTTGCCCGTGCCAGTGCTGCCCAGCAGCGCGAAATGCTTGCCGAGCATCGCGTCGACATACAGCGCGCCACGGATCTCGCGGGTCGGGTAGACGGTGCCGATCTCGATATTGGCGCGGTCCTCGGCGGCGTATATCTGTTTCAGGTCGCCGGTGGTGACCGGGTATACCTTGCCGCCCGGGGTCGGATAGCGGGTGACACCGCGGCGGAAATGGTAGAGCTTGCCCGTCAGCCGCTCCTCGTCGCCCTCGCCGAGAAAGTCCACCTGCGCGATCGCGCGGTCGGGGTCGCTCTCCGACAGGCGCAGCGAGCGGATGGAGGCGATAAGCCAGCTCGGCCCCACGCGCATCTTGAGCTGGCTACCGACCTGTCCGCCCGAGGCGACCACCGGGTCGGGATCACCCACAAGGCCTTCAAGCGTCGCGAGGTCGAGCAGCACCTGGCTTCCAGACCCGCCGATCGCGAACACCACGCCCAGATGCGTCGCGCCGCCGACGGGTTCGGCCTCGGCGAACGCGCGCCGGGCGGGTAGTTCGATCATCGCGTCGCGAGCCTTTTTGATGTTGTCGCGGGCGATATGGCGGCGCAGTGGTGAAGATCGCGTTGCGCTATCGCCGCCCCGCCAGCCACCCCGCGCCCCAGCCCAGCACCGCCGCCAGCGCCACCGCGACGAGGCCATAGGCGAGCGGATCGCGGTCGGCGGCGCGCGCGACGAACCGCTCCAGCCCCGACTTGCGGATCTCGATGCCGCGCGTCGCCACCGCCAGCACGCGCCCGTCACGGATCAGGAACGTCTCGGCGGTGAAGCGCCCCACCGGCACCCGCGCGGGGATGACGAGGCGCGCGCGGTAGAGCACGCCGTCGGTGATCTCCACCGCGCGCGGTGCTTCGTAATATAGGCCCGAGCGGCGCTTCAGCTCGACCAGCCCGCGCTGGAACCGGTCCTGCTCATCCGACGAGGCGGACGACGCGGGTGACAGTTGCAACCCGTCGACGCCCAGTTCGTACACCGCGCGCGTCTGTGCATCGAGCAGTTTCGAGAGCGGGCGCGACGAGGCGACCGCGTAGAAGCTGGGCGCGGACTGATAGCGCAGCCGCGCGGCGTTGACCCAGATGCCCGCCACCTTCTCCTTTTCGCGGACCAGGATCGACTGGGTCGGCCCCTTCACCACCACGGCGACATCGGCGGCGTCGCGCTGCCCGGGCACCCGCCCGCCGGGATAGAGGATCGCGCCGAACAGGAGGAGGTCCGCGCCGGTGAAGCTGTACGCGATCTGCACCTCGCGCTCCGACACGTCGGGGACCAGCACGGGCTTCGCCTGCGCGAGCAGCAGCGGCGTCGCCAGCGCCAGCCACCCCGCCCTCACGACAGCTCGACCGAATACAGCTCGTCGGGCCGCCACGTCAGCCCGATCAGGATGCGCACTCCCACCGCCAGCACGATCAGCGCCAGCGCGAGGCGGAGATATTCCGGCTTGACCCGCATCGCGAACCGCGCGCCCAGCTGCGCGCCCACCACCGATCCGAGCAGCAGCAGCACCGCGAGCACCATGTCCACCGCCTTGGTCGTGGTCGCGTGAACCAGCGTCGCTGCGGCGGTGACGAACAGCGTCTGGAACAGGCTGGTCCCCACCACCACCTGCGTCCCCATGCCGAGCAGGTACAGCATCGCGGGCACCAGGATGAACCCGCCGCCGACGCCCAAGAGGATGGTTAGGATGCCGACGAAGAAGCCGAGCAACAGCGGCGCGAGCGGGGAGATATACAGCCCCGACCGGTAGAAGCGCGTTCGGAACGGCAACGCGGCGACGAGCGGGTGGTGACGCCGCTTGGGCGGGGGCGGCGGGCGACGACCCTTGGCGACGCGGATCGCGCGGATCGACTCCGCCAGCATCAGCAGCCCGATCGACCCCAGCAGCAGCACATAGACCACCGCAATCACCGTATCTATCTGCCCTGTCGTCTGGAGCAGGCGGAACAGCCAGCCGCCCGCGAGCGACCCGGTCGCGCCCCCGGCGACGAGCACGCCGCCCATCTTCACGTCGACGCCGCGGCGGCGAAAGTGCGCGAACACGCCCGACACGCTCGCCCCCGTCACCTGGCTCGCGGCGGAGGCGGCGGCGACGGTGGGCGGGATGCCGTACACGATGAGGAGCGGCGTGGTGAGGAACCCGCCGCCGATCCCGAACATGCCCGAGAGCAGCCCCACCACCAGCCCCAGCCCGACGATCACGGCTGCGTTCACCGACAGGTTCGCGATGGGAAGGTACACGTCCATGCGCGGGCCAGGTTAGCCCGGTTGCGTGGGCGGGGGAACCTCAGAAGTCCGTGCCCACCGTCAGCGCCGGGCCGGAGCCGGGCTTCGCGCCGCCCGCAACGCGCTCGCGCCAGTCGAGTGTCAGGCGCAGGCTGTGGCTGGTGACCGGGAGCGACGCGCCGAGGCTGGGGCCGATGTCGAGCCGGGCCGCGCCCGGCTGCGCGCCGCCCCATGCGCCGAGGCCGAAGTCGATTTGGAGCGGGCCCTTGCCGAGCGGCCGGGTGAGCCGGGCCGCGCCGTCGGCGAAGGCTTCGACCCGTTCGCGCTTGACCGCGCCCGCCTCGCCATAGGCTTCGAGGCGGAAGCCGGCGGCGACGGGCGTGGGGTTGAGGCCTGCGATCGCGAACAGCGCGGGGCCGCCGCGTCCGCCGTCGAGCGACACGCGCTGCTCGGCGATCAGCGTCACGGGCGCGCGCGTCGGTCGCCACGCGACGCCCAGCCCCGCCTCGCGTCCCGGCCCGCTGAGCGGGGCGGAAACGCGGGCGGTGAGCGCGACCCGGTGCGCGGCGTCGAGCGCGTAGTTGATACGGAACCCCGCCTGCGCGCCGCCGAGCTGCGACACCGGGGCCGCGCCGACCGCGCCCGTTCCCCCGCGCAGCAACGCCCACGCGCTCCCACTCCACCGCGAGCGCCGTAACGACGTGGGCAGGAGCGGCGCGGTGCCGGGGAGCAGAGGCGGCGCGGCGGTCGAAGCGGGCGAGACCTGATCCGAAGGCGGCGAGACCACGGACGCAAGCGCAGTGGTGAGGGAGACTGACAGGACGAGACTCCGCCGGAGTGGGCGCGTGCCCTCCGGGTCTGGCGACCACGCCGATACGGTGCGGACCAGCTCCATGGGTGGGCGCGGCGCATCGTGGCGGACGACGATCCTCGCCGCGGAGGGCGCCGCCGCTTGCGCGCTCGCCGCGAGTTGCATCGGCAGCGCCGCCGGCCACAGCATCCACGCGCGCAGCAGCGTCCACCCGCCGATCACCCCGACCAGGAAGCGAAGCGGCCGCCCTTCGCCCGTCACCGCTGCCCCGCCCCGCCCAGCTCCGCCGGAAACGCATGCGCGGTCTTGTCCCAGCGCAGCGGGCTCCCCCGCAACATCCCGACATAGCGGATCAGCGCGCGCCGCGCAGACAAGAGCGCGATCAGATTGCCCACCACCATGCGCGGGGCCGACCACGCCGCCTCGCGCCAGCCATAGGCCCGCGCCGTGAACACCGCCCGCACCAGCATCCGCCAGACGAGCAGGCCACCATTGACCCGCAGCAGCAGCGCCACCCCGGCGGGCAGCGGCGCCGGGCGCGACGCCGTCACCCAATGCGCCGCCATCGACACCGGCCAGGCGAGCGCGGCGAGATAGGCGGCGGCGAGCA
>CALMGC010000226.1 GCA_937863505.1 uncultured Sphingomonadales bacterium | reverse complement strand
CCCTTGGTCAGCGCCGCGCCGATGTCCTCGAAGCCCTTTTCGGGAGCCCAATAGCCGCGGTCCCACAGCATGACGGTACCGCCGCCGTATTGTCCCTTGGGGATCGTACCCTCGAAGTCGCCGTAGTCGAGCGGGTGGTCCTCGACCTCGACCGCCATGCGCTTGTCGTGCGGGTCGAGCGACGGCGCGCGCGGTACCGCCCATGAGCGGAAGGTGCCCTCATATTCAAGCCGCAGGTCGAAATGCAGCCGCGTGGCGTCGTGCTTCTGGATGACGAAGCGCAGCGCCGCCGAAGGCACCACCTTGGCATGCTCGCCCGACGGCTCGGCGGTCGCCGAGAAGTCGCGCATCTGCTGATATGTGGCGAGCTTGGTGGCGGCCATCGGAACTCCGGCGTCGGTTGCGGAGCGTCAACGATCATTTCGCGTCCAAGCTCCGAAGAACCGACGCGAAGCTGGCATCATCCAGAACGGCCCTCGACATCCCGCTGCCCCAGCGGAAGCTGGGGTCCACCTCGCCACCGGCTCGATCGTGCCCGGTCGTGGACCCCAGCTTTCGCTGCGGCAGCGGGTTGCCGTCTGCAATTGTGTAACCAACAACCTCAAGCTGAGTGAGTCCTTTTGAATCTTAGCGCGTTGTCCGGCGAAGGAGAACAAGTCATGAATCACGACGCCGCCGAGACCCGCCGTTTCAGCGTCCATGCCCGCCATGTCGACCATCATCATGCCCGCGTTCTCGAAGAAGCGTCGTTCGAAGCGGCGGCGGTCGCGTATGTCGAGGATTTCCATCCCGCCGTCGACGCCGACAACGAGGTCAGCGTCATCGTTCGCGACGTCGCCAACGGTCACCAGCACTGCTTCAAGATCAACATCGACTCGGGCGAAACCGCACCCTGCGGGTAAGCCGCGGGTCCGATCGAACGAATCCGCCCGTCACCCGTTGACCCACCTCGAAACGCCGCTCCGGCGTGGCAACAGGGGTTCGACATGGCGTACCGTCCGAGCTGGCAAGGTCATCTGAAGCTGTCGCTCGTCACCTGCCCGGTGGCGCTCTACACCGCGACCAATGCCGGCGGCGACGTGCACTTCAACCTGATCAATCCCGCCACCAACAACCGCATCAAGATGATCACCACCGATCCCGATACCGGGCCGATCGAGCGGTCGTCGCTGGTCAAGGGCTATGAGGTGTCGAAGGGCGAGTACATCCTGCTCACCGACGAGGAGATCAAGTCGGTCAAGCTCGAGAGCACCAAGACGATCGACATCGAGCGCTTCGTCGCCGGTGACGAGATCGACCGGCTGTACTGGGACAATCCCTATTATCTCGCGCCCGACGGCAAGCTGGCGCAGGAGGCGTTCGGCGTCATCCGCACCGCCATGGAGAAATCCGGCCAGATCGCGCTCGGGCGCATCGTCATGGCGACGCGCGAGCGCATTCTGGCACTGGAACCGCGCGGCAAGGGCATCCTCGCCTACACGATCCGCTCCGACGCCGAAGTCCGCAAGCCCGACGAAATCTTCGCTGGGATCAGCGACGCCGCCGCCGACCCGGGCATGATCGCCATCGCCGAGAAGATTATCGAGCAGCAGGAAGGCCCGTTCGACCCGAGCCAGTTCGTCGACCGCTATGAGGAGGCGCTGAAAGCGCTGATCGAGGAAAAGAAGAAGGGCCATGTTCCGGCTGCCGCGCCCGAGCCCGAGAACACCAACGTCATCGACCTGATGGCGGCGCTACAGGCGAGCTTGCGGGGCAAGGACAAGCAGGCTGCGCCGGCCACGAAGGGCAAGGCGGCGAACGACAAGGCACCGGCGGCGAGCGCCAAGCCCGCGGCGAAGGCGGCACCGGCGAAAGCTGCGTCGGCAAAGGCAGCTCCGGCCAAGGCCGAACCGGCTAAGCCGAGAGCGCGCAAGGCGGGCTAAGCATGCGTTTTCAGCACTTGTGTAGAACCACTTATTACCCGCTTCCCCAGCGTAAGCTGGGGTCCACGACCGGGTACAATCCTGCCC
>CALMGC010000225.1 GCA_937863505.1 uncultured Sphingomonadales bacterium | reverse complement strand
GGGGCGCATCGTCGGCGTGGATATCAACCCCGACCGCGAGGCCTGGGGGCGGCAGTTCGGGATGACCGACTTCCTGAACAGCAAGGGACAGACGCGCGAGGAGACCATTGCCGCCGTTGTCGCGCTGACCGACGGCGGCGCGGATTACAGCTTCGATTGCACGGGCAATACGGAGGTGATGCGGACCGCGCTGGAATGCTGCCATCGCGGCTGGGGGACGAGCATCATCATCGGCGTGGCGGAGGCGGGGCGCGAGATCAGCACCCGCCCGTTTCAGCTGGTGACGGGGAGGAACTGGCGCGGCACCGCGTTTGGCGGCGCGAAGGGGCGGACGGACGTGCCCAAGATCGTCGACTGGTACATGACGGGCAAGATCGCGATCGACCCGATGATCACGCACACGCTGACGCTGGACGAGATCAACACCGGCTTCGACCTGATGCACCGGGGCGAGAGCATCCGCTCGGTGGTGGTTTATTGATGAAGGTGGTGTCCACCACCAAGGCGTTTGGGGGGGTGCAGGGGGTCTATCGCCACGCCTCCGCCGCGACCGGCACCGACATGACCTTCGCCGTGTTCGTGCCCCCGCATGACGCGGGCGCGCGGTTGCCGGTGGTGTGGTATCTCTCGGGGCTGACCTGCACCCATGCCAACGTAACGGACAAGGGCGAGTATCGTCGCGCCTGCGCCGAGCTGGGGCTGGTGTTCGTCGCCCCCGACACGAGCCCGCGCGGCGAAGGCGTGGCGGACGACCCCGCCTATGACATGGGGCAGGGCGCGGGCTTCTACGTCGACGCGACACAGGAACCCTGGGCGGCGCACTACCGGATGTGGACCTGTCTCACCGATGAGCTGCCTGCCGTCCTCGCGCGCGAGTTCCCGGTCGACACCGCGCGGCAGGCGATCACCGGCCACTCGATGGGCGGGCATGGCGCGCTGACGATCGGGCTCAGCCTCCCCGACCGCTACCGCTCGGTCTCGGCGTTCGCGCCGATCGCCGCGCCGAGCCAAGTGCCTTGGGGCGAGAAGGCGCTGGGCGGCTATCTCGGCCCCGACCGCGCGGCCTGGCGCAAGCATGACGCGGTGGCGCTGATCGAGGACGGCGCGAGGGTGCCCGAGCTGCTGGTCGACATCGGCGACGCGGACCCGTTCCTCGCGGAACAGCTGCGCCCCGAGCTGTTGCAGGACGCGTGCGCCGAGGCCGCGATCGACCTCACGCTCCGCATTCAGCCGGGCTACGACCACAGCTACAACTTCATCTCTACCTTCATGGCTGACCACCTCCACTGGCACGCGGAGCGGCTTAGGTGACGCGCTACGACGTCATGATCGTCGGCGCTGGCCATGGCGGGGCGGCGGCAGCGATCGCGCTTCGCCAGCGCAAGTTCATCGGCACGATCGCGATCGTCGGGGGAGAACCGGAGCTGCCCTATGAGCGGCCGCCGCTGTCCAAGGAGTATCTGGCGGGCGACAAGCCTTGGGAGCGGTTGCTGATCCGCCCCGCCGCCTTCTGGGCGGAGCGCGAGGTGGCGATGCTGACCGGGCGGGAGGTGGTGTCCGTCGACGCGGACGCGCGCACCGTGACAACCGCGACAGGCGAGACGATCGGCTATGGCCAGCTGATCTGGGCCGCGGGCGGCCACCCACGGCGGCTTGCCTGTTCGGGGCACGACTTAGCGGGCGTTCACTCGGTCCGCAGCCGCGCCGATGTCGACGCGATGATGGCGGAACTCGCCACCACCACCCGCGTGGCGGTGATCGGGGGCGGCTATATCGGGCTGGAGACGGCGGCGGTGCTCGCCAAGCTCGGCAAGCAGGTCACGGTGCTCGAGGCGCAGGACCGGGTGCTGGCGCGGGTCGCGGGCGTGGCGCTGTCGTGCTTCTACGAGGCGGAGCACCGCGCGCACGGGGTCGACGTGCGGCTCGGCGTCGCGGTGGACTGCATCGTCGGGGCGGACGGGCGCGCCACGGGCGTCAGGTTCGCGGATGGTGAGGTGCTGCCTGCCGAGATGGTGATCGTCGGCATCGGCATCGTCCCCGCGGTCGCGCCGCTGCTCGCCGCCGGGGCCGAGGGCGGCAACGGGGTTGCGGTCGACGCGCATGGCCGCACGTCGCTCCCCGACGTGTATGCGCTGGGCGATTGCGCGCTCCACGCCAACGCATTCGCCGACGGCGTGACGCTCCGGCTTGAGTCGGTGCAGAACGCCAACGACATGGCCACCACGGTCGCCAAGGCGATCACCGGCGCGCCCGAGCCCTATCACGCGGTGCCGTGGTTCTGGTCGAACCAATACGACCTCAAGCTCCAGACGGTCGGGCTCTCCACCGGGCACGACGCCGCCATCACCCGCGGCGCCTCCGCGGCCCGCTCGTTTTCGGTCGTGTACCTCAAGGGCGGTCGCGTGGTCGCGCTCGACTGCGTCAACGCGGTCAAGGATTATGTCCAAGGTCGCGCGCTGGTCGTGAACAGGGCCGCTCCCGACCCCGCGCGGCTCGCCGACCCGGGTGTGCCGCTGAAAGACTTGGCCTCGCCGCCGGGCTGAAGTGCCGCGCAACGCCGGCGCATGACGGATCGTTCAGCCGCTGGTAACCCTCTTCGGGCAGGCTATGGTGATGGCATGAGGCGCGCCGAATGACAGCATCCGGAACCCACAACAGCATCCTAGTGATCATGTCGGTCGCGATCGCGATCCTGGCATCCTACACCGCGCTTGATCTCGCGGCGCGGATCCGGGCGTCCTCCGGCTGGATGCGTCGGGTGTGGCTGGGCACCGCCGCCGTCGCGATGGGCGGCGGCATCTGGGCGATGCACTTCGTCGCAATGCTGGCGTTCAGTATGCCGGGCATGGAGATCGGCTATGATCTCACCCTCACGCTGCTGTCGCTGCTGACCGCGATCGCCGTCACCGGCACCGGCTTCACCGTCATGGCGGGATCGCAGGGGTCGACCCCGCGGCTCGTCGCGGCGGGCCTGTTCATGGGGCTGGGGGTGGTCGCCATGCACTATATGGGCATGGCCGCGATGCGGATGGCGGGCGCGATCAGCTATGACCGGCTGTGGTTCGGCGCTTCCGTCCTGATCGCGATCGGGGCCGCGACCGCCGCGCTCTGGCTCGCCTCGCGCAACCGCGGGCAGGCGGAAAAGATCGCGGCGGCGGTGGTGATGGGCGGCGCGATCGCGGGGATGCACTATGCGGGGATGAAGGCGGCGACGTTCACCGCCTACCGCACCGTCAGCAAGGGCGATGTCGCAAGCGTGGGGCAGACCGCGCTGGCGGTGGGGGTGTTCGCCGCGACGTTCCTGATCCTGTTCTTCGCGCTGGTCGCGGCCATGTTCGACCGGCGGTTCGCGCTGATGGCGGAGCGCGAAGCGACCGCCTTGCGCGCGAGCGAGGAGCGGTTCCGCTCGCTCTACCGCGGCACGCCGTTGCCGCTCCACTCGCTCGACCAGGAAGGCAGGATCGAGCAGGTGAGCAACACCTGGCTGGAGCTGCTCGGCTATCCGCGAGACGAGGTGGTCGGACGCCCGTTGATCAATTTTCTCACCGAGAGTTCCGCGCGGCAGTTCCGCACGCAGGACTGGCCCGCGTTGATCGCGCATGACGTGCTGGAGCCACGCGAGTATCGGGTGGTGACCAAGACGGGCGTCACGCTCGATGTGGTGTCGGCGGCGCGGGTCGAACGCGACGAAGGGGGCGCGTTCGTGCATCTGGTCGGCGGGCTCACCGACGTCACCGAGCGCAAGCGCGCGGAGGAGGCGCTGCGGCAGGCGCAGAAGATCGAGGCGATCGGGCACCTGACCGGGGGCGTCGCGCATGATTTCAACAACCTGCTCGCGGTTGTCGTCGGCAACCTCGACCTGCTTCGCCGCAAGCTCCCGGATGACCCGAAGCTGACACGGCTCGCGGACAACGCGCTGGAGGGCGCGCAACGCGGCGCGTCGCTGACGCAGCGGCTGCTCGCCTTCGCGCGCAAGCAGGACCTCCGGCCCGAGGCGGTCGACCTGCCCCGGCTCGTCCACGGGATGACCGACCTGCTCCAGCGCTCGCTCGGGCCGCTGGTGCGGGTGGAGACGCGCTTTCCGCTGGAGCTGCCGCCGGTCCACGCCGATGCTCACCAGCTTGAGATGGCGCTGCTCAACCTCGCGGTGAATGCGCGCGACGCGATGCCGGACGGCGGCGCCCTGGAGGTGAGCGCGACCGCCGAGTATCTGGCCGAGCGCAACGCGCCGGGGCTGGCGCCGGGGGCGTATGTGCGGATGAGCCTGACCGATCATGGCGAGGGCATGGACGACGCGACGCTGGCGCGCGCCACCGAGCCGTTCTTCACCACCAAGGGGCTGGGCAAGGGCACCGGGCTCGGCCTGTCGATGGTCCACGGGCTGGCGGCGCAGTCGGGCGGCAGGCTGACGATCGGCAGCCGCCTCGGTCACGGCACCACCGTCGACCTCTACCTGCCCGCGACCGTCAAGGCTCCCCGCCAGGAGCCGCGTGCCGAGCGCGTGGCCGAGCGCGCGGGCGAGCCGCTCGACATGCTGGTGGTCGACGACGATCCGCTGGTGCTGGCAAACACGGCGGCGATGCTGGAGGACCTCGGCCACCTCGTGCGGCTGGCGGCGTCGGGCGAGGACGCGCTCGACCAGCTCGCGCGCGACGCGCGGGTGGACGTGGTCGTCACCGACCAGCTGATGCCGCGGATGACGGGCACGCAGCTTGCCCGGCGCATCCGGCTGTCCGCGCCGGAGATGCCGATCCTGATCGTCAGCGGCTATGCCGAGCTCGATGCGGGCGAGGCGGACCGGTTCCCGATGTTGTCGAAACCGTTCGACCAGGCGGCGCTCTCGCGCGCGCTGGCGGGGCTGCGACGGCCCGGTGTCGTGGTGCCGTTCAATCGGGGGCAGTCGGTTGCGCACGGACCGCGAGCCGCATCGGGCGCTTGACCGCTGCCTATAGCAGGTCCTTGATCCGGATCGGCAGCTTGCGGATGCGCTGACCATGCGCGGTACGCGCACCTCGCAGGTGAAGCGGTGAACGCGCCCCTCTGCGAACTGCGCGCCGAAGGCGTAGGCGGTGACGTCCTTCCTGAGCTGCCCGCGCAGCATCGGCGGCTGGCCCGCTTAGAGCTTCTGCATCGATTCCGGCTCCGGCCCCTGGGGGATTTGCTCGGCATGGGCCTCAAGCGCGCCTGCGGTGAGGCGTCCCACCGCGTCCGCGAGCGGCTCCGACGCGCTGTCGTTTGCGACCAGCCGCCCGTCCGCCAGCCGCAGCGAGGCAGTGCCGCGCCCGGCAAGCGGGCCGTTCGCCGCCGCCATCGCGCATTTGAGCGCGAACATGTAGGGCGTGTCGGGCGGCGCGCGCATGAAGCCGGGGTGTTGCAGTCGGCATGGACGACGTTCATCGCCATGCGGATACTGGGGCACACGTACATGCGCGCGGTCGTGTCGGTGCCCGAGACGTTGTGGCCGCTCGGGCGGCTGGTCACCTCCCAGCCTTCATGGACCAACGCGGTCGGCTTGCCGTCGCGCGTCGCCGAGCCGGACCTGATGGCGCGTCTCCGCGTGGGAGGTTGCGACCGTCGAGATCACCCGCACCCGCGCCGGGTCGATGCCGAGCTGCCCGCGAGATCGGCGCGCAGGCCGTACACGAACTGGCTCGGCTCGTGGATGGTCAGCTCGCCGCCGTTACATTC
Organism: uncultured Sphingomonadales bacterium; assembly: GCA_937863505.1. Lineage (GTDB taxonomy): Bacteria > Pseudomonadota > Alphaproteobacteria > Sphingomonadales > Sphingomonadaceae > Sphingomonas. The sequence continues at coordinate 1,723 of CALMGC010000225.1, read as the reverse complement.
GGCGGTGGTGGTGAACAGCTCGATCGGGTTGTCCTCCTCCGCCCGCCGAGCCGGAGGTCGCCGCCGGCGGCTCTTCGTGACAATGAACGCGGACCCGGAACGCCGACTCGCGCGATCTCATACGTGTCGGCCAGCACCATGCCGATGATCTGGCCGTCGTGCCACACCCGGTCGTCCCGCATGGTCGTGGTGGTCGCGCCGCCCGATTGCTGCTTTGGCGGCTTGGCTTTGTCGACGACGTCCTCGTACGTCAGGATGTCGATCACGCCCGGCAACGCCAGCGCCTCGGCGAGGTCGAAGCCCGTCACCCGCCTGCGCGCGATGAAAGAGGTGGTGAGGAAGCCCCAGGCCGGGTGCCGCACCGCCTCGTCCGGGGCGTAGAGCGCAAGGCCGCGTATCTTGGCGGGGCTGTCGATGCGGGGGTGCAGCTGACCGATCACGACACCCATGCGGGACACTCCATCGCCTGCACTTCGATAAGCGCGCGGACCACCGTCCGACGGCCCAGCCCGGCCTTGTACGCACAGCCCGGTTCGGGCCGCGCGTCGGCGGACGCCGGCTGCGCCGCCGCGCGCGCCACGGCTTTGTCGCCAGCCCACCCAGCGTGCACCCCCGCACTGGCCCTGGTCGCAGCCTTTGTTGGCCCCGGTCAGCACCAGCACCTCGCGCAGCGTGTCGAGCGGCATCAGCCGGGGGGGGGGGGGGGCGGCCCCCAGGGGGGGGGCCTCCCCGGTGGCGCGCGGGGGGGCCGCCTTAAACCCCCCCCCTCAGGACCCGCCCGACTTGGCGCTCATCTGTTCGGCCATCTCCAGATGCGACTGGATCAGCGGCACGGTCGCCGCCGCCGTCTGGCGGATCGCGGGCGTGTCGCCGGTCGCGGCATATTGCTGCGCGACCGTCAGCGCGGAGCGGTGCGACAGCGCTTGCTGCTTCCAATAGGTCCGGTCGAAATCACGCCCGCGCGCGCTTTGCAGCGCGGCGAGCATCGGGGCCTGCGCGGCGCCGACCTGCATCGGCGGCGGCTTCAGCCCCGCGCGCCCGGTGGCGTCGCGCAGCGCCTGGCTGGTGCCGGTGTGGTCGTGGATCATCGCTTGCGCAAAGGCACGCACCTGCGGGTCCCTGCTTTCGGCGAGCGCCGACTGCGACTCCATGATCTCGAACGTGTCGGACTCGCCCGCTTTCTGGACGAACTCGCGCGTCTGGCGCGAGCCCGGGTCCTGCGCCGCCGCCGCCGAGGCGAGCGCCGCCCCGGCGAGGAGCGCGATGGCTGATTTCATCATCGTCGTATCTCCTTACGGCTGCCCCTGGCCGCCGCCCGCGCCATAGATGTTGCCGGTGGTGTAGCTGCCGTCATCCTCCGCCAGCCGCACGAAGATGCCCGCGAGCTCGGCGGGCTGACCCGGTCGCCCGAGCGGGGCCGTGGCCCCGAACGTGACGAGCTTGCCCTGGCTCGCGCCGCCCGATACCTGCAACGGCGTCCAGATCGGGCCGGGTGCGACGCCGTTGACTCGGATGCCCTTGGGCCCGAGCTGCTTGGCGAGCGATTTGACGAAGTTCATCGTCGCCGCCTTGGTCTGCGCATAGGCGTAGAGGTCGGGGTCGGGGTTGTACGCCTGTTCGGAGGTGGTGCCGATGATCGCGGAACCCGGCTCCATATGCGGCAGCGCGGCCTTGATGATCCAGAACGGCGCGTAGATGTTGGTCTTCATCGTCCGGTCGAACT
>CALMGC010000224.1 GCA_937863505.1 uncultured Sphingomonadales bacterium | reverse complement strand
CGCCCGCCATGCGCGACCGGCTGCGGCTCGACGGCGCGCGGCTCGAGGGCATCGCCGACGCGGTGGCGGCGGTGGCGGGGCTAGCCGATCCGGTCGGCGCGGTGATCGACGAGACGCGCCGGCCCAACGGGCTGCTGCTGCGGCGCGTCCGCGTGCCGATCGGGGTGATCGGCATCATCTACGAAAGCCGCCCCAACGTCACCGCCGACGCCGCCGCGCTGTGCGTCATGGCGGGCAACGCCGCGATCCTGCGCGGGGGCACGGAGGCGAAGGAGAGCAACCGCGCGCTCCACGCCGCCTTTGCGCGCGGGCTCGCCGATGCGAGAATCCCTGCCGACGCGGTGCAACTCGTCCCCACGCAGGACCGCGCGGCGGTGGGCGCGATGCTGGGCGCGGAGGGCATGCTCGACTTGGTGATCCCGCGCGGCGGCAAGGGGCTGGTCGCGCGGGTGCAGGCGGAGGCGCGAGTGCCGGTGCTCGCGCATCTCGATGGGGTGAACCACAGCTATGTTCACGCCTCCGCCGACCCGGCGGTGGCGGAAGCAATCGTGGTGGACGCCAAGATGCGTCGCCCCGGGGTGTGCGGCGCGACCGAGACGTTGCTGATCGACCGCGCCTTTCCCGAGCCGCGGCGGTTGTTCGACGCGCTGCGGCTGGCGGGATGCGAGCTGCGGGGCGATGCACGGGCGCGGGCGATCGACCCCGCGCTGAGGGAGGCGAGCGAGGCGGACTGGGATGCCGAATATCTCGATGCGGTGCTCTCCGTCACGGTCGTCGACGGGCCGGACGCGGCGATGGGGCATATAGCGCGGCACGGCTCGCACCACACGGACGCGATCATCGCCGAGGACGCGAGCGTCGCCGAGCGGTTCTTACGCCAAGTCGACTCGGCGATCGTGATGTGGAACGCGTCCACCCAGTTCGCGGATGGCGGCGAGTTCGGGCTCGGCGCGGAGATCGGCATCGCCACCGGTCGCCTGCACGCGCGCGGCCCGGTCGCACTGGAAGGGCTGACGACGTACAAATGGGAGGTACGCGGGACGGGGCAGGTGCGGGGTTGAGGTCGGCCCAGCCACACGATAAGGTCGGAAAATGACAGCCCAAGCCGTCACCGTTCACCTGTCTCCCGACACGCTGGCGGCGCTGGACCGGCTGGCGGGACGGACCGAGCAGTCCCGGTCCGCAATCATGGCCGAAGCGATTTGGGCGCATGTTGCCGACGAAAACGCTTTTCACGACTCGCTGGATGAGGCGGACGCCGAGTTTGAATGCGGCGAGTACATAACCCATGAAGAGCTGGTCCCGCAGATCAGGGCAAGGCGGTATCGCAAAGGCCGCGGCTTGAAACGGCTCGCCTGGAGCCGCACGGCGCAGCGGCAGCTGTTCGCGATCGCGGACTATTATCGTCAGTTTGGCCCCGAGCTGCCCGATACGATCTTGGAACGGATCGGGCAGGCACCGCTGCTGTGCTCGAGTTCCCGGACATAGGTAGCCCGACCACCCGCCGCGGAGTGCGTAAGTGGCGAGCCAGAGGGACGCCGTTTCTTCTGCTCTATCGGGTACGCGGCGACACTGTTCAGGTACAGCGTGTGGTTCACGCCCGGTCGGACGGCGCCTGACCCGCCGCGTCGGCCTGCTCGGCGGATCGTTCAATCCCGCGCATCGCGGGCATCGGCGCGTGACGCTGGCCGCCGTGCGCGCGCTGGCGCTCGACGAGGCGTGGTGGCTGGTGTCGCCCGGTAATCCGCTAAAGGCGGGCGCGCGCGACATGGCGCCGCTCGCCGCCCGGCTTGCTTCCGCCAAGCGCATGGCGCGACACGCGCCGATCCGCGCGACCGCGATCGAGGCGCGGCTCGGTACGCGCTACACCGTCGACACGCTCCGCGCGCTGGTTCGCCGCTACCCGCGCACTCGCTTTATTTGGTTGATGGGCGATGACAATCTCGCCCAGTTCCACCGCTGGCGCGACTGGCGCGGGATCGCACGGACGGTGGCGATTGCGGCCATCGCGCGACCGGGCTATGAGAAAGCTGCCCGTCGCGCTCCAGCAATGGGCTGGCTTCAGCGGTTTGCCCGACCGTCGCGCCAGGCGAAGAACTGGACCCAGTGGAGTTTGCCGGCCCTCGTGCTGCTGCGCTTCCGCCCCGATCCGACCTCCGCGACGCTGATCCGCGCCACCCGTCCCGCTTGGCATCTCGTCTCGGCGTCCCCACCTCCGCTTCCACCAACTCAGGAGTAACCTTGGCCACGCCCGCCCCCGTTCCGTCCGCCGACTCTGTTGCTGCATTGCACGGCCTGGTCCTGTCCTCGCTCGACGATGATCAGGCAGTGGACACGATCTCCATCCCGCTCGCGGGCAAGTCGTCGATCGCCGACCATATGGTGATCGCCAGCGGTCGCTCGACGCGGCAGGTCGCCTCCATGGCCGCCAAGCTGGTCGAGAAGATCAAGGCGGAGACGGGCCGCCCCGCCCGTGTCGAGGGGCTGCCCACCGCCGATTGGGTGTTGATCGACGCGGGCGACGTGATCGTCCACCTGTTCCGCCCGGAGGTCCGCTCGTTCTACAATCTGGAAAAGATGTGGGCGTTCGGTGACGCGCCCGCGCCGGTAGCGGGGATCGCCTGATCACGACATAGTGCCGGAGTGCTTCTCCACATCCTCGCGCGCGGGCGGATCGGGCGGTCGCCGGAAGCGGAGCTGGTCGAGCGGTACCTCAAGCGGATCAGCTGGCCCACGCGCGTTACCGAGCTGCCCGACACCGGCGGGCGTGTCCCCGACCTGCCCGCGCATTCCACACGCGTGCTGCTCGACGAGACGGGCGAGATCCTCAGCTCGTTAGCCTTCGCCGATCGCCTGAGCCGCTGCCGCGACGAGGGCGTGCACGAGGTGCGGTTTGAGCTTGGCGCGGCGGACGGGCATAGCGCCGAGAGCCGCGCGGGCGCGGACCTGCTTTTGTCGTTCGGTCGCCTCACCTGGCCGCACCTGCTCGCGCGCGCGATGCTGGCCGAGCAGCTATGGCGGGCGACGAGCATCCTTGCC
>CALMGC010000223.1 GCA_937863505.1 uncultured Sphingomonadales bacterium | reverse complement strand
GCGAAGATGCGATCCTGATACATCGCCATGCGCGTGTGTTCGAGCAGCTCCTCGGGGCTGGCGGCGGTGTCGAGAATCTCGACCAGGTCCGCGATCCAGCTGTGTTGTGCGGCGGCGGACACCTTGGCCTGTTTGTACGCCCAATGCGCGGCCAGCCCGAACTCGGCCTCCGCGTGCATCTCGCGCGTCCTGATCTGGACTTCGACGCGGGTGTTCTCGGCGTGGATCACGCTGGTGTGGAGCGAGCGATAACCGTTGCGCTTGGGGGTGGAGATATAATCCTTGAACCGGCCCGGCACCATCGGCCAGCGACGGTGGACGATGCCCAGCGCGCGGTAGCAATCCTCCTCTTCCGGCACCGTCGCGCGGAACGCCATGAGGTCGGACAGCTGCTCGCAGCTGATGTGGCGTTCCTGCATCTTCTTCCAAATGCTGTAGGGGTGTTTCTCGCGCCCGCTGATCTCCGCGTCGACGCCGTGGCGCGACAGCAGCAGCTTCAGCCCGGAGCCGATCTTGGCGATGCGGTCGCCGCCGCCCTCCTTCAGCTGCTCCAGCCGCCGGGTGATCGACTCATAGGCCTCGGGCTCAAGCTGCGCGAAAGCGAGCGTCTGCATCTCGCGCATGAACTCGTACATGCCGATCCGCTCGGCGAGCGGCGCGTAGATGTCCATCGTCTCGCGTGCGATCCGGCGGCGCTTGTCCGGGTTGGCGATATGGTGGAGCGTGCGCATATTGTGGAGCCGGTCGGCGAGCTTGACCAGCAGCACGCGGATGTCGTCTGACATGGCGAGCAGGAACTTGCGGAGGTTCTCGGCCGCGCGCTCGTTTTCGGTCTGCGCCTCGATCTTGCTGAGCTTGGTGACGCCATCGACCAGCCGCGCGACGGACGCGCCGAACAACCGGGTGATCTGTTCGGGGGTGGCAACCGTGTCCTCGATCGTGTCGTGGAGGATCGCGGTGGCGATCGTCTCGTCGTCGAGGTGAAGGTCGGTCAGGATGCCCGCGACCTCGATCGGGTGGCTGAAATAGGGGTCGCCTGACGCGCGCTTCTGCCCGCCATGCGCCTGCATCGAGAAGACATAGGCGCGGTTGAGCAACGCCTCGTCGGCGTGCGGATCGTATTCGAGGACCCGGTCGACCAGTTCATATTGGCGCAGCACGCGGCCTTGATGGGGCCGCGTGCCGCCCCATTGCAACAGCTAACGGTATCTCAGCGCGCGGCGACGCTGGTGGTCGGGGCGGATTTTACCTTCGCATTGCACAGGGCGAGCCGATCCGCGTCGAAAGCGACGCCCCCGGCGGAGAAGCCGCTGAGCGCGCCCACGTGCCCGGCGACGAGCTGGCACAGGACCTCGGCGCGCTCGGGAGCGCGGTCGGCGATGTAGGTCGCGCCAGCGCGCCGCCACGGTGTGTCGCGGGTCATCAGGCTGGCATGGGCAGGCGTCGCGACCGGGGTCGCGGCGTAGTAGGCACTCGGCGCGGCATGGACGCTCGCTGCGGCGAGGAGCGCGATGGCGGCGAGCGGGCGGGCGACGGGGAGGGTGGACATGGGCTGATCTCCTGTTCGCAAACTAGGTTGCGATTCGGGACCTAAGCTGCTCCGTTGCGAGTTGCAACTGAAAATCTATATCCTGCTGCGTTCGCGCGCTTTTCTGGTGTAGGGGGTTCGCAGGAGAGGATCGAAGCGATGGGCCATCTGCGCGAGCCGCTGAACGAATGCAGCCTGCCCGCCGCGCTGGAGGCGATGGGCGAGCGCTGGTCGTTCCTCATCCTCCGCGCGGCGTTCAACGGGCTCGCGCATTTCGAGGAGTTCCAGGCGGGGCTCGGCATCGCGCGCAATATCCTCGCCAACCGGCTGGCGCGGCTGGTCGAGCACGGCATCCTGAAGCGCGACCCGATCCCGGAGGACCGGCGCCGCATCCGCTATTGCCTCACCGACAAGGGCGCGGCGCTGCTGCCGACGATGGTCGCGCTCCGGCAATGGGGCGAGCGGTGGGAAACGGGGGTGCCCGCCTTTCCGGTGCTGGTCGATGCGCGCGACGGCGAGCCGATCCGCGACGTCGCGGTACTCAGCCATGACGGGCGCGCGCTGGAGAAGAAGGACCTGCTCTGGGCGATGCCCGCCGAGGCGGGCCGGGAAGCGGCCTAGACCAGCAGCTTCGCCCCCACCACCGCCAGCGTCGCGGCGAGGATCGGCGCGAGCGCGCGGTCGGGGACGCGGGTGGCGATCAGGCTGCCGACGATGATCCCGGGCACCGACCCGATCAGCAGCGACAGCAGCAGGCCGAGGTCGACCGAGCCGAGAAACCAGTGTCCCGCCCCCGCGATCAGCGTCAGCGGCACCGCATGCGCGATGTCCGAGCCGACCAGACGGGCAACCGGTAGTTTGGGATAGAGCACCAGCAGCGCGGTCATCCCCAGCGCCCCTGCGCCGACCGACGTCAACGTCACGAGCACGCCCAGGATTGCGCCGAGCAGCACGGTGAGGCTGGCGATTCGATGTTCGGATAAGGTCGAGAAGCCGCCTGACAGGCGCGCGACGATCCGGGCGCGAAAGAACGTGCCCACGCCCGTCACCACCAGCGCCGCGCCGAGCACGGCGGTGATCGTGTGGTCGGTATCCTCCGCACGGCGATGCGCGAGGCTGAGCGCGACCAGCGTCAGTACGGCGGCAGGAACACTCCCCAGCGCCAGCCGCCGCACCACCCGCCAGTCGACGGTTCCGCGCGATCCGTGGACGCCCGTCCCCGCGACCTTGGTGGCTGAGGCGTAGAGCAGGTCGGTCCCGACCGCGGTGGCCGGGTGGAAACCGAACACCAGCACCAGCAGCGGCGTCATCAACGACCCGCCGCCCACCCCCGTCATGCCGACGAGCATCCCGACGAGCACCCCCGC
>CALMGC010000222.1 GCA_937863505.1 uncultured Sphingomonadales bacterium | reverse complement strand
CGGATACGCAGGATCTCCTTGGCCTGGATCTCGATGTCGCTGGCCATGCCCTGCGCGCCGCCCGAGGGCTGGTGGATCATGATCCGCGCGTTGGTGGTCGCGACGCGCATCCCCTTTTCGCCCGACGCGAGCAGGAAGCTGCCCATCGACGCGGCTTGGCCGATGCACAGCGTGCCGACGCGCGGGCGGATGTACTTCATCGTGTCATGGATCGCCATGCCCGCCGTTACGACCCCGCCCGGCGAGTTGATATACATGAAGATGTCCTTTTTCGGGTTCTCCGATTCAAGGAACAGGAGCTGCGCGGTGATGAGGCTGGCCATGCCGTCCTCCACGCCGCCGGTCACGAAGATGATCCGCTCGCGCAGCAGGCGGGAGAAGATGTCGAACGAACGCTCGCCGCGGTTCGACTGCTCGATGACGATCGGCACCAGCGAGTCGGTGAAGTGACGCGCGAAATCGCCGGTCTCGAACGGATTGTGCATGGAAAACTCGCTGGTCAGAGAAGACAGCCTATGTGTCGCGGGCGGGAACGGAGTTCAAGCCCCGCAGCCACGCGACCGCCCGCCCGATCCCTGTCGCCGCGCAGAACAGCAGCAACTGGTAGAATGGGTAGATGTAGCGGTACATCGGCTGGAACGGCGCGTAGCCGATCAGGGCGAGCGCGATGAAGGCGGCGGGTATCCACCACGGCGAGCCGCGATCGCGCACCACCAGCCATGCGAGCGCGACTATCCCGGTCCAGCAACAGACGCCGATGGTCGCCGCGCGCGCCGCGGCGTTGGTGGTCGTGATCTGCCAGGCTTGCGGCGTTATCGTGCGAAACACATGCCGCGCCGCCAGTGTCGCGAACCCCGCCGGATGCGCGGCGATCCAGCGCATCGTCTCGCGTGCCAAAGCCTGTTGGTAGCCGGGCTCCCCCAATCGCCGGAACGCCGCACGGCCGGGCCCATCGTCATAGGGATGGAGGGCGCGATGCCTCCCATCGAACACGGCCGCGGGCGCGCCCGGGCCGAGCGCGGCGTCGTGGTCGGCGAGCGCCAGTTCGAGCCCGGCGTTGCTGCGCGAGACGATCGGCGCGCCGAGGGTGCGCTCGTTGCGGAGCACCCATGGCGCGCTGATCGCCGCAAAGGTGAGCAGGGTCGCGCCGCCGACCGCCACCGCCCGCGTCAACCCTTGCGCGCGCCAATAGACAGCGAACACGCCGACCGCCAACGCCGCGCCCATGACCGGATTGGCGAAGGCCGCCACCGCCAGTACGATCGCGGATCGCCCCGGGTGTCGCGCCCGCGCGCTCACCGCTACCTCGACCTGGTCGATCAGACAGACGAGAACGGCGATGAACGCCAGCCCGTTGTCCCAGACGCGGAACGACAGCGTGTCGATCTGAAAATTGGTCGGCACGATCATCGACCAGGCGATCGCCCCCAGCACCGCCGCCCGCGGCGCGCCAAGAAGAGTGAAGAGCCGCGCCGTCAGCAGGGTCGAGGCGATGAGCTGGGCAAAGGCAAAGGCGATGAGCATCAGCTCCGCTGCCGTGGTGTGCACGCCGAACAAGAGGTAGATCGTGCCCGCCACCACGGGCGCGGTCGGCAGGAAATGCGCGGTCGGGCCCGACCCGGCGAAATAGGCGTCGGCCAGCCCCCGCCCCTTGGCGAACGCGACCGCGACCGCGCCGGCCTCGGCCTCGTTGAAGGTCAACCCCTTCGGCACGACCAGCGCGCATCGAAGCACGAGGCCGGTCAGGATCAGCACCGGCACCAGCCAGCGGCTGTGGACCGCTCGTCCAAGCCGCGCCGCGACCGCCGCGTTCACCCCGCGCCGGGCGCGGGGAGCGCCAGATAGGCCAGCCGCCGCACCTCGCGTCGCCCGCGCACCACCGTGTCAAGGATCAGTCCCGCGAACAGGCACAGCGCGGACAGGACCATCAATCCCGTGGTGAAGATCAGCGTCGGGAAGCGCGGCACCAGTCCCGTTTCGACATATTCCCACAGCACCGGCCCGACGAGCAGCAACGCAAGCAGCCCGAACAGCGCCGCGAACGCGCCGAAGAACAGCAGCGGTCGCTCGATGCGGTACAACGTCAGGATCGTGCGCGTGATCCTCCAGCCGTCGCGATAGGTGGAGAGCTTGGACTCCGATCCCTCGGGCCGCTCGAAATAGGGAGTCTCGACCTCCCCGACGGGCATCCGCAGCTCGAGCGCGTGGACCGAAATGTCGGTCTCGATCTCGAACCCGGTCGACAGCGCCGGATAGCTCTTCACGAACCGCCGCGAGAAGGCGCGATAGCCCGACAGGATGTCAGTGAAGCTGCGCCCGAACAACTGCGCCAGCATCCCGGTGAGCAGCTTGTTGCCCATCACGTGCCCGCGCCGGTATGCCGCCGTCGCCTGGCTGACGCGCGCGCCGACGACCATGTCGAGCTGTTCCGACAAGAGCCGCTCGACGAGCAGCGGCGCGCTGGCGGCATCATAAGTCGCGTCGCCATCGGCCATCAGGTACACGTCCGCGTCGACGTCCGCGAACATGCGGCGGACCACCGCGCCCTTGCCCTGCACCCGCTCCGTCCGCACGATCGCGCCCGCCGCGCGCGCGACCTCGACGGTGCGGTCGCGGCTGTTGTTGTCGTAGACATAAACGGTCGCATCCGGCAGCGCCGCGCGGAACCCCGCTACGGTGGACGCGATCGCAGCTTCCTCATTGTAGCAAGGGAGCAGCACGGCGATGACGGGTTCGGGCAAAGTCGGTCTCGATTAGAACGGCCCGGCCCCACGCGGAAGTGCCGAATTGCTCCGGCACCACCGCGATGAGACGGGCGCGGGCCTGCTTTAAGCCTCCGCCGCCTTCTTCGCGCGCGACTTCTTCGCGGCGGCCTCGTTCGCGGTGGCGACGTCCTGCAGCGCGGGTGCCTCGCCCTCCGCGCCGGTCGCTTTCCTGGCGCGCGGCTTCTTGGTGGCAGGCGTGCCCGGCTCGACTTCCGCGCCCGCGATGTTGCCGCTGTGCGCGACGGGCTTGGTCGCCGGCGGAGCTTCGGACGTGACGTCCTCGGGCTCGCTCGCTGTCTCGGTCACCGCCGTCTCGACTGGGGCATGATCGTGATCGGCGTGGTCGTGGTGGTCATGCCCGTCGTGATCGTGATGCTCATGGACGTGCGTGCCGGTCGTAAAGCCGTCCTCGCTCTCGATCGCGGCTTCCAGCTCCTCGCGCGTCACCTCGCGGTCGGTGATCTCCGCGCGCGCGAACAGGAAGTCGACCACCTTGTCCTCGTACAGCGGCGCGCGGAGCTGCGCGGCGGCCATCGCGTCCTGCTGGATATATTGGGCGAACCGCTGCCGGTCCTCCGGGCGGTATTGCTGCGAGGCCTGCGCGATCAGCCGGTTCATCTCCTGCTGGCTCACCTCGACGCCATTGGCCTGCCCGATCTCGGACAGGAGCAGCCCGAGCCGTACGCGCCGCTCGGCGATGCGCTGATAGTCGTCGCGCTCCGCCTCCATCTCCTCGAGGGCCTTGGCCGGATCGGCCTCGTGCGTCGCCTCATGTTCCAGCTGCTGCCAGATCTGCGCGAACTCGGCCTCGACCATCGACGGCGGCACCGAGAAGTCATGCCCTTCGGCGAGCTGGTCCAGCAGCTTGCGCTTCATGTGCGTGCGGGTGAGCCCGTTCAGTTCCTGCTCGACCTGCCCGCGGAGGAGGCCGCGCAGCTGATCGAGACTCTCCAGCCCGAGATTTTTCGCCAGCTCGTCGTCGATCGCGCTCTCGCCCGCGGTGCGGACCGCCTTGATCGTGAGGTCAAACGTCGCCGCCTTGCCCGCCAGCTCCTTGGCCTGATACTCGGCGGGGAATGTGACGTCGATGCGGCGTTCGTCGCCGATGGCAACGCCGACGACCTGTTCCTCGAAACCGGGGATCAGCCGGCCCGAGCCGAGCTCGACGCTCATGTCCTCGCCGGTGCCGCCCTCGAACGGAACGCCGTCGACCTTGCCGACGAAGTCCATCACGACGAGGTCGCCCATCGCCGCCGCATGGCCCTCGGGCGCGTCTTCCCACTTCTTGCCCTGCTCGGCGAAACGCCGGAGCTGCTCGTCGACCTTGGCGTCCTCGGCGGGTACGGTCAGCCGCTCGAGCTTGATGCCGTCGATCGCGGGCGCGGGCACGTCGGGGAGCACTTCCAGCTCGACCTTGACCGCTGCGTCCTGCCCGGCCGCGTATTCGCCCTCCAGCTCGACGCTCGGCTGCGTCGCGGGGCGGAGACGCTGCTCGGCCAGCAGCGTCTGCACGCCCTCCTGGATCGAGGTGTTGAGCGCGTCCTGCGTCAGCGCGGGGCCGTGCATCTTGCGGACCAGGTTCTGCGGCACCTTGCCGGGACGGAAGCCGGGCATCTTCATCTGCGGCGCGACGCGCTTCAGCTCGGCATCCACCCGCGACGCGACCTCGCCCGCGCTGATCGTCAGCCGATAGGCGCGTCGCAGCCCCTCGTTCACCAGTTCCTGAGTCTGCATCGCGAGCGCCTTCTTCGTTCGGGGAGATCGGGTCGGCCTTGCCCTGCCCTGCGCCGTGCGGAAACTGGTGCGGGCGAAGGGACTCGAACCCCCACATCTTGCGATGGCAGGACCTAAACCTGCTGCGTCTACCAGTTCCGCCACGCCCGCAAAGCCGGGACACCGCCGGTGTGCGGGGGCGCTTATACCAGCCGCGGAGACGGGGCAACCCGCGCAGAGCCCGCGCGTTGGGGTGCGACAAGGAGACAGATCATGGCTACCGTGCCCCCGCCCGACTCTTCCCCCGGCTTCATGCCTTCGTTCGAACCCTCGCCCGCCGAAACGCCGATGCCGGGCAGCCCCGATCCCGAGTTCACCGTGCCGAGCCCCGATTACGACGCCCCCGACCCGGGCGGCCCCGGCATCGGCTTCGAGAACCCCGCCGAGCGATAAGGACCGAGCATGACCGACACTCACCCCGACAGCCCGCCCGATACCTTCCCGCCCGGCGCGGACGATGAGCGCCCCGACATCGTGCAGGAGGTCGAGGCCCGCGCCGACGCGGTCGCGCGCGGCGAAGGCGGCCCCGAGCCCACCGGCATGGGCGGCGAAGGCGGCGCGGACGGCGTCGTCAAGAACCAGGACTATAATCAGCAATAGGCGGAAGTTACTGGATGTCCGCCGCGCCGCTCGGGGCTCGATGAGCCTCGACGCGCGGCGGGCAGGCCTCCCCCGCCACGATCAGGGTGGCAGGCAGCGTCATCGCGGGCGCACGAGACGCGAGGTCCCGGCCCAGAACGCGCGCATTCTCGATAACGCCGAGCTGGCCGATGTCGGACGGCTGCATCTTCTGCTGATCGAAGCGGAACGCGGCGCAGGTCTCGGTCCGCGCGATCTCCTTGCGGTCGGCCAGGCGGTAGATGCGCCACTCCACCCGCATCCGCCCCTCACCCTTGAGCCGCTGGCCGTGGTCGACCTTGCGCGCGAGGCCATAGGCGGGAACGCACGCGCTCGCGTCCATGCCGAGTACGTCGCCGATCAGCCGATAGCCGGTCATCGGCGCGCGATAGCCTAGCCAGTCGTCCGCGTCCGGCGCGTCCATCGCCACGCCCGCATCCCGCACCGCCCGCGCGACCGCGGCGGCCACCTTGCTCCCCGACGGCTCCACGTCGCGCCAGCGCAACGCCCCCGCCGGCGCGCAGATCAGCCCCGCCTTCTTGCGCCCGACCTTGTCGTCCGCGGTCAGCTCGGTCCGGAGCGCCCCCACCGCGAATGCCTCGCCGTGGAGCGATACGGGAGCGGTCTGGGCGGCGGTGGACGTCGCCGTCGCAACGAGCAGCGGCGCGAGAAACCAGCTCCTCACCCCAGCGCCTTTTTAAGCAGTTCGTTGACCACGCCCGGGTTCGCCTTGCCCGCCATCGCCTTCATCGTCTGGCCGACGAAGAAGCCGAACAGCTTGTCCTTGCCCGAGCGGTACTCGGCGACTTTGCCCTCGTTGGCGGCGAGCACCTTGGCGATCTCCGTCTCGATCGCGCCGGTGTCGCTGGTCTGCCGCAGGCCTCGCGCGTCGACGATCGCCGCCGGCGCGTCGCCCGTTTCCAGCATCACCTCGAACACCTGCTTGGCGAGGCTGCCCGACAGCGTCCCGTCCGCGATTAGTGCGAGCAGCTCGGCTGCGCGCGCGGGCGTGACCGGGCTCGTCTCGATTCCTACGCCGAGCCGGTTCAACGCCCCGAACAGCTCGCCCGCGACCCAGTTCGACGCGGGCGCAGGCTTCGCGCCCGCGTCCAGCAGCGCGTCGAACCAGCGCGCGGTTTCGACCTCCGCGGTCAGCACCTCCGCATTGTAGCGGGTGACGCCCAGCGCCTCGTACCGCGCGCGCTTGGCGTCGGGTAGTTCGGGCAGGCTGGCGCGGCACTCATCGAGGAACGCATCGTCGAGCTCGAGCGGCAACAGGTCGGGGTCGGGGAAGTAGCGGTAATCCTGCGCGTCCTCCTTGGACCGCATCGAGCGGGTGACGCCGCGGTCGGGATCGAACAGCCGCGTTTCCTGCACCACCGCGCCGCCGTCCTCGATCAGCTCGACCTGGCGCCGGGCTTCATGCTCGATCGCGGCCATTACAAAGCGGACCGAGTTGACGTTCTTGGTCTCGGTCCGCGTCCCCAGTTCATCACCCGGCTTGCGCACGGAGACGTTGACGTCCGCGCGCATCGATCCCTCTTCCATGTTGCCGTCGCACGAGCCGACATAGCGCAGGATCGCGCGCAGCTTGCGCAGGTAGGCCCCCGCTTCGGCGGGCGAGCGCATGTCGGGGCGCGACACGATCTCCATCAACGCGACGCCCGAGCGGTTGAGGTCGACATAGGAGCGCGTCGGATGCTGGTCGTGCATCAGCTTGCCCGCGTCCTGCTCGACATGGATACGCTCGACCCCGATCCGCTTGGTCGCGTCGCCGTTCTCGATCTCCAGCGCGCCCTCGCCCACGAGCGGGTGGTAGAGCTGGCTGATCTGATAACCCTGCGGCAGGTCGGCGTAGAAATAGTTCTTGCGGTCGAACCGGCTCCAGCGGTTGATGGTCGCCCCGATCGCCATGCCCGTCCGCACCGCCTGGCGGATGCACTCGGCGTTGGGCACCGGCAGCATCCCCGGCATCGCCGCGTCGACCAGCGACACCTGCGTGTTCGGCTCCGCGCCAAAGGTGGTGGACGCGCCGGAGAACAGCTTCGCGTTGGAGGTGACTTGCGCGTGGACCTCCAGCCCGATGACGACCTCCCACTCGCCGGTGGCGCCTTGGATGCGGAAGTCGGTCATAGGTTCAACGTCTCAAGTGGGATGGCAGCATAACCGGTCACACCCTTTGTGCCATCCGCATCGCAAAATTGGACGTTCACGTTTCCATCCCAGGCTACATGCCGTGCCCGAAGCTCAACTGTCATGCCATCGTATGCACCTGTTTGTGCGGTGCCGGCTATCATCCTGCCCCTCGACATGGAGACGTGCACCTGGAAAGGTGCCGGGACCTCGACCGCGCAGCCGTCCACTCCAAGCCATCCCCACCCGAAGATCGGCCTAACCTCGATCACCACCATGCCTCCGGCCGCGCGAAAAACCCTGCCCGCTGTTCGAGCGCCAGACAGGCGTTCAACACACCCTGTTCGTCGAGCGGCTTGCCGATCACCTGCAAGCCCAGCGGCAGCCCCGCCTTGTCCAACCCGCCGGGCACGCTCATCGCGGGGAGGCCCGCGAGCGACGATGGCACGGTGAACACGTCGTTGAGGTACATCGCCAGCGGGTCCGCGGACTTCTCCCCGAGCGCGAAGGCGGCGCTCGGCGCGGTCGGGGTGAGGAGCACATCGCAACTCTCCCACGCATGTTCGAAGTCGCGCGCGATCAGCGTCCGCACCTTCTGCGCCTGCGTGTAGTACGCGTCGTAGAAGCCAGCGGACAGCACATAGGTGCCGATCATGATCCGCCGCTTCACCTCCGGCCCGAAGCCGTCCGCGCGCGTGGCGGCGTACATATCCTGCAATCCCGCCCCGTCCGGCAGGTCGCGAAGGCCATAGCGCACCCCGTCATAGCGGGCGAGGTTGGACGAGGCCTCGGCGGGCGCGATGATGTAGTAGGCGGGCAGCGCGTACCGCGTGTGCGGGAGCGACACCTCGACCACCTCCGCGCCCGCGTCGCGCAGCCAGTCGCAGCCGCGCTGCCACAGCGCCTCAATCTCTTCGGGCATCCCGTCGACGCGATACTCGCGCGGCACCCCGACGCGCTTGCCCGCCATGCTCGGGTTCAGCCCAGCCTCCCAGCGCGGCACATCGAGCCGCAGCGACGTCGCGTCCTTGGCGTCGAACCCGGCCATCCCCTCCAGCATGATCGCGCAATCGGTGACGTCGCGCGCCATCGGCCCCGCCTGGTCGAGCGAGGAGGCGAACGCAACCACGCCCCAGCGCGAGCAGCGGCCATAAGTGGGCTTGATCCCGCTGATACCAGTGAAAGCGGCGGGCTGCCGGATCGAACCTCCGGTGTCCGTGCCGGTCGCGCCCGGGCATAGTCGCGCGGCCACCGCCGCGCTCGACCCGCCCGATGACCCGCCCGGCGCGAGCGGGGCGTTGCCGCCGTCGCTGCGCTTCCACGGCGACACGACGTTGCCGAAGTAACTCGTCTCGTTGGACGAGCCCATCGCGAACTGGTCCATGTTCAGCTTGCCGAGCATCCCCGCGCCCGCGCCCCATAGCTGCGCGCTGACGGTCGATTCATAGGTCGGCGTGAAGCCTTCGAGCATGTGGCTCGCCGCCGTGGTCGGGACCCCGGCGGTGCAGAACAGGTCCTTCATGCCGATCGGCACGCCCGCGAGCGGCTTCAGCAGCTCCCCATTCGCGCGCGCGGTGTCGGCGGCGGCGGCGGCGGCGAGCGCATGGTCGGGCGTCTCGACCAGGAACGCGTTGAGCGGCTTCGCGCGGCTGACCGCGACGATGAACGCATCCGCCACCTCGCGCGCGGAAAAGGCACCGGTGCGGACGCCGTCGCGAATGGCGCGCACGCCGAGATCGGTGAGCGCCGTCACTATTCGATCACCTTGGGCACGGTGAAGAACCCGTGCTCCGCCTGCGGCGCGTTCGCCATCAGTTGTTCGCGAATGCCGCCGTCGGTCACCACGTCGTCACGCAGCCGCAGCGTGTTTGGCATCACCGCCGTCATCGCCTCCACCCCGCGCGTGTCCACCTCACCCAGCTGCTCGATCCAGCCCAAGATGTTGCCCAGCTCGGGCGCGAGCCGCTCGGCCTCGCCGTCGCGCAATGCGATGCGCGCGAGCCGCGCGATCCGTTCCACCGTGTTCGTGTCGACCGACATGAACGTCGGCTAGCCCGCGCGCCGCCGCCGCGCAACCCGAGTTGCGCCGCCGAGCGCGCTCGGGCACGGGTTCCGCTCCTTTCGCCGGAGCAGTCCTTGGCCCGCAAGTTCCTGTACGTCGTCGCCGCGCTGATCGTGCTCGTGCTGGCAGGCGCGATCGCCTATAGCCTGTACGGCAACCAGCTGCTGCGGTGGACGTCGACCCCGAAAACGCCGTTCCACGACGAGCCGGCGATGGCGCGCGCGGCCTATGCCGACAAGCGGATGTGGCTCGCCCGGCCCGACCTGCCCGGCAATCCCGCGCTCTGGACCCCGCCGGGCTACCGCGCCGCCGCAAAGCCGCCGCGCGTGGCGGTGTTCTTCGTCCACCCGACCTCGTTCATCGACCGCACTCGCTGGAACGCCCCGCTCGACAATGCCGATGCCAACGCGCGCGCGGCGCTGTTCCTCCGCGCGCAGGCGAGCGCGTTCAACGAGGTGGGCGAGGTCTACGCGCCGCGCTATCGCCAGGCGACGTTCGGCGCGTTCCTGACCAGCAGCGCGGACGCGGAGCAGGCGCTGGGGCTCGCCTATCGCGACGTGCTCGCCGCGTTCGACGCGTTCCTAGCCGAGGTCGGGCCGGACCGGCCGATCATCCTCGCCGGGCATAGCCAAGGGGCGCTGCACCTTACGCGATTGCTCCGCGACCGGGTGGCGGGAACGCCGCTCGCGCGCAGGTTGGTGGCGGCCTATGTCGTCGGCTGGCCGGTGTCGGTCAGCGCCGACCTGCCGCGCATGGGACTGCCCGCCTGCGCGCGCGCCGACCAGGCGGTGTGCATCCTGTCGTGGCAAAGCTTCGCCGAGCCCGCCGACCCGTCGCTGATCACCGATGTCTACAACAGCACCACCGGCTTCACCGGCGCGGCGAGGAGGGGAACGCCGATGCTGTGCACCAATCCGCTGACCGGCACCCCCGACGCCGCCGCGTCCGCGACCGCGAACCTGGGCACGCTGTTCCCGACGCCCGACCTACAAACGGCGCAGATCGTTCCGGCGCAGGTTCCCGCCCGCTGCGCACCGCCCGGCATCGTGCTGATCGGCGCGCCGCCCAACCTGCCCGGCTATGTGCTGCCCGGCAACAATTACCATGTGTACGACTACAGCCTGTTCTGGGCCAATATCCGCGCCGACGCCGCGCGGCGGGCGGCGGCGTTCGCGCAGCGATGATCACCGCCGACCGCGACACGTTCCGGGCCGCGCTGCCCGAGGGCGGGCGGATGCTGGGGCTAGACGTCGGCAGCAAGACGGTCGGCACCGCGCTGTGCGACGCGGGGTGGAGCTTCGCCTCGCCCGCGCTGCTCGTCCGCCGCACCAAGTTCACCGCCGACAAGGCGGCGCTGGTCCGCCTGTCCGCCGAGCAGCACGTCGTCGGCTGGGTGATCGGCCTGCCGCTCAACCTCGACGGCAGCGAGAGCCCGCGCTCGCAATCGACCCGCGCATTCGCCCGTAACTGCGCGGACCTCCCTTATCCCATCCTGCTGTGGGACGAGCGCTGGTCGACCCAGGCCGTCACCCGCGCACTGATCGAACAGGACGTCAGCCGCGCCAAGCGCGCCGAGCGGGTCGACAATCTGGCGGCGGCGTACATTCTCCAAGGTGCGATTGATGGGCTGACGCTGACGTAAACAGCTAATGTCGCCTCTTCCAAGTTGCCCACACTAACAAATAGACTATCGTCGCGACCAGTAGCAGAAACGCACCTCCGAGTCCGACGACCAACTGTCTTGCCGGAGGATTAGGGAACCAACGGCGAACGCACAGATCGAGGATATAACCATAAAGTAAAAGGATTGCCCAATGCCACCACGAAACACGCGCCATGTCAGCGAACCCGGGCGAAATAGACATATGGAAGGGTAGCGCTATCCCCCAACGCTTTCCGATATGTTTCAACCGACAAGGTGCCCTCACTAAAGCGTCGGTCAAGCTCGCGCTTCAACAATATCTGACGTTCTTTCATTGCGGTGAGGGCAAACTCGCCGATCACCCAAGCGATAGCGACAGGTCCGCTAAATCCGCCCGTAACGGCTTTGGTCGCACCAGACGCAAAGCCTCGTACAGCTTGCGTCGCTACCGCTCGCGCGCCACTATCTAACGCCTTCTGCCCAGCAGCTAGCGCGGATCTCGCGCCAGCACCTCCCGGTGCCAATGGTCCCCAGCCAATCCAGCTCATCCCTTCGATGATCGCCGTGACCATATGATAGTCGTCCGCCAACTTCTCGTTCGACATGGTGAGGTGCGAGAACCAGAAGGGGAACTCCTGCATCTGGATCACCTGCCCGCCGACGGCCGAGATGAAGCCGGTGTTCCTCCCGTCCTCCGGCGGGAACAGGATGCCGGTGTTCCGCAGAACCTCGTTGCCATAATCGTGACGTTTGGAGAATTCGCGCACCGTCGGCATGGCCAGCAGGTGCGACATGATGTGGTAGGCCGCCCGCTCGCGTGCCGCGAACGTGTCGGTCCTGATCTCGAGCACTCCGGCGAGCCCGCGGGCGCGCTCGACGAGTTCCTGCGCCGGGCTCAAGCCGGGGCGAGAGGTATCAGCTTGAGGCGGCTCGGCCATGCAATGCTCCTGTCGCCGCCTGCTTACCGCCTCGGTCGCGAACTGAACAGTCGCGCCGAGCTGGTCGCCCTCCGCTCAGAGCGCGGCGATGAGGTCGTTGAGCTGGCGGCGATCGAGCTCGTTCGCGCTGAGCGGGTCGGGCGCGGCGGGCGCAGTCGGCGGGAGCGTCGAGACGGAGCGTCAGGTGGCCCGCCGGGCGCGCCGCCGGCTTGGCGCAGGCGGTGAGCGCCAGCCCGTTCCTGGCCGAGGTGACGCCGCATAGCCCGGCACGGTGCCGTTCGCCTGCGCCGGCGCGGCGGTGACGAGGAGGCCGAAGGTGGCGCGGCAACGGTCCCGATCTTCATGGTGGTACTCCGTTCCCGATTGCCGAGGATCAGCCCCGTGAGAAGTACTCACTCCTTACCGGATCGGGGCCCCCGCCTCATCACTTCGGATGACGCCCGCGCAACCGCTCCAGCGGACGCAAGGCGCGCCGCGTCGCGCTGCCGAGGCTCTGGTGCCGCATCAGCTCCGCCATCTGGAGCGGGCGGTAGAGCGCCGCGTTCTTGATATGGGGACGCGCGGCATAGCGGCCGAGGTCCTCCGCGTGCCGCTCCTGCATGAAGCGGGCGAGCCCGTCCCGCACCTCCTGCTTGTGCTCGCTCCACCATCCGCTCACCCGCGCGCGCAGCACTTCCAGCGCCGCCGGGTCGCGGGTCAGCGCCTCGATCAGCGCCGGGGCCGCGCGCCAGCTGCTCACACGCGGCATCGGGTCGTCGCCCAGGATCATCCGGTAATAGTCGAGCGTCGCGCGCCGCTCGACGATCGGGATACAGCCATGCTCCAGCGCCTCATAGGTGCGCCACGTCTCGATGAAGACGTTGCCCATCGGCGACGGCACGAACACGCTCCTGCGCATCAGCGCCTGATACTGCTCGCGGTTGAGATGCCCGTCGTGCGCCGTGTCGTGAACCAGCCCCCCGGGCACGCGCTCCAGCCCACGGATCATGTCCGCGCGCGACGCCTTGACGCTGCCAGCGAAGCTCCAGACATGCGGGCGGTCGGCGAGGCCGGGCAGCGGCTGCGTCTCGCCGCCCCCGTTGGGATAGCCGAGCGGCGCGGTGAAGATACCGGGTGCCATCGCCAGCCTCGACCCGTGATTCTTGATGACCCGGTCGAAATAGCGATAGGTGTCGTACCCGCCCGACAGCCACTCGTCGCCGACATGCCAGAGCGTGAGATTGTGGCTCGCCTTGCGGCACGCTTCGAAGAACGCGTGGCGGTGGCGATAGGGCGTCGAGTTGCCGCTCACGACTTGGATCACATCACCCCCATGCGCGTGGTGATCGGGGTCGATAATCACCTTCGTGACGACGTCGCCGAGCAGCCATTCGATCCAGTGGCGCTCCTCGAGATGCTCGTGGTAGATCAGCTTCACGACTAGCCCCCCGGCGGATGCGTCGCGGCGCGGCGTACCCGGGTGCCGGGAAGCGGGCAAGCGGCTTGCCCCGCCTCGCCCGGGTGCGTATCGGCGTCGCTCGATGCCCGTCCCGGACGCCCGCCCCGCCCCGCTGCTCGCCGGTCGGTCGGCGTTCCCGCACCCGCACCTGCTCGGTATCGCGGGGCTGCAACCGCACGAGATCAGCTTCCTGCTCGACGAGGCGGAAGCGTGGGTGAAGGCGAACCGCGCCCACGCCGCGCCCGACAAGCGGCTCGCGGGACTGACGCTCATCAACGCCTTCTTCGAGAACTCGACGCGGACGCTGCTCAGTTTCGAGATCGCGGGCAAGCGGCTCGGCGCGGACGTGGTCAACATGCACGCCGCGCAGTCCAGCGTGAAGAAAGGCGAGACGCTGATCGACACCGCGCAGACGCTCAACGCGATGCGCGCGGACGCGCTGGTGATCCGCCATGCCAGCTCGGGGGCGGTGCGGTTGATCGCGGACAAGGTCGACTGCCCCGTGCTCAACGCGGGCGACGGGCGGCATGAGCATCCGACGCAAGCGCTGCTCGACGCGCTCACCATCCGGCGGCGGCGCGGGAGCGTCGCGGGGCAGCGAGTGGTGATCTGCGGCGATCTGCTCCACAGCCGGGTCGCGCGCTCCAATATCCTCGCGCTGACCGCGCTGGCTGCGGAGGTACGGGTGTGTGCGCCGTCGACGCTGATGCCGCCCGCGATGGCGACAATGTTCGTGGACCCGTTCACCGACTTCGACGCCGCGCTCGAGAGCGCGGACGTGGTGATGATGCTCCGGCTCCAGAACGAGCGCATGGCGGGCGGCTTCGTCCCTTCTCCGCGCGAATTCCACCTGCGCTACGGCCTTACCCCCGAACGCCTAGCGCGCGCCAAGCCGGGGGCGTTGGTGATGCACCCGGGGCCGATGAACCGCGGCGTCGAGATCGACTCGAGCGTCGCGGACGGCGCGCAGTCCGCGATCACTGAGCAGGTCGAGATGGGTGTCGCGGTGCGGATGGCCTGCCTCGACGTGCTCACGCGCCGCGCGCGCGGCGTGGAGGGCTGGGCATGAGGCTGCGCTTCACCAATGCGCGCGTCGTCGGCCCCGAGGGCATGCGCGAGGGCGAGCTGTTCGTCAGCGATGGCGTGATCGTCGACCGGCTGGAAGTGACGGAGGTGGTCGATTGCCGGGGCAAGACGCTCGCGCCCGGCATCGTCGACCTCGGCGTGTTCGCGATCGACCGCGCGGCGTTCCGTGCCGGAGGGATCACGCGTGTCGGGCTGATGCCCGATCAATCGCCGGTGCTCGACGGCCCCGGCCTTGTCCAGCGCGCGGCGCTGATCGGCAAGCCCGACCTGTGGATTCATCCGATCGCCGCCGCCACCAAGGGGCTGGCGGGCACAGACCTAGCCGAGGCGGCGATCTGCCGCGCGGCGGGCGCAAAGGCGCTAGGCACCGGCGCGCGGTGGATCGGCGACTCGGGCGTGATGGCGCGGGTGCTGGCGTACGCGCGCGACCTCGACATGGCGGTGGTGGCGCACGCGGAGGATGGCGGGCTCGCGGGCGACGCGGTCGCGACCGCGGGGGAGACCGCGACCCGCCTCGGTCTGCCCGCCGCGCCCGCGCTGGCCGAAGCGCTGGCTATCACGCGCGACCTGTTGCTGGCGGAGGAGGCGGGCGCGCGGCTGCACCTGCGGCTGGTGACGACCGCCGCCGGGTTCGAGCTGGTCCGCGCCGCCAAGCGCCGCGGCGTGCGCGTCACCTGCGGGACGAGCCCGGCCTATCTTCTGCTATCGGACAATGCGGTGAGCGACTTTCGCACCTTCGCCCGCCTGTCCCCGCCGCTGCGCTCGGAGGCGGACCGGCAGGCGACGCTGGCGGCGATCGCGGACGGGACGGTGGACGTACTATGCTCCGCGCACGACCCCCGCGGGCCGGAGGAGAAGCGCCTCCCCTTCGCCGACGCAAGCCCCGGCGCGGCGGGCGCGGCGACGTTGCTCGCGCTGTCGCTGACGCTGGTGCGCGACGGGGTGGCGACGATGGAGCGGCTGTTCGCGATGCTCGGGCAAGCGCCCGCGCGCGTATTGGGGGTGGAGGCGGGGACGCTCGCCCCCGGCGCGCCTGCCGACCTCGTGCTGTTCGACCCGGGAGCGCCGTGGATCATCAGCGCGGAGCGGCTGCCCGGGCTGGCGGGGAACACGCCGTTCGACGGATTGCCGGTGCAGGGGCGGGTGCTGCGCGTGTGGAAGGGCGGGCGGGAGATTAGCTGACCAGCGGTTCGGTATTCGGCCCGTCCTTCGACAAGCTCAGGACGAACGGTGATAGTTGAACCTACGCCAACACTCCGTTCGTGCTGAGCCTGTCGAAGCACGGGCCGAGACGCGCCCCTACCGCATCGCGAGCTGCACGTCCTTTCGCGCCCAGCTCGCGATCTGCTCGCCCGCGCCCTGGCGGACGAAGCAGCGACCGCCCTTGGCGCGGTACGCGCGGCACAGCGCGTCCGCGTCGCCGCGCGCGAAGCCGCCGACCGACAGGCGATAGACCGCCGCGCCCTTGACCTGGAACGTCATCCCCTCCGGCGTGAACGACCGGAACGCGGCATCGCGACGCGTCGCGCGCGTCCAGTCATCATGCGCGATCGAGGCGTTCTGGTAAGCGCCGATCTGCACGAACCAGTCGCCGCGCGCACGGGACGCCGGGCGGGAAGCGGAGGACCTGAGCGCCACCTTGTACGCCCCCGGGCTCGCCATCACCCGCTCGGCGGCGGCGACCGCCACGGCAGGAAGCGGTTGGACCACCGGGCTCGGTGCGGCGAACTGGATGCCGGCGACGGCAGGGCCGACGGACGCGGAAGCGACAGCCACCGACGGTTCGGCAACGGACGCGGGCGCGACATCGGCGGCGAGCTTGGCCGCCGCCATCTGCACCGGCGTCGCCGCCGCGTTCAGCGCCAGCGCAACCGGCTCCCCGCCATCGGCGACCGGGGTCACGCCCAGCAGCGCCGCGACCTGGTCCGCCGCGCCGCTCGGATGCGCAAACGCCGCCCATTGCTCCAGCCGCGCGTCGACATCGGCGGGCGCAAGATCCATCGCCGCGATCACGCGCGCCTGCGGCCAACGCCCCGCCAGCGCCAGCGCCAGCGCGAGATTCTGCCGCGTCGTCACCGTCGCCTCGGGCGAGCGCACCGCCGCCGTCAGCAGCTCCACCGCGCCCGCCGGGTCCCCAGCAAGCGCCAGCGCCAACCCGCGATCGGCGGCGGGCATCGTCGCCCCATGCGCTTCCAGCACCGCGCGCGCGCCCGCCCAGTCGCCCAGCCCGGTCTCAACCAGCGCAAGGTTGATCGCCGCCTTGCCGTTACCCGGCTCCAGCGTGAGCGCATCCGCGAATGCTGCGCGCGCGGAGGTGAACCGGCCCGCCTTGAGGTACGCCTGGCCGAGCAGCAGGCGGTAGGCCGTCAGTTGCGGGCGCAACGTCACCGCCTGTTCGGCGAGCGCAACCGCCGCGTCCGTCCTGCCTCCGGCAAGCGCGGCCCCGGCCTCCTTCGCCTTGGCGGCGGCGGCCTTGCCCAGCGCGGCCTCGTTCGGCGCGGAGGCGGAAGCGACGCCCCCGCCCAGCACGGCAGCGGCACCGCCGCCGATCGCGAGCGTGGACAAGGCTAGGCTCATCAGGGCGCGGGTGGTCATGCGGGGTCTCCCGTGGGCGCGGGGCATTGGCGCGCGAGCGCCTCCACGTCCGGCAAAGTATCCAGAAAGGCATCGAGCGCCTGCGTCAGCAGCGCCTGCGACGAGCGATGCGTCACCGCGCTCGCCAACCGCAGCCGGAGGTGGCGGGCAGAGTCGAGGCGCAGCGTGAACGCGGCCTTGCCCCGCCCAGCCGCGCGCGGTTCGGGCAGCGCAGCGGCGGTGACGGCGGGCTCGTGCGCGACGGGCTCGGGCACGACCGCGATCTGCTCCACCTCTTCCTTCAGCGCCGCGCGCTCGACAAGGACCGGCGGCAGCTCGGGTTCGGGCGGCCCCATGTCGTTCCAGCCGAGGTCCTCAAGCGACGTCGCCGGAGCCAGCGAGGCATAGCCCTGCGGGCGCATCGCCGGGCGCGCCTGGCCCTTGCGCGCCAGCAGCCCGGAGGACAGCGAAGCGAGCGGCTTGGGAGCGATGAACATCGCGCTCACCCCACCACGCGACGACCGAAGCCGCCCGCGCCGTTGCGCGCGGCCCCGGCCTGCGGCGCGGAGAAGACGGTGCGGCGGAAGTTCTTTTCCAACCGGTCGGAAACATAGACCCACAGCGCCGCGACCTCCGCCGCCGACTTGCCCTTGGGGTCGACCTCCATGACGGTGCGCCCGTCGATCATCGACGCGGCGAAGTCGGTACGCTGGTGCAAGGTGATCGGGGCGACCGTGCCGTGTTGCGACAGCGCCACGGCGGCTTCGGACGTGATCTTCGCCTTTGGCGTCGCGGCGTTGACCACAAAGATCAGCGGCTTGCCCGCGCGGTCGCAGAGGTCGACGGTGGCACCGACCGCGCGCAGGTCGTGCGGTGAGGGGCGCGTCGGCACGACGATCAGCTCCGCGACCTGGATCACGCTCTGGATCGCGACGGTGATGGCGGGCGGGGTGTCGATCACCGCCATCTTGAAGCCTTGCTGGCGCAGCATCTCCAGATCGGCGGCGAGCCGCGCCACCGTAGTCTGCGCAAAGGCGGGGAACTCCGCCTGCCGCTCGTTCCACCAATCGGACAACGAGCCTTGCGGGTCGATGTCGATCAGCACCACCGGCCCCGCGCCCGCCATCTGCGCCTGCACCGCGAGGTGCCCGGACAACGTGGTCTTCCCCGATCCGCCCTTTTGCGATGCCATCGCGAGAACGCGCATGTGCCCCCACACTCCCTGTCGAAGCTGCGCGGTCGCACGGCGCGGGCTAAGAAGCGGTTAACGGCCCGGCGGAGATGGTTGGCGCCGGCTTTGCCATTCGCGCGCGGACGCGGCATGAAGGCGGCGGGATCAGCGGTGGGGACGGGACATGAAGGCACGGATGGTCGCGGCGGCGCTGGCGATGCTCGCCGCCGCGCCTGCGCTGGCGGATGTAAAGGCGGGGGTCGAGGCGTGGCGGCGCGGCGACTTCGCCGCCGCCGTGGAGCAATGGCGCGGCCCCGCGGTCGCGGGCGACGCGGACGCGCAGTTCAACCTGGGGCAGGCGTACAAGCTCGGTCGCGGCGTACCGGTCGACCTCGCGCAGGCGGAGTCGTGGTACGCCAAGGCGGCGGCGCACGGGCACGTCATGGCGAGCGACGCCTACGGCCTCACACTCTATACGGAAGGCAAGCGCGCGGAAGCGCTGCCGTGGCTGGAGAAGTCGGCGGCGCGCGACGAGCGGCGCGCGGAGCTGATCCTCGGCACGATCGTCTTCAACGGCGACGGCGCACCCAAGGACGAGGTGCGCGGCTATGCCCTGATCAGCCGCTCGTCACAGCAGGGGCTGGCGCAGGCGTCGACGACGCTGGCGCAGGTGGACGGCTATCTGACGCCCGAACAGCGCGGGCGCGGCGCGGCGATGGCGAACGAGATCGAGGCGCGGGGCAAGGCCGCGCGGGCCGAGGAACTGGCCAGCGCCCCGCGCGGCAGGGACACGCGCGCGACGGCGGTCGACGGCGCGGTCGACACCTTCGCGCCGGTGGTCGCGCCCACCACGCCGCACGCGCCCTCCAAGCCGCCCCACGCCGCTCTGCGAACGCCTGTAGTGAGCGCGCCCGCGCCTCGGCCC
>CALMGC010000221.1 GCA_937863505.1 uncultured Sphingomonadales bacterium | reverse complement strand
CCGCCAGCCGCCCGCCGGGTGCGAGCACCGCTTCGGCGGCGACCAGCCCGTCCTCCAGTTCGCCCAGCTCGCGGTTGACGTGGATGCGGATCGCTTGAAACGCGCGCGTCGCCGGGTCCTTCTTGTCGTACGGTTTGTGCCCGAGCGCGCGGCGGATCACGTTCGCCAGCTCGCCGGTCCGCGTCAGCGGGCGCGCGGCGACGATCGCGCGCGCGACCCGGCGCGACTGGCGCTCCTCGCCATAGAGGTACAGCACGTCGGCGATCTCCGCCTCGTCCGCCTCGTTGACGAAGTCGGCGGCGCTCGGCCCCTCGCGGCTCATCCGCATGTCGAGCGGCCCGTCCGCACCGAACGAGAAGCCGCGCTCCGCTTGGTCGAGCTGCATCGAGGACACGCCGATGTCCATCGTCACGCCCTCGACCGGCATCGCATCGCGCGCCACGAGTTCCTCAGCCATCGCCGAGAACGCGGCGGGGACGAGCGTCAGCGCGCCACCGCTCACCGTTTCCGCCTCGCGCCCGGCCGCGATCGCCTCCGGGTCGCGGTCGAACGCCCATACTCGCGCCCCTCGGGCCAGCAGCGCGCGCGCGTAGCCGCCCGCGCCGAAGGTCGCGTCGACATGCCGCTCGCCCGGCGCGGGGGCGAGCGCGTCCACTACTTCTCCCAGCAGCACGGGGATATGTGGGGATACGCTCACAACGCGATCCCCTTCTTGCCGCAATAGAAGCGCGCCGCCGCCTTCACCGCGTCGGGGATGCCCTCGGCCTCGACCAGCGTCTTCGGATCCCAGATCTCGAAATAATCGAACACGCCGTAGAAGAAGGCGTTCTGCGCGATGCCTGCCTGAAACAGCAGCAGCTCGGGCAGGATGAACCGCCCCGACCCGTCGAACGGCACCAGCTCGCCCAGCGCCGCGCCGCGCTTGACGTTGAAGTCGCGCTTGCCCGTGCCCGAGTCGAGTTCGGCCATGTCCAGCTGCGACTTCAGCGTCGCGGCGTAAGGCTGGTCATAGGCGATGAGGCATTTGGCGTCCTGATGAACGCTGACGACCACCATGCCGCCGTCCTTGCCGTCCGGGCGCGGTGCGTTGGCGGCGAGCGTCGCGCGCAACGAGGCTGGGATAGCGACACGACCCTTGTCATCGACAAGGCCGAGACCGGATCCCTGATAAAAGCCCCTGTCTGACACGCCATCCTCGCACACGGCGCGCAAGCCTCCACGATCCGGAAAGCGGCTTGTACGCCGTTTGCCGGTGACTCATCGTTGCTGAGAGGATTGCCCCTGTGCCACCGAGCTAACAGGGGCGATTTGGGGATGCAACGGGAAATCACGGGATTTCACCTATTAACATTAGATAATTTTTTTCAGCGACTCGCACCCAAGTTCGCATGGGTTAGCGACCGCCGAAACGGGCGTCGGAACGGCAACAATGGAAACGTGAGTCGGAAAAGGCGCGACCCCTTCAACGCGCAGGTCGGCCCGGCGCGGACCCGGCCAAATCGTTGCCTTGCCCCGATGGCGCGACCCCGATCTCCGCCAGCGGCTCACTCGCCGAATCCGCCGCGTTGACCTGTGCCAGATTGCCGGCGAGGTCCGCGCGCGACGCACCCGATGCCGCGACCGCGCGCTCGTGCCCGACCGAGCGCACCAGCACGCTCGCGAGCACGATCAGCAGCAGCACGATCGCGAGCCCGGTCAGGCCGACCTTGACGCGCTGCACGACCTGCGGAGCGCGAGGCGGTTGCGGAGAAACGGCCATCTCTCCAAGCCTTAGCAACAACGACGCGTGATGTCGATCAGTCGGCCAGCCGCGCAGGCACGGGCAGTCCCTTGGTGACGAGCCAGTCGCGATTGTGCAGCGTCGACAGGTAACGGAATCCGGTATCGCACAGGATCGTCACCACCCGCGCCCCCGCGCCCAGCTCGCGCCCCAGCCGCACCGCGCCCGCGACGTTGATCCCCGACGACAGGCCGAGGCACAGCCCCTCCTCCGTCAGCAGCCGGTCGACCCATTCCAGCCCCTCGACATCGCCTATCCGGTATTGCGTGTCGATCGGCGCGCCCTCCAGATTGCCGGTGATCCGCCCTTGCCCGATCCCTTCCGCGACCGAAGAGCCCTCCCCTTTCAGCTCGCCATGCGCATACCAGTTGTAGAGCGACGCGCCGTGCGGGTCGCTGAGCGCGACTCGGACCCGCTCGTCCTTCGCCTTGAGCCCCATGCCGACCCCCGCCAGCGTTCCCCCGGTGCCGACCGCGCAGGTGAAGCCGTCGACCCGTCCGTCCATCTGCGCCCAGATCTCCTCGGCGGTGCCGTGGATGTGCGCACGGCGGTTGGCGACGTTGTCGAACTGGTTGGCCCACACCGCGCCTTCGCGCTCGTCGGCGATCCGCCGCGAGGTGTGGACGAAATGGCACGGGGAGGAAAAGGGCGCGGCGGGCACCAGCACCAGCTCGGAGCCGAGCGCGCGCAGCGTGTCCATCTTCTCGCGGCTCTGCGTTTCGGGCATCACCACCACGTTGCGATAGCCCTTGGCGTTGGCGACCAGCGCTAGGCCGATGCCGGTGTTCCCCGCCGTCCCCTCGACGATCGTCCCGCCGGGCATCAGCACGCCGCGCGCCTCCGCGTCCTCGACGATGGCCAACGCCGCCCGGTCCTTCACCGACGCGCCGGGGTTGGTGAACTCGCACTTGCCGAAGATGTCGCACCCCGCCGCCGCGCTCGGCCCGGCGAGGCGAACCAGCGGCGTGTTGCCGATCAGGGCGAGCGAGTTGGGGAGCGCGGGCATAAACCTCGATACAGCGCACGGCGAGACGGGCCAAGGGACGATGGCTTTGCTGCGCAAACGGCGGCAAGGACGTTGCGAAACGCAGCGCGTTGCGTTGTGGGGTAAGTCACGGGTAGAGGAGATAAACGGCGATGGGTGACTTCCTGGCGCTCCCGATCAGGGTCGGGGACGGCAACGTCCATGTGAATTACTTTCGCACCTTCATACGACCGTATCGAGGCGCGACGCTGCCGACGGGCGCGCAGCTGCTCGCCAACATGCCCAAGTTCATGAGCGCGCACACCGCAGCCGTCTGGAAGGACAGCCGACGGTGGCATGCGCAGGACGTGCTGACGTTTCGGGGCGTCGCGCGGGTACGGCCCTTCCTTCTTGTGGCGACAGGCGTCGGCCCCCTGCCCGGGGGGCTGATACCTATTCCGCTGTCGGATGAACTGGCGCGGATCGGCATTCCCGAATCGATTCGTCAGCTGATGATCCCGCAATGGCATACGGACAGCGTCGGGCTCGCGCGCGCGCCGTTTGCCCACGCCTTCACCGTACAGACGCTCAAACGGGAGTTCGAGACGGACGACGACCGGAAGATCAGGAGGTTGGTGGGCCAGCAGATACGCGGCGCGAACGCGAGCTGGATCGACCGGGCGGCGGACGCGGCGCGGACGCTGGCGCGGTTCGCGATCCCAGGCGTCGCTCCGATGGACGACGCGCAGCAGCTCGCCTCGACGTTGCTCGGCAACTGGGCGGTGATGATCAACCAGCATCATTTCCTAGCCGGTCGTCGGTCGTTCCTGATCGGAACCGCGGCGGGACTGGAATTCACCGGGCCAGGCGTACAGCCCGGCGACTGGGTGTTCGAGACCGCGGCGCTGGAGCGCTACTCGCTTGCGACCTACGGCTATGCGACCAACCTCGGCATGGGCGGCGCGGCGCGCGTGGTTCGCCCGGTGTGGATGGAGATGGGGCAGCAGCTCGCGCGCGTGTACGGGCAGCCGGTCGGCCCAACGATCCCGCTTCAGGTGGAGTTCGGGTCCATTCCCGCCGCGACCGGGAGCGCTATATTCGCCGATGTCGCGGCTCGCCACAAGGCACTCGTTCCCGGCCTGCCCTGAGGTCGTCACCTCCCGATGATGCTCAAGGCCTCCTTCCCGCCCGTCTTGCGCGTCGATGCGCGGCTGCTCGTGCTCGGCAGCCTGCCGGGGGAGCGGTCGCTTGCGGAGCAGCGCTATTATGCCCACGCCCAGAACCAGTTCTGGCGGCTGATGTCGCCCGTCGTCGGGCGCGACCTCGCCATGCTCGCCTACCCCGACCGGCTCGCCGCGCTGGTGGAGGCGCAGGTGGCGTTGTGGGACGTGGTCGCCTCCGCGCGGCGGAAGGGGAGCAGCGACGCGGCGATCCGGGACGCGGCGGCCAACGACTTGCCCGCGCTCGTCGCGCGTCTCCCGTCGCTTCGCGCGATCGCGTTCAACGGCGCGATCGCCGCCCGGATCGGTCAAGCGGCGCTCGGCCCCCCGCCAGCCGGTGTCGCGCTGGTCACGCTGCCCTCGTCCAGCCCGCTCCACACGGTCGGCCTCGCCGCAAAGCAGCCAGCGTGGGAGGCGCTCGCGGCGTATCTCGCCTGAGGATCACCGCTATTCCCGGCACGATTTGCCGCGTCGCAACACACAAGCGCTTGACGGCGCGCGAGCCCTCGGCAAACTGGTGCGGTATGACCAAGCTCTCCCCCCTCGCCGTCGCGCCGCTGGCGCTCCTCGCGCTCGCCGCGTGCCACAACAAACCCATCATCGTGGACGGTAATACCGATCCGATGAAGAACCAGGTCGCCGCCGCCCCGCCGGTCGAGCTTCCCCCCGCGATCAGCGCCACCGTCGAGTTCCGCTGCAAGGACCAGAGCGTGATCACGGTGGATTTCTTCAAGGGTAACAAGCAGGCGACGGTGCATCCGACCAAGGCGGGCGAGCCCGTCCACCTGACCGCTGCGACCGTTGGCGGTCCCTTCACCGCGCCCAATGGCTATTCGCTGACCGGCGACGAGAAGAAGATCAGCTGGAAGGACAAGGACAAGCCCGAGCTCAGCTGTCACGTTTAGGCCCGAGCGAGGCACGCAAGCCGGCTTGCGCGCGGGTCGCGAAGCGACGCGAAAGGCCGGCCGACGGGTCGGCCGCAAGGCGGTCGAACCCGTCCGACGTCACGGGATTTACTCCCGTAACGGCTTTCGGCCTAACCAAGCTGGACGCCTGGCTCCAGCCCAATCGCCAGCCCCTCCGGCAACCCTACGCCTCGGCGCAGCTTGCGCCTTCAAGCGGCAACTGCGCCCTCAAGCAGCAACGGGGGCCCGCTGATTGATCATTTCAGCAATGATTCCGGCCATGTCGGCCAATTGGTCAAGCACTTGTCTGGACGCCGTTCGCACACGCGTGTCGATCACGCAGAGCGCCGCGATACTGACGCCGTCGCTGGTTATCACGGGATGCCCGGCATAGCTCCGGATGTGCGGCGCGCCGGTAACCAGAGGATTGCGGGAGAAGCGTTCGTCCGCCGCGGTATCCGCGACCACAAAGGCTCCGCCCTGCGAGATCGTGTAGTTGCAGAACGCCTGGTGACGAGGCGTGCTTTCGGTGTCGAGACCATGAGCGGACTTGATCCACTGCGTGTCACGGTCGATGAACGTCAACAGGCAAGCGGGAAACGCGGTTACCTTGGCGACGTGCTTCGTGATGAGGTCAAACTGGGCCTCGCGCGAAGCGTTCGCCAAGGCCTTGACGCGGATCACCTCCAGACGCGCCGTCTCGTCCGCGGGAACAGGAAAACTGGGGAGGGAGCGCTCTTGGGCGACGCGACCGGGCTCCGCGCGGGCCAGGACCGCCCCACTTGGCACGACGGGATGGTGCCGCTTTTCCTTGCCGACCGAAGCGATGGCGGCATTTATTTTCCGAAAGAACGTCTCGGGGCTGCGGACCAGTTCGCTCTTGCCGAGGCACGCCGATGCGCCCGCTTCGATGAGCTTGGAAGTCAAAAGCATCTTGGTGACAGCCGTGTCGGACACCACGATCTTGCACACGTCTTTGAGGTCGCGGATCATGTCCAACAGCGCCGCCCCGTCCAGATAAGGCATGCAGAGATCGATCGTGACGAGGTCCGGCATCAAACGCCGGATCATCTCGACCGCCGACTCTGCGTCGCTGCAAAATCCCACCACACGAAAATCAGCCCTGACGCTGAACGCATTGTCGAGCATCGCCTGGATCGTTCTTGAATCGTCGACGATGACGACCCGCCGTTCGCTGCCGGAAACCGCCATGATACTCTCCCACGGGTTGATCGGCAGTGCACGTCCGCAACCTCGGTCAAGCTGTTGATTAGCGGCGCAGTCGTTTCCGAGTTGTTATCGGCGGCGACCTCCTCGCGGCTTGCAACACGTCTTTGTGATGGGGCGTTTCTCCGTCTACACTTGCGCCCATGTCCGCCCCCCTCGACCCGCAGCTCGTGCTCGGTGCTTATTCGGTCGGCGTGTTCCCGATGGCGGACGCGCGGGATGCGGACGGCGTGTATTGGGTGGAGCCGCGCCGTCGCGCCGTCCTGCCGCTCGACGGCTTTCGACTGTCGCAATCGCTCCGCAAGACGATCGCCGCGGACCGGTTCACGGTGACAGTCGACCGCGCGTTCGGTGAGGTCATCCAGCTATGCGCCGAGTCGGTCCCGGGTCGCCCGGAGACGTGGATCAACCCCGGCATCGAGCAGGTCTTCCACACGCTCCACGCGCTTGGCTTCGCGCATTCGGTCGAGTGCTGGGAGGGCGAGCGGCTGGCGGGCGGGCTCTACGGCCTCGCGCTAGGCCGTGCGTTCTTCGGCGAGTCGATGGTGTCGCGCGCGCGCGATGCGTCCAAGGTCGCGCTCGCGCACCTGGTCGCGCGGATGAACGCGGGCGGGTATGAGCTGCTCGACTGCCAGTTCATGACCGATCACCTCGCCAGCCTCGGCGCGACGGAGATCAGCCGCGCGGATTATGTGTCGTTGCTGGAAGGGGCACTGGCGGGCGCGGTCGGCGCGGACGCGTCACCTGCGGCGGCGGGCGACTTCTTCCGGCTGGAGCGGGTCGCGGGCGCGTCGTCACCCGATGGCGAGACCACCGTGGTATCCGGCCCGGTCGCGGGAAAGGACATCGTGCAGCTCTTGGTCCACAAGTCGTAGACGGGGTGCTGGACGACGTTGAGCGCAGGCCGTTCCTTGTACAGCCAGCCCGAGAAATTGCGCCGCCAGTGGTGGTCGAAGCCTTGGGTGTCGACTTGCAGGAATGCGCCCGTCAGCTGCTCCTGCTCCCACGGCGCGGTCTGCTCGCACGCGCGCAGGCGGACGATCACGTCGCCGACGCGAGCCGCCTGGCCGGGGTGAAGCGTCAGGTCGCGGCTCGCGCCGTTGCGCTTGTTGAGCAGGCCGATCACCGCGACGCGCTGCGCCATCGGCGTGCCGTCATTGTCGGGCGCGGCCTGGCCCGGCGCATCGACACTGGTTACATTGCCGGACTGGGGCGCCTCGGCGGGCGCGGGGATCGGCGCGGTCGCGACCTGGCCCGGCTCGGCGCTCCGTCCGGCGACGCTCCACCATCCCGCTCCGGCCAAGGCGGCCAGCGCGGCCGTCCCGGCGACGGCGCGCTTCATTCGGGCGTCCACGCTTCATAATCGCCGGTCGCGGGCGCGCGATGCCCGCCCTTCTCCAGCGCACCGGGCGGACGATAGGCGAGCGCGGTCCCAGTCATGTTGGGCTGTGCGGGTCGCTGCCACGCGCGGGCGGGCGGCAGCGCGCGCGAAGGCACATCGTCGATCTGATGGTGCATCCAGCTGAACCATTCGGGCGGGATGCGGCTGGTGTCGTTGGGGCCGTTGTAGATCACCCAGCGGCGTGGCAGGCCGTGCACGTCCTTGCCGCCTTCGTAATAGACGTTGCCGAGGTGATCCTCGCCGACCTTCACCTTGCCGCGCAAGCCCAGGATCGTGCCGATCGACGCGCCGTTCCACCAGGTGAAGGGATTACGGTTGATGCCCATAAAGGACGCTTACCGCGCGGGCGCGGGCGCGGCAAGGCGGACGGCCACCTACCGCTAACCCTTACTTGGGCAACGTCACCCGGTCCCCCTCCGCAATCCCCAGTTCCGCCGCGCGGCCGCCGGGGATTTCCAGCACCGCCGCGACCGGCTCGCCCGAGCCGAGCGGGGTTTCGTCGAACGGCACCGCATTCTCCGCGATGCGGACGATGATTCCGTCGGCGCGGATGAAAATGATGTCGAGCGGGCTCGGCGTGTTCTTCATCCAAAAGTTCGCCACCGCAGGCGGCTGCCGCTTGCCGTTGACGGGGGCCGGGTAGGGCCAGAACAACATGGCCGCGTCGGGAGAAAGGTTGGTGCGGAACATCATCCCCTTGGCCTGCGCCGCCGCGGTGCTCGCAACTTCGAGGGAGAAAACGTGTGCGCCGCCTGCGCTCCGCACGGTGATGCGCGGCGTCGTCGCCAACGCGTCCGTACTCGCGGCATTCTGGCATCCCGCCAGCGCTGCCGACGCCAATGCCAGTGCCGCCCGCCTCATGCCGGCGCGACCTCGACCGCGAGCGGCCCCTTGCGCCCGCCGACCACGCGCGCGCGGAGCGGCAGGTCGGGCTCGACCTCCTCGATGCCCGCGCGCCGCAGCGTCTCGACGTGGACGAAGATATCGCCCGCCTCCGCCGTGCCGACCAGAAAGCCATAGCCTTTCAGCCGGTTGAACCATTTCACCACGACCGGCTCGAACGGCCCCGCCTCCTCGAGCAGCGACAAGGGGTCGACCCGTTCCCCCCGCGGCGGCGCGCGCACCGGCTCGGCCGCGTCGCTGGTGTCGAGGTGGAGCACCTCGCGCGCCTGCAACCCGCGTTCGCCCTCCACCGCCAGCACCTCCAGCCGCGTCCCCTCGGGCAGGCTGCGGCGGCCAAGCGGCTGAAGCACGGAGAAGTGCAGCAGGATGTCGCCCGCGTCCGACACGATGAATCCGAAACCGCGCGTCACGTCGAACCATTTGAGCGTGCCCGCCAGCCGCAGGCCCGCTTCCGACACGTCGTCGTCGGGCGCGGGTAGGCGCGGCGGCGCGCCCGCGTCCTCGCGTCCAGACTCGGCGGCATCGGTACGCATGGTCGTGCTTACTCCTTGCGCGACGCTATCAGCAATCGAACTCATCGCAATGGTGCATCGCCGCATCACCATCAATCGGCATCGAGCCGGGCGCCGCTTCCGCCAGTTGGCGCGCGAGCGTGAAGGCGTGACCGGCGCGCGCCATCGCCGCGATCTGCTTCTCGCGGACGTCGCGGTCGGCGGGAGTAGTAGCGAACGGGCCGATCCGCCGCCGCCGCGCGAACGCCACCGCCGCGTCCCAGGCGCGCGCGTCGATCGCGGGGGCGAGCGCGCTCCGGTCGTC
>CALMGC010000220.1 GCA_937863505.1 uncultured Sphingomonadales bacterium | reverse complement strand
GGTGTCGGGCGAGGCGGAGAAGCGGCTGGTCGCGCAGCTGCTGACGCTGATGGACGGCTTGGAGGCGCGCGCCAACCTCGTGGTGATCGCGGCGACCAACCGGCCCGAGGCGATCGACGAGGCGCTCAGGCGTCCCGGCCGGTTCGACCGCGAGATCGTCGTCGGCGTTCCCGACGAACGCGGTCGGCGCGAGATCCTCGGCATTCATACGCGCGGGATGCCGCTAGCCGAGGGAGTCGACCTCGCGGAGCTGGCGCGCACCACCTATGGCTTTGTCGGCGCGGACCTGGCGGCGCTGACCCGCGAGGCGGCGATCGAGGCGGTGCGGCGGATCATGCCGCGCCTCAACCTCGAAGAGCGTACGGTCCCGCCCGAGGTGCTCGACACGCTGTCGGTGACGCGCGACGACTTTCTGGGGGCGCTCAAGCGCGTCCAGCCGAGCGCGATGCGCGAGGTGATGGTGGAAGCGCCGCGCGTCCGCTGGGAGGATGTCGGCGGATTGGACGACGCGCAGACGCGGTTGAAGGAGGGCGTCGAGCTGCCGCTCAAGGACCCGGATGCGTTTCGCCGCCTCGGCATCCGGCCCGCCAAGGGCTTCCTGCTCTATGGTCCGCCGGGGACGGGCAAGACCCTGCTCGCCAAGGCGGTGGCGCGCGAGTCGGAGGCGAACTTCATCGCCACCAAGTCGAGCGATCTCCTCAGCAAATGGTATGGCGAGAGCGAACAGCAGATCACCCGCCTGTTCGCCCGCGCGCGGCAGGTGAGCCCGTGCATCATCTTCATCGACGAGCTGGACTCGTTGGTGCCCGCGCGCGGCGGCGGAATGGGCGAGCCGCAAGTCACGGAGCGGGTGGTCAACACCATTCTCGCCGAGATGGACGGCCTGGAGGAGCTGCAATCGGTGGTGGTGATCGGCGCGACCAACCGGCCCAACCTCGTCGACCCGGCGCTGCTGCGACCGGGGCGGTTCGACGAGCTGATCTATGTCGGCGTGCCCAGCCGGGAGGGGCGGCGGCGGATTCTCGGCATCCAGACGGAGAAGATGCCGCTGGCGGGCGACGTCGATCTCGACGCGGTGGCGGCGCGGACCGAGCGGTATACGGGCGCGGATCTGGGCGATGTGGTCCGCCGCGCGGGGCTGATCGCGCTGCGACGTTCGATCAAGGCTGCGGAGGTGTGGATGGTGGACTTCGACGAAGCCCTCAAGGAGTCGCGCGCCAGCGTCACGCCCGAGACCGAGCGCGATTACGAACAGATGGGTAGCCGGTTGAAGCAGGACGCCACCGCGCTGCAACCGATCGGCTTCGCGCTGCCGGGGACGGCGCGGCGGGACTGAGGGGAGCGGACGGAGCTTGGGTCGACCAAGAAGGATGTCTCACGCAAAGACGCGAAGGACGCCAAGAAGGGGAGATAAAGCGGCCCTCGGCCGCAGATCCTTACCGGTTCAGACGCTGGCATCACCGAGTACCTCCGACCTCTTTGCGTTCTTCGCGTCTTTGCGTAAGGCAAGTCTTCTCACTTCAACGCCCGCCAGCAATAACCCAGCAACCCCAAGCACGCCCCCGCCGCGACCAGATACGGCAGCGCGTGCGACAGTTGGTACAGCCCCACGCCGATACTCGGGCCCAGCACGAAGCTCGCGCCGTTGACGCTGGTGACCTTGCCCGCGACCGAGCCTTGCGCGTCCGGGCCGACGCCGAGCGACGCGCCCGCGGTATAGCCGGGCCGCGTGAAGCCCCACCCCAAACTCGCGAGCGCGTTGGCGGTGGCGAGCGCGTAGAGCGAGGTGCCCAGCCCCGTCGCCGCGCATCCCGCTGCCGCGAGCACCAGCCCCCACAGCACCAGCGCGCGCGGCGACAGGTCGAGTAACGGGATCACCCCCCATTGCGCGAGCAACGACGCGC
The DNA here is from genome assembly GCA_937863505.1 of uncultured Sphingomonadales bacterium. Taxonomy (GTDB): domain Bacteria; phylum Pseudomonadota; class Alphaproteobacteria; order Sphingomonadales; family Sphingomonadaceae; genus Sphingomonas. The sequence goes on along the minus strand of CALMGC010000220.1, from coordinate 3,169 downwards.
CCGCGCCTATCATCAGGATGATCGCGGTCGGCTCCAGCGCGGCGGCGGGGGCGAGGTGGAGCCGGTCGATGACGAGGAAGCCGATCGCCTGGCTGGTCATCGTCTGCGCGTGGCCGCTGACTAGCCCCGCCGCCAGCCACGCGCGCACGCGGCGGTCGAGATAGCCGACCGTTTCCGCATGACTCTCGGTCGCGGCGCGGACGCTCGCGCCGGTCGGCTCGCCGCCGATGGAGGGGTAGGCGGACGCCGCGCCGCCCGCATGGATCGCGCCATCGGCGGGTAGCGTCGCGCGGACGATCAGCAGCATCGTCAGCCCGAACAGCGAGAACGCGAACGCAGGCCCCGCGAGACCCACCTCCACCCCGCCAACCCGCCCGCCGATCAGGTACGGCGCGATTGCGGGGCCGAGGATGGTGCCGAGCCCGAAGGCGGAGGCGAGCAGGGTCAGCGCGCGGGTGCGCTCCTCCGGCCTGGTCTCGCCCGCGACGATCGCCTGCACCGCAGGCGGCGCGGCGGCCCCGAGCCCGCCATAGATCATCCGCCCGCCGACGAACAACGCGAACGCGGTGACGCCGCCGATCCAGCGGTTAATGCCGGCGAGGAGGAACAGCCCGCATAAGCCTAGCGATACGGTTAGCCCGCCCAACCCCAGCAGGATCATCGCTCGCCGCCCGTAGCGTTCGGACCGGTTGGCCCAGAACGGGGCGGCGACCACCCACAGCAGCGCGGAGGCGGAGAACGCGCCCGCGACCGCATTGTCCGCGACGCCGAGCTCGCGCCCGAGCGCGGGCAGCACCGACTGGAGCGCGGTGTTGGCGGCGGCGATGGTCAGCATCACCGTGAACAGCAGCGCGAAGCCGCGCGCGGGACCGGTCACGCGCGCGTCCACGCATAGCTGCGCCCGACGGTGGCGACGGCGACCTCGTAAGCATCGTACCAGCGCGCGCGGCCCGCCTCGCGGATGGCGCTATGCTCGACATCCTGCCGCCAGGCGAGCGCGCTCGCCTCGTCCGCCCACCAGCTGACGGTGATGCCCGCGCCATCGGCCCCGCGCACGCTGTCCATCCCGCGAAAGCCGGGCTGAAGCGCGGCGCGTGCCTTCATCGCCGCGGCGGCGGCGGCGTAGCCCGCCTCGTCCGCGCCGTTGCGGCGGTTGGTGAAGATGACGGCGGTCTGCCCGGTGCGGTTCATTGCTCGATCCCGTCCGCGAGTGTCGGGTCGTCAGCGCTGGCGAGCATACTTGACATTCCAAAGTTCGCTAAGTTCGCCGCACGCTAATGGGGGTAAGCCGTACCGCAAAACCGAACCGGCCTGTCGAGCTGTGGATCGCGTGGTGGGGCAAGGGGCGGATACGGACATGGGCCAGCTTCTGCCACAAGAGGCGGCGTGTAGGACAGCGCCAACGCGCGCGCCGCCTTGCCCGTCGCGGCGGGGCACGGGAGAGTCGGCGCGGCCCGGCGACCTTGGAACCCTCCACCAACCCAGGCGCTTGAACGCAGGCTCCATGTCTGCGAAGCGCGGGTGCGACGAACAGCCGCCGAACGGGGACCATGCCGCCTTCCAGCACCACCGCCGCCCGTCGCCGCTCTGCGCCCCGCGCCGATGGCGTGCCCTCGCCCTGGGGGATGTTCATTCAGGGCTTTCTCAAGCATCCGGTGATGGTGGGCTCGGTGATGCCCTCGTCGGGCAAGCTGATCCGCAAGATGCTGGAGCCGGTCGACTGGGCGAATTGCCGGTTGTTCGTGGAGTACGGGCCGGGGGTGGGCACCTTCTGCCGTCCGATACTCGACCGGATGGCGCCTGAGGCGCAGCTGATCGCGATCGACACCAACGCCGATTTCATTCGCTATCTGCGCGGCACGATTCCCGACCCGCGCTTCTCGGCGGTGAACGGCTCGGCGGCGGACGTGGAGCGGATCGTCGCCGACCACGGCTTCGCGCACGCCGACTATGTGCTGTCGGGGCTGCCCTTCTCTACCTTGCCGCCGGGCGTGGGGCCGGAGATCGCGGCGGCGACGCATCGGGTGCTGCGGGTAGGGGGCGCGTTTCTGGTATACCAGTTCTCGCCGAAGGTGCGCGATTTCCTGACGCCGCATTGGGCGCGGATCGACCACGACATGGAATGGTGGAACGTGCCGCCCGCGCAGCTTTATTGGGCATGGAAGGAATAGGCACGGAAGGTATTTCCGCGCCGGTGCGCAAAGCGCAATTCCTGACCCGGCCGGCGGGCGGTCGAGCGGCTCGTAGCCGCTAGAGCGACCCGGTCGACGTCGAGCCGGCGGCTTTGCCGTCGGCGCGGCCTGCAGCTTCGTACTTTCAGAACTCAAACGCGGTCGGACCTCGGAAAAGAGCGCTCACCTTTTCTTCACGACACATCAGTATCGGCGTGCGTCGGACGAACGGAGAAGCGACATGCGATTATGTGCGGCATTGGGTCTGGCGGTCGTTGCTGTCGTGCCCTCCAATTCTTTCGCGCAGGCACCCGCGCAGCTGACACCCGATCAGAAAGGCTACATCGCCTATGATCAATGTATGATGCACGCGGCCATCAGCGCTTCTCATACCGACGCCAAAGACGAAGACATTTTCGGATTGGCCAAGACGCAATGCGCGCAGACACGAGCGGCGGTGATCGTCGGCTAAGAGAACAATCGCCAGTACCTGGCCGCTCTGGATGCGGCGGACGCGGATAAGGCCGCTAACTTCCCGAAGTGGATCAAGGGCGTGCGAGAGCGTCGCCCCGCTTGGAATAAATAGGAGCGCGCTCCGTATCCGGGGTGAGAGTCTCGCGATCGGGAAATTCGCGGACGTCGTTGGGCCCGGCACGAGGCCGGGGTGACGAAGAGTTGTCGTGGGGTAATCACAAACGGTTCTCACGCTGCATGACGGCGCAAGTTTGCGTCTCACCTCACCCACACGCCCCCACGCCCGCGAGCAACTTCCCCCGCCCGCCACGCAAGTCCGCGCCGTCCCGAGCCACCGGCTCCGCCCCTTGGCCCAGCCCGCGCCACAGCGCCGCGTTGAACGCCGCCGTGTCGAGATGGTCCTCCGTGCGGAAGTCCTGCCCGCGCATCGCCGCCGCCCAATAGGCCGCGTCATGCGGGGCCGCGCACGCCGCGACGCGTAAGGGCGCGGGCGCGAAGCGGTCGGCGGGGATCGGCAGCTGCGT
>CALMGC010000219.1 GCA_937863505.1 uncultured Sphingomonadales bacterium | reverse complement strand
CGGTCGTGACCATACCGACCTTGCCCAGCCGCGCCGCGCCCGCGACCCGCGCCGCCGCGCGGCCCTGCAGATACTCGGTCCCGCGAGGGGGCTCCTTGGCATCCGGCTTGGCCGCGCCGACCGCGGGCTTGCCGCCTTGGTCCGAAGGCGCGTCCTCGCCCGCGACCGTGTCCGCCGCCTGCGCCCCGCGCTGGCCCATCGGCTTGTCGCCCGAGGCAGTCGTGTCCTTGGCGGTCTGGCGCTCGAGCTCAGAGTTCAGCTCCGCGCCGAACAGCAGCACATAGGCGGACAGGTAGAGCCAGGTCAGCATCACCACGATCGCGCCGAGCGAGCCGTAGGTCGCGTTGTAGTTGCCGAACTTGCTCACATAGATGCCGAATATCAGCGTCAGCAGGATCCAGAACACCGCCGAGAACAGCGATCCCGGCGTCAGCCAGCTCCACTTCGCCGTCTCGCGCGACGGGCCATAGCGGTACAGCGTCGCGACCGCCGCCGCGCCGACGCCCGCCAGCACGAGGTAGGAGATGATCCGCCCGATCGTCAGCACGACGACGTTGGTGTTGGGCAGCATCGCTTCCAGCTTCGCCATCGACGCGATCGCAACCGCGGCGAGCACCGCCATCAGCACCGCCGCCAGCGTGATCGCGAGCGCGACGAGGTTCAGCTTGATGAACCCGCGCTTCTCCTCCTCGTCATAGGCGACGTTGAGCGCGGTGACGACCGCCGTCGCGCCGCTGCGCGCGCTGAACAAGGCGAGCGCGAGCGCGACGACGAGGCCGAAACCCTTCTTGCCGCCCGACGTGTGGACCGCGCTCGACAGCTGTTCGCCGACCAGCTTGGCGGCGTCGGGGGGCATGATGCTGGTCAGCGACTGCACGTTCTTGGCCACGGTCGCGGGGCTGGCGGCGAGCCCGTAGATCAGCACGGTGGCCGCGATCACGGGGACAAGCGCGAGGAAGCCGTAGAAGGCGACCCCGGCGGAGATCAGGCTGATATTGTCCTTGCCCTGCTCCGCCCAGCTGCGTTTCAGCACAGCCAGCCAGCCGCCGGGCGGGATCGCCAGCGGGTTCGTCGCCCCACGACCGGTATCGCTCATCCGTTCCTCCTGTTGCCGGTCAAACCCTTAGCGTAACGAACCGGTTGCGTACGGGGACGAACGAGGGGCGAAATGGGACGGAACGGCGTGGACAGGGTCAACCCGGCGCTGGTGCGGAGCTATGATCTGCGCGGGGTGGTCGGGCGCGACCTGACCGAACGCGACGCCTGCGCGCTGGGGCGGCGCTACGCGGCGGCGCTGTTGGCGAACGGTGGTCGGCGGGTGGCGGTGGGCTATGACGGACGCGTGTCCTCGCCGATGCTGGAGACGGCGCTGGTCGAGGGGCTGGCCCAGGGCGGCGTGGATGTGGAGCGGGTCGGGCGCGGGCCGACGGGAATGCTTTACTTTGCGGTGCACGACCGCGGGCTCGACGGCGGGATCATGGTCACGGGCTCGCACAACCCGGCGGACCAGAACGGGTTCAAGCTGCTGATGGGCGTGGAGCCGGTGTTCGGGGCGGCGCTGCGGGCACTCGTCGCCGCCGATGCGAGTCCTGCACTGCGCGGCACTGCGGAAACGATAGGGGTGGAGAGCGCCTATATCGCGCGCCTGATTCGCTCGGCTCCGGATGCGCCCGCGCGCCGGGTCGGGTGGGACCCGGGCAATGGCGCGACCGGGGACGTGCTGGCGCGCATCGTCGCGGCGTTGCCGGGCGAGCACCACATCATCAACGGCGCGGTCGACGGCGCGTTTCCGGCGCACCATCCCGACCCGTCTGTGCCGGAAAACCTCGTCCAGCTGCAAGCGCTGGTGCGCGAGCGAGGGCTCGACCTCGGCATCGCGTTCGACGGGGACGGCGACCGCATCGGCGTGGTGGACGGCGTGGGCGAGATCGTCTGGCCCGACCAGCTGATCCTGTTTCTGGCGCAGGAGGTGCTCGCCCGCCGGCCCGGCGCGGCGGTGGTCGCGGATGTGAAGTCCAGCCGCGTGCTGCTCGACGGCGTCGCCGAGGCGGGCGGGCGCGGGGTGCTGAGCCCGTCGGGCTATGTCCTGATCCGCGCGGCGATGCTGCGCGAGGGCGCGCCGCTGGCGGGCGAGATGAGCGGGCACATTTTCTTTGCCGACGATTGGTACGCGACCGACGACGCGCTCCACGTCGCGATGCGCGTGCTGGCCACGATCGGGCGGCGCGGAAGCCTGACCGAGTTTCAGCGAGCGCTACCCCGCACCTTCGCCACGCCCGAATTGCGGTTGCCCTGCGCGGACGCGGACAAGGCGCGGGTGCTGGCGGCAGTGGCCGAGGCGCTCGACGGGGAGGGCGCGCAGATCGACCGCACCGACGGCCTGCGCGTGACCACCTCCGACGGCTGGTGGCTGCTCCGCGCCTCGGGCACCGAACCCAAGCTCACGGCGCGGGTGGAGGCGTGGAGCGAGGCGGGGCTGGAGCGGTTGCGGGGGGAGTTGATGGCGCATCTGGCCGACGCCGGGCTGTAGCTAAGCCCGCTTCACCACTCGCCGCAGCGTCCGCGTCGGCTCCGCACCCCAGCCATACTTATACCCTTCCTCGCCGCGCAGGAAGTGGAACTCGCGCGCGCCCTCGGCGAGGCAGGCCTCGATCAGGTGCGCGAAAGCGAGGGTGCCGAAACTCTGTTTCGGGACGGCGAAGTCGCTGCCGATGACGTAGCTGTACCCGCGGCGACCGTCGCACAGGCCGAGCAGGACGGAGACGATGCGCCTCCCATGCCGGACCACCGGCATCCGCAGCAGCCCGGCGGCGGCGAGCGCGGGGGCGGCGGCGTGGTGGAACGCCTGCACCCGTGGCGAGGCGAGCACCCCCTCTTGCCCCTCCAGGCGCCAGCGCGCCTCGTGAAGCTCGAACAGCGCGGTGAGCGCTTCGTCGATCTCCCCCGGCGCGGCGAACGCGACCGTCACGCCGCCGAGCGCTTCGGCGCGGTGGCGGTCGTGGACCACCTTGCGCCGCTGCGTCTTGCTCAGCTGTGGTAGCAGCGGCGGGGCAGGGGGGAGGGCTAGGACCGGGCAGGTCTCGCACGGCTCGTCCGTCGCTCGCCAGCCATCGGGCAGGCCGCCCAGCAGCGGCGAGTCCTCGCGCACGTCGTGGAACAGCAGCTCGTTCCAGCGGTCGGCGGTGGCGAAGATCGCGCGCCACAGCGCCGCGCGCGCGTCGGGTGCTGCCGGGTCTACAGCCGCGTCGAGATAGTCGCTCTGCGTCGCGCCGACGGGCACCAGCCGGCGTACGCCCGCGTCATGCCAGACGAAGCACGGCAGCGCCGCGATCAGCCGCCCGGCATCGTCGCGCGCCTCGATGTCGACCCGCTCACCGCCGCCCAGATGCGTCCACCACGCGTCGAGCCAGGCGGGCGACTGGAACGGCGTCGCGCGCGGGTCGGCACGGAACAGGGTCCAGTGTTCCTCCGAGGTCATAAGCGGCGCAGGTGAAAGCCGCGCCCGTCCCAGATGCGGAACGGTCGCTCTCCGACACGGACCGCGTCGAAGCCGAACCGGTCCGCAACCCGGCGCGCATCCGCCACATCGCCGACATCATCGCCGCGATACGACCAGTTGAACACGAGCAGGTCGCCGCCGGGCGTGAGCACGCGCGCGAACTCGGCCATCGCGGCGTCGAGCACGCCCGCGCGGACGAGAAAAGGAAAGCTGTCCGCCGCGACCGCGAGGTCGACGCTCGCGTCGGGGAGCGCCAGCGTGCGCCCGTCGCTATGCTCGAACCGGAGGTTGGGCGCGCTCGCCCTTGCACGCGCCTGCGCGATCATGCCCGCCGAGACGTCAACTCCCACCACCTCGCGCGCGTGGGGCGCGAGCGCCGCAGCGACCCGGCCGATGCCGCAGCCGAAGTCGAGCACCCGCCGCCCCGCGACCGGCGCCCAGTCGAGGATCACGCGCGCCAGCTCGCCCGTCGCCTGCGCCAGCAGCGCCGGGTCGCCGAGCGTGTAAAACGCCACCGCCGCTTCGGGCGCTGTCTCTGCCAGCCCGTCGAACAATCGCGCTGCGCCCTCCAGATTGTCCGCGTCGAACCCCTCGCGCGCCAGCCCGGCGAGGTGGTCGAGCCGCCCGCCATGCTGGCGCGCCAGCTCGGCGAGCGGCGCGGGCAGAGTCGCGGGATCAGGTGCCTCGCCCGACAACAGCAGCCGCGCTAGCGCGACCTCCCGCGAAATCTCGCCCGCCTCGAATTGCGCGAACACCTCCTCGGTCCAGGTCATGCAGCAAGTTCCCGGTAGAGGTCGAGATAGGCGGCTGTGGTGCGCGACAGCGGAAACCGCTGCTCTGCCGCGCGGCGGCAGGCAGCGGGGTCGATCGCGTCGATGCGACCGATCGCCTCCGCCATCCCAGCGACATCGTCAACGATGAAACCGGTCCGCCCGTCCTCGACGATGTCGGGCAGCGCGCCCGAGCGATAGGCGATCACCGGCGTCGCGCTCGCCAGCGCCTCCATCGCGACGAGCGACGAGGTCTCGGCGGCGGTGGAGGGGATCAGCACGCACCGTGCTTCGCGGAGCAGCGCCGCCTTTGCCTCGCCCGCGACAGCGCCGAGATAGCGGCGGTCGTCCGAGAGCCGGGGCGCGACCTGCTCGGCAAAGTAGCGCTTGTGGTCGGGGTAGGGGAACACCTTGCCCGCCACGTCGATCGGCACGCGCGCGCGAGCGGCGGCGTCGAGCGCGTCGTGGAACCCCTTCTCCTCCGCGATGCGGCCGAGGATGAGAAGGCGGTCGCCCTTCGGGCCGGGGCGATAGTGGTCGAGGTCGACGCCATTGGGGATGGGGTCGAGCAGCCGGACGCCGGGTGAGGCGGGGCCCGCCTGACTCGCTGACACGGGCTGGAGCCAGGTGTGCGGGCGTTCGGGGGTGAGCCAGGCTGGCGTGTACCAGGCGAGCGGCAGGTGGAGCGTCACCAGCACCGGCGGGCCGGGGGTGGGGAGGTAGGAGCCGAAGTCAATGCCGTGCAGGTGGAGGATGTCGGGCCGGTCGCGCGCGATCACCTCGGCGATACGCGCGCGGACGGCGGCGTGGGTGCGCTCCCAGATGTTGCCCTCGATCAGGCCGTCGGGAGCGGGAACGGTGAGCAGCTCGCCGGCGACCGCCGAGCCCTCGGGCGCGATCACGATCGAGCGGTGCCCGGCGGCGGTCAACGCGCGGTCGAGGGTGGACAGGACCTGCTCCGCGCCCCCCGCCGGGTCGGCGGTGACCGGCGCGAAGGGGTAGGACACGGAGCAGACCGTCAGCGCCATGCGGACTGGAGCGCCTCGGTCGCAATCGTGCGCCAGCGGTGGGAGGTAAGCGTCCACCCGAAACCGTCGTACAACGCGCCCTCTCCCGGCGCGGGCTGGGTAAAATCATAGCGCGGCGCGGCGCGCCAGCGCTCCGCCTCGGGTCGCCATTCGCCGAAGACAAGCGCCTGCGTGGCGTGTGCGGCGAGCGCCGAGTCGACGCGCGCGCGGTCGGGTGCGTCAAGAGGACGAGCCCATTCGGGACTATCCGGGTCAGCGACGAATCGCCCGAACACGCGCGCGCCCTTCACCTGCGCGTAGCAGGCGAATTCAACGATCGGCGCGCTCGCCGCGCGGCTGACCGCGAGCGCGGCGGCGTCGTGGTCCGGGTGACCGCCGTCATGGGGGTGGGTGATGACGAGCTCGGCCCCGGTAAGGTCACGTCGTAACCGCTCGATCAGCTCGGGGAGGTGCTCGACCACCTGCTTGTCGGGCACCTCGTAGCGGATCAGCTTCGGCCTCGCGTCGAGCGCCTCCAACGCGCGGGTGAGTTCGTTCGCCCTCGCGCGAGCATAGTCCTCGCGCGTGGTGAAGCCGAGCCGCTGCGCGTCGCCCATGTCCTCGGGCGCGCCATCGGTGAGCAGGATCAGCGTCAGGTGGCGCAGCCGGTCGAGCGCAGCGCCCGCCCACAGCGTCTCGTCATCCGGATGCGCGACGACCAGCGCCACCGGCGCATCGATCGGCTCGCCGCTCGCGAGTCGCTCGGCCCAGTCGTGCGCGGTCACGTCGCCCCGCCTGCCAGCAGCGAGATCGCCGAGCGATAGCCTCCCAGTGTCCCGACATCGACATAGCTCTCGCCCGCGCGCACCCCCACCGCCTCGTTGCCCAGTGACAGCCACGCATTGACCAACGTCCCAAAATACTCGTCGCCGCGCCCGGGCTCGCGCCACAGGCGGCACAGGTCGTGGAGCACATGGCCGGGCATCTTGAATGCCCCCCAGACCCAGTTGGTCCGCGCCTCCGCCCGCTTGACCTGCACCTCCTCGACGCGGCCCGCCTCGTCCGTCACCACTGCGTCGAACAGCTCCGGCCGTTCCACCGGGAATAGCAGGAACGACAACCGGTCATCGGGCAGCAGCTTCAGCGCGTCGAGCGGGAACCAGATCGTGTCGGGCAGCCCGACCAGCACCGGCTCGTCGGGCGCGATGAGCGGACAGGCGCGGAAGATCGCGTCGCACAGGCCCGCCGCTTGCGGCTGGACAACGAACGCGGTGTCCACTTTGCCTATGCCGCCGCCAAAATAACGCACGATATCGGACTTGGTCGGCGAGATCACGAAGCAGACCTTGGTGGCCCCGCCCGCGACCATGCGCTCGACGAGGTACTCGCTCACCGCCTTGGGCCGCTCGGACCCGTCCGCCTCCATGCGGCTGCCGACGGGGAGCAGCTCCTTGGAAAAGGCGAGCGGCTGAATACGGGTGCCGTTGCCCGCCGCCGGAATGATGCCCCACATCAGGCGGCGACCGCCTGTCGCTGCCCGATGCTCTCCAGCAATCCGACCAGCTCGCGCGCCCGCGCGTCCGAGCTATGCTCCGCAAGCACCCGCGCGCGCGCCGCGTCGGCGATGCGGCGGAGCTCGGCGTCGGACAGTGCGAGCGCATCGAGCACGTCGGAGGCTTGCGCGGCGAGGATGATCTCCTCGCCCGGCGTGAAGAACCGGTCGAGCCCCGGCCAGGTGTCGCTGACGATCGGCGCTCCACACGCCGCGGCCTCGAACAGGCGGCCGGACGGGCACCAGCCCATCGCCGCCATGTCGCGCCTCGTCACGTTGAGCGTCGCCCGCGACGAGCAGAAGAAAGCCGGATGCTCGGGCGGGGCGACATGGCCGGAGAACCAGATGTTCGGTCGCCACGGGAAGCCGTGCGGGTAGCCCGAACCGCCGAGCATGAACCGCCGCTCGGGTGCGCGTTCAGCTGGCGCGATGAACAGCTCGGCGAGCACCGGCTGGCGGTCGTCGGCATAGGTGCCGAGATAGGACAGGTCGCCGCACTCGCCTGCCGGCGGCACCGGGCGGTGCGCCTCGGGGTCGACATGCCCGTACAGGGGTGCGGTCCGCCGCGCGCCGAGCCGCTGCTCCAACGCTTCAAGCGCGGGACCGCCGGTATAGCTCAGCACCAGGTCAAACCCGCCGAGCCCCTCGGACGGCAGATACGCGACCGGCTCCCCCGCTTCGAGCCGCGCCAGCGTGACGGGGGTATCAAGGTCATAGAACACTCGCGCGCCGCGTCCTTCCGCCTCGATCAGCCGCGTCGCCGCGACCGCGTCGGGGCAGTAGGAGGTGACCATCAGCACGTCCGCGTCGAGCATCGAGCGCCGGGCGGCGAACACCTCGTCCCACTCGCGATACAGCATCAGCCGCGCACCGGGCAGCTCGGTCAGGTCGCGATGCTGCGCGTAATAGGGCACGTCGCGCTCCACGAACGTGACGTGGTGCCCGGCGCGCGCCAGCCCGCGGATCAGCCCGCGCCACAGCGTCGCATGACCGTTGCCCCAGGACGAGCTGACGGTCAGCCCCCACACCGTGATCTTCAAGCCTTCGCCCCCGTGTCGCGTCCGCGCTCAACGAGCGCCTTTGCCGATCCGTTGCGGGAGGGCAATGGTGTTAGGCCGGCGGCCTGTATCGCTTCACCGCCGGGTCGGGATGGCCGGGGAAGCGGCCCTTGACGCATTCGTTGAAGAATTGCCCGGCCGAGCTCGCCTTGCCGAACGCGTCGTACACCGCACGCGGGACGCCTTCGTAGACGTGGCGGCGCGAGTTGCGGAACCATACCGCCAGCGTCTCGCGCTCGTCGTCAAACACGATCCGGTCGATCAGGGAGGAACGGAGGCGCTTGGCTCGCATCCGGCCCCGACGAACTCGCGAATCGCGCGTTCCTGCCGAGTCGCGCTCTGTCGACGAGGCGAGTCGATTATGCGCCGGAGCGAGTCTGAGGGGTGGAGGCCCGACCGGGAATCGAACCCGGGTGCAAGGATTTGCAGTCCTCTGCGTCACCACTCCGCCATCGGGCCAAGGCGGCGCGCCATGCGGGGATTTGTTCGCGTGGTCAAGCCGACGCCCGCTTGGCGAGCGCGCGCGCGCCCGATACAGAGTGGGGCAGGGGCGACGTGTGTTGCTTTAGTAAAACAGCTGTGTCACGGGGACGCATGGACCAGGCGATGATCGACGGGGGACGCTTCGACGCGATGCGCGAGGCGATGGTGACGGGCCAGCTGCGGACCACCGCCGTCAGCGACAATCGTGTCGTGCTGGCGATGGCGCGGGTGCCGCGCGAGCTGTTAGTGCCCCCCGAGCGGCGCGACACCGCTTATATCGACCGCGCGATCCCGCTGGCGCGCGGGCGGCTGCTCAACACGCCGATGGCGACGGGCAAGCTCCTCACCGAAGCGTATCTGCGGCGCAGCGACCGGGCGCTGCTGATCGGCGCGGCGACCGGCTATGCGGCGGCGGTGCTCGCCTCGCTGGTCGAGCATGTGA
>CALMGC010000218.1:21652-25940 GCA_937863505.1 uncultured Sphingomonadales bacterium | reverse complement strand
CCGCCCGACGTGCTCCACCCGTTCGGCTATGGCCGCGAGCTCTATTTATGGAGCCTCGTGGTCGCGATCCTGATCTTCGCGGCGGGCGCGGGGGTGTCGGTCTATGAGGGTTCGCGGCATGTAGCTCATCCCGAGCCGCTGGGGAGCGCGACGCTGAGCTACGTCGTGCTCGGCGTGTCGTTCGCGCTGGAAGGCTGGTCGTGGCGGGTCGCCATGCGCGAGTTCGCGCGCGCTAAGGGCGAGGCGGGCTGGTGGCGGACGATGCGCGAGTCCAAGGACCCGGCGACCTTCATCGTCCTGTTCGAGGACAGCGCCGCGCTGGCGGGGCTCGTCGTCGCGGCGCTCGGGGTGGCGCTCAGCCACGCGTTGGGCGACCCGCGCCTCGACGGGGTCGCCTCCATCGCGATCGGCGTCATGCTCGGCCTCGTCGCGGGGTTGCTCGCGCGCGAGGCGAAGGGGCTGCTGATCGGCGAGCGCGCGGACCCGGCGTTGATCGCGCGCGTCCGCGAGACGGTCGCCCGCCACCCGGCGGTGACCGGCGTCAACCATGTCCGCACGATCCACACCGGGCCGCACAACGTCTTCGTCGCGATCAGCGCCGACTTCGAGGATCAGGTGACAATGGGCGAGGCGGAGACGCTGATCGGGGACTTGGAGCGCGCACTCAAGGCGGCGGACCCGAGCCTGATGTCGATCTATATCCGCCCCGAAAAGGCTGCGGCTTCCGAAACGCGCGCATTTTCGGTATAGGTGCGCCATGTCGATCCAGCGTTTCCTCGCCCGCGCGTTTGCCGCCGCCCTGTTGTCGCTCACCGCGATCGCGCCCGCCTCCGCCGCGGTGACGATCACCTTCTGGAGCCATGAGCTCGGCCAGATGTTTCCGCACGCGTTCATCACCATGCGGGGCGCCCCCGATGCGGGCGGCGCGCCGGTGGACCTCAACATCGGCTTCACCGCCAAGCATATCAGCCCCGCCATCCTCTTCGGCACCGTGGGCGGGATGCTCGAGCCCGCCGATCTCAACTACCTTAAGTCGAGCGACGCGCATTTCTCGATGGCGCTGACCGATGCGCAATATCAGGACATGCTCAAGCTGATCGAGGAATGGGGCCCGACGGGCGACCAGCATTATAACATGAACAAGCGCAACTGCGTCACCTTCACCCAGGTCGCGGCGCAACGGCTCGGGCTGGCGGGCACCGATCAGCCCAAGCTGATGAAGCGCCCCCGCTCGTTCATGAACGCGGTGGAGGCGGCGAATGTCGGGCGGGTGACCGTCATCGACCAGCACGGCGCGGCGTACATCGCGTCGTTGCAGCCGGTGCCGGGCGTCGATGCGAAGAAGCCGGTGCTGACCGCCACCGGCCCGGTTCCCTCCGCGCTCGCCTTTACCGCCACCAGCGCCGCGCCCGCGCCGACGGCGGTGATCACCACCCAGTCTATGCAGACCGGCGGGGCGAAGGACCCGCGCGACGCGAAGGGCGCATCAGACGCGGCCAGCGGTCCAGCCGCCGTCCATTGACAGGTTCGCGCCGGTGATCGCCGCCGCCTCGTCGCGGCACAGGAACACCGTAAAGGCGGCGACCTGTTCGGGGGTGACGAACGCCTTGGTCGGCTGCGCGGCGAGCAGCACGTCGTTCATCACCTGCTCGCGCGTCAGCCCGCGTGCCGCCATCGTGTCGGGGATCTGCGCCTCGACCAGTGGTGTCCAGACATAGCCGGGGCTGATCGCGTTGACGGTGACGCCGTCGCGCGCGGCCTCTAGCGCGACTGTCTTGGTCAGCCCCGCGACGCCGTGCTTGGCCATGATATAGGCCGACTTGTTCGGGCTGGCGACGAGCGAGTGCGCCGAGGCGGTAGAGATGATGCGGCCCCAACCCCGCGCCTTCATATGTGGCAGCGCGGCGCGGATCGCGTGCCACGGGGCCGACAGATTAATCGCGATGATCGCGTCATACTTGTCGACCGGGAAGGTTTCGATCGGCGAGACGTGCTGAATACCCGCATTGTTGACCAGGATGTCGGGCCCGCCGAGCTCGTGGTGGCACCGCTCGAGCATCGCCGCGATCGCGGCCGGGTTGCTCATGTCGGCGGCATCGTGGAGCGCCCGCGCGCTGCTCGCCGCCTTCAGCGATGCACGTGCCTCCTCGATCGCGCCTGCGTCGCCGAAGCCGTTGATCATCACCGCCGCGCCCTCGGAGGCGAGCGCGCGCGCGATCGCGAGCCCGATGCCGGAGGTGGAGCCGGTGATCAGCGCGGTCTTGCCTTGCAGGAACATGATGGGCCGTCCTTTGTCTCGCACTGGCCATGCGGGCGGCGAGCGCCGGTTGCAACCTCGCGCGACCGGCGGTTATTGGCCCTGACGTAACAGGTAAGGCGTAATCACCATGCGGCTCGACGATTTCGACTCCAACATCAACGTCGGCGAGGAGGAGAACCGCGGCGGTGGGCTGGGCTTCGGCGGCGGAGGTGGCGGCGGCGGGCTGCTGTTCGGCCTCCTGCCGCTGATCGGCAGCCGGTTCGGCATCGGCGGAATCGCGGTGGTGTTGCTGCTATTAGCGGTGTTCGGCGGCGGGCTGGGCGGACTGGGAGGCGGCGGCGGCGCGCCTGCCACGACAGAGCACCGCAGCGTCAGCGACGTCTGCCGCGAGAGCGAGGCGCACCACGCCGCCTGCAACGCGTTCAGCTCGGCGGACAAGACATGGGCGGCGCTGTTCCAGCAACAGGGGCAGGCATTCCGCCAGCCCGGGCTGATCTTCTACACACGCAGCGGCCAGTCGGGGTGCGGCGCGGCACAGTCGGCGATGGGGCCGTTCTACTGCCCGAGCGACGCGCGCATCTATCTCGACACCAGCTTCTTCGACGAGCTTCAGAACAAGTTTGGGGCCAAGGGCGACTTCGCGCAGGATTATGTGATCGCGCACGAGTTCGGCCACCACATCCAGAACCTACTCGGGGTGTCGGACAAGGTCGCGCAGGTGCAGCGTTCGGGTGACGAGACGCAGGGCAACGCCGCCTCGGTGCGGCTCGAGTTGCAGGCGGATTGCTATGCGGGTGTCTGGGCGGCGCGGAATCGCGATCGTATGGACCCGGGGGACGCGCAGGAGGGGCTCACCGCCGCGCACGCGATCGGCGACGATACGCTGCAGGAAGAGGCGGGTCGGCATCCGATGCCCGACAGCTTCACGCACGGCACCTCGGCGCAGCGGATGCACTGGCTCAAGGTGGGGCTCGACAGCGGCGACCCGGCGCGATGCGACACGTTCAGCGGGGCAATCTGAGCGGGCTAGCCCCCGTCCACCGCGTAAAGTTCGCTGTCGCCGTCTCGCCAGATTCGCGTCAGCCGGGGACCGTGATAGCCCGGTGGTAGGCGCTCGCCGATCAACCACAAATAGTCGACCGCCGCGACCGGTGCCGCCGCCACCGCTTCCCCCAAAGTTTGCCGGTCGCGCCGCGGCGCGGGTAGTCGGCGGTCGATGCACGCCTCCGGCCAGACGAGTTGCGAGGGGTCGCGGTAGTAATCGGGCGAGGGCCGAAATTTCACCGTGAGCAGTTGCAGCCCCGCGATGCTCCACTGCGCGTTGGTCCATGCCTGGCGAAGCGGGGTAGCCAGCGCGGCGAGGTGCTCCAGCCGCTCGGTTCGCCACCCCCGCGCGCCGCAATCGACCAGCGTGAAATTGAGTATGCGCGCGCCCGGACGGACATGGTCGAGCGCGGTGAGTTCCCGGTCGTAGCGGTGCTGGTATCCCGAGAAGCTGATCGTGGTCACCGCCAGCCGGACAAGGAGGAGCAACGTGCCGATCGCCGCGACCGTACGACGCTTTCCAAGTGCCACCCGATCCCAATCCTGGACAGCAAAGGCGAGCAGGGGGATGAGTGGCGCGATGCGGGTGTCGATCCGGTCGCTCCCATTGATCAGGCTGGGCGTGGCGAGGAACACGATCAGCCACGCGACCACCGCGCCCGCGGGACCGGGCCGTAGCCGGGCACCCCATCGCTGACCGACGACGAACACGGCGGCGCTGGCGACGAGGGTGCCGATATCGAGGACGATGTTCTGGTCCCGCAGCATCGTCACGATCGCCTCGCCCTTGCGACGCGCGATCCAGAGCGTCGGACCGCCACCGGGCGCGCCGAACAGCTTCCAGACGAGGATCGTGCCCGCGCAGGCGACGATGGGTGCCCACAAGGGAAGCAACCGCACCAGCGTGTCGGACCGCCAGTTGGCCGGACGCCAGGAGGAGGTCAGACCGACCTCGTAACCCACGATCGCCGCGCAGCACAGGAC
>CALMGC010000218.1:0-21642 GCA_937863505.1 uncultured Sphingomonadales bacterium | reverse complement strand
GGACGCCGCCGACGCCGTGCGCAACCAGGATCGCCGGAACTGTCAGCAGGACGAAGAGGGCGCGGGTTATGGGCCGGGCCTGCAAGGCGACCCAGCCCGTGAACACGAGCAAGGCCAGCGCCGCGGCCAGCTGAAAATTCAAAAATCCCCAGAGGAACGGGAAGTTGAACACGAACAACAATGCCCAGGGGACGGCGTGAGCCCCGCGCGGGTTGAGCGCGCGCGACACCGCCAGCATGCCCGCCGCCGTCAGCACCGGCGCGGTGGCGCTGACCAGCCACACGGCCCGGAACAGGCCGAGCGGGCGGCGAAGCGCCTCGACGAGCAGGTCCGCGGCGAGGTTGAGCGTGAACGCCCAATGGAAGCCGTACCAGCGTAGCAACGGGCTTCCGGGCGACGCGGCCTGCACCGCGAACCGGCCGGTATGGCCGGGCACGTCGATCAGCGGCGGGATCGACGCGAACAGGAACGGGACCGCCGCGAGGAGCGCGACCGCCGTCGCCAGCGGCAGGCGCAGGACCGGAAGGGGCGCTGGCGCACGCACCGGCAAGAGCTTACCGGGCGGCTACACCCGCACCAGCATCTTGCCCTTGTTGCCACCTGAGAACAGTGCGAGGAAGGCTTCGGGCGTCCGCTCCAGCCCGTCGAGTACCGTCTCCTCGCGCTTGAGCTCCCCGGCGGCGAGCAGCGCGCCCATGTCGGCGTAGAACTCGCCCGCGCGGCCCATGAAGTCGCTGACGATAAAGCCTTGCAGGCGGAGGCGCATCCCGATCACCCGAGCGAGGTAGCGCAGGCTGGTCGGCTCGGCGCTGTTGTAGATGTCGATCATGCCGCAGATCGCGAAGCGCGCCCGCGCGCGGGCATGGGCGAGCGCGGCGTCGAGATGGTCGCCGCCGACATTGTCGAAATACACGTCGATCCCGTCCGGCGCGGCGGTGCCGAGCGCCTTCACCAGCGGGGTGCCGCCCTTATAGTCGACCACCGCGTCGGCCCCGAGCGAGCGGACCCACTCGCATTTTTCTGCCCCGCCAGCGGAGCCGATCACGGTCATTCCCTTCGCTTTGGCGAGCTGAACCACGGTGGAGCCAACCGCGCCCGCGGCGGCGGACACGAACACGGTGTCGCCGGCTTTCGCCTCGGCGACCGCGAACAGGCCCCAATAGGCTGTCATGCCCGGCATCCCGAGCTGGCCGAGAAACGCCTGCGGCTCGGCCCCGAGCGGGGGCAGCTTGTGCGCGTCGGCGGCCGCGACCACCGCCTCCTCGCGCCAGCCAGCCATGTGCTGGACGAGATCACCGGTCGCGAGCCCGGGCGCGTTGCTCTCGACCACCTCGCCGATTGCGCCGCCGTCCATCGGCGCGCCGATCTCGAAGGGCGGCACATAGCTTTTCACGTCGTTCATCCGGCCGCGCATATACGGGTCGACCGAGAGCCAGCGGTTACGGACGCGTACCTGCCCCTCGCCGAGCGGCGCGTCGGGCAGATCGACCAGCGCGAAGTTGTCGAGCGTGGGCAAGCCCTGAGGGCGGGAGGTCAACGTCCAAGCGCGGGCCATCATGTCTGTCCTATGTTGTTGGCCCGTGCAAAGCCGATCCTGGCGAGGCTGTCCACCCGCGACGCGAAAAGGCCCGGACGTCGCCGCCCGGGCCTTCGTTCGACCTCAGCGGGTCATCGGCGGTCAGTAGGTGCCCGAGAAGCTCCGGTTGAGCGTCGTGCCGCCATCCTCGCGCGCGTCGGTCTGGCCGGTCGCGCCGCGCTGGCCGCCGAACATCGCCCCGTTGTTCTCCTCGTCGCGCCACGAGCGCTTCGCTTCATCGGCGGTCTTGGAGATGATCACCTTGTCGCCGACCGACTCGATCCAGCTCGACGGGATCGAGTGGTGGCGTCCGCCAGCATCCTGATCGTTCTTGGTCAAGAGGATGCGGTCGTCGCGGACATGGTCGACGGTGCCGACATGCTGGCCGTCGGAGCCGACCACCTCCTGATGCTCGCGCGCGGTCGCCATCTGGTCGCGTTGCCCCTGACGCTGAGTGCGCCATTGGCCGAACTCGCTGTGGAACCTGGTTCGGTTGTGCTGGCGGTACTCGTCGTAGTCGCGGTCGAGCGCAGCGATCTGCTGGCCGCGCCAGTCGTGGTAATCGTCATGGTCGCGCCCGAAATCGCGCCCATGGCGACCCGCGTCGCGCACCTGCGCCTGCTCGTCGCGGTGGCGGCGGCGCTCCGCATCCTCGTTACCGAACCACGAGCGGACCTCGTCGCCGGCGCGGGCGACGAAGCCGCGATCGTCCTGCTGCTGCCCCTGCATCCGTACCCGGTCGTTGCGGTCGTCACGATCACGCCCGTCGTCGCGGGCGCGATAGCGATCGTCGGTGGCACCGCGCTCGCCGAGGTCCTCGAACCGGCGACCGCCTGAGCCGTAGCTGCCGCGGTAATCGGACGCGCCACGGTAATCGGAGTTGTCGGAAAACCGGTCGTCGCGCTGGTGGCGTCCACCGCGATAGCCGCTCGCCTCATAGTCGCGCGCGCTCGAATAGCTGGCGTTGCGGCCCGACCCGTAGTCGCGACCGTAATCCTGACCCTGCGGGCGATAATCGTCGCCCTGCGGATATCCTTCATTGGCCATGGTGGCTCTCCTGCTTGTGGACAGTCGCGAACAGATCGTCGCCTCACCGTCCTCCGCGCAAAACAGAAGAAGCTGACCTATGTTCCGGTCGCGGCGGCGAAGCGGGGCAGCGCCGCGCCGAGTGCGCGACACCGGTTGCATCGCCCGCGCAACGTCGCTAGAGGCACGTCTCCCGACGGGCCCTCGCGCCCGATCGTGGCCGGGCGGGGCTGTAGCTCAGATGGGAGAGCGCTGCAATCGCACTGCAGAGGTCAGGGGTTCGATTCCCCTCAGCTCCACCACCGGCCCGTTCCCGACGCCGGGCGTCGCATGACTGACCCGCCGATCCCCGCCGCCACGCTGGTGATCTTCCGCGAGCGTGACGGCGCGCCGCCCGAACTGCTGATGGTGGAGCGGTCGGAGCGGCTGGCGTTCGCGGGCGGCGCGCTGGTGTTTCCCGGCGGGCGGGTCGACGAGGGGGACCGGCTGCTCGCCGCGACGTTGCCGGGCGACCCGGACGATACCGCCGCGCGCATCGCCGCCATCCGCGAGACGGTTGAGGAGGCGGGGCTGGCCGTCGGCGTAGACCTTGCCGCGGACGCGCTGCCGGGCTTGCGGACCGCGCTTCATGCGGGGAAGGTGTTCGGTCCGGCGCTGGCGAGTGTCGGGGGGCGGCTCAGGCTCGATGCGCTGGTCCCGTTCGCGCGATGGGTCCCGCCGCATCGGCTCGCGCGGACGTTCGACACGCGCTTTTACCTCGCCCGCCTGCCCGAAGGCGCGGCCACGGCGAGCGTCGACCGGACGGAGAACACACGCCTGCTATGGGCGAGCGCGCGCGATGTGCTGGCCGAGGCGGATGCGGGGCGGGCGCGGATCATTTTCCCGACCAGGCGCAACCTGGAACGGCTCGCACAATTCGCGACCTTCGACGAAGCGGCGGCGGACGCCGCACGCTTTCCCATCCGCACGGTCACGCCGTGGGAGGAGGAGCGCGGCGGGGTGCCGCACCTCTGCATTCCCGACGACCTCGGCTACCCCGTCATTGCCGAGCCGCTCCGCGCGGCGATGCGCGGATGAGCGTCCCTCAGTTGGGCAATACGGCGGTGTCGACCTTCTCGACCCAGTAGGGGAAGAACGCCGGTTGGCGCGTCGACCAGCCCGATGCGGTCGCCGCGGCCTCGCTGATCGACTGGAGCAGCTTGCGCCGCAGTTCCGGGTGAAGGTGTGGCAGCGCCGCCGCCGAACAGAAGGCGGCCGGAAGCCACGGCCGCACCGTCGCGCCGACCAGCCGCTCGTAGAGGAATCGATAAGCGGAGAAGCTGGTCAGCCGCCCTTGTCCCAGATCGAATGCGGTGATGGTGATCAACGGTGCAAGCAGCGGTTCGACCGCGTCGAGCCCGCTATCCTCGGGGATGGCGGCGCGGATATCGGTCAGCCGGGCGTACATCCGTGCCTGCGCGCGGATGCTCGCCGCCTCGACGATATCCCGCGACCAGCGCCCCATCGCGTCCTCGCGATCGAGCCCGACGTCGAGCGCGCGGCGGATATAACGCTGGGTTGCGGAGGGGAAGCCCGCAAACTCCTTCATCTCGGCCAAGGTCATCACGCCCTCGGCGGGCTTCATCCGTGCGCTCATGGCCGTCACCCCGTCCCTTGTGGTTCGACGATCATGCACCCGGATGGTTAACACCAACCTTAACGCTAATCGTCCGACAAGCCGGAAAGGATCACGAAAGCCGCTGCACCGCAACAATCGTTGCGACGAGCCGAGGTAGGAGATGCGCGATGGGCCCGAAGTGCGTCCTTCGCGCAACAATCGCTGCTCACTCGCCCTTGCTGAGCAGCTCCTCGGCTCCCGGGTCGAAACCCGAGCTGGCGGGCGGTTCGTCACTGCTCGATCCGGGGATGGTCGCGGTGATCGGGTCGGAGGCGTCCATTGATTCGTCAAGGCCGTTGTCGAGCTGCGCCTGGACGTTGTTCGGATCCTTTTCCAGCCGCGCCTGGATCGAAGCGTCCTGGCCCGCATCCTGGCGGGGGTCGCGCTCCTGGTTGCCCGCGTTCGGCACGTCGGGGTTGACGGACAGCGTGTCCAAACCTTGGTCGGTGGTGTCGTCCATGTCCGCGCTCCTCGAGTTCGTCACCCGTCAACGAAGGATCGCGGGCACCGTTCCGGGCGTCGCAAACGAGAACGGGCCCGGCGATTGCTCGCCGGGCCCGCCCGTGGTTCGCTCGACCGAGCGCCTAGTTGCGGTTGCTGCCGAACAGGCGAAGGATGAACAGGAACATGTTGATGAAGTCGAGATACAGCTGCAACGCGGACATGACCACCACGCGGCCTTCCTGGTTGGTGCCCGCCACCTGGTAATACAGGCTCTTGGTGCGCTGGGTATCATAGGCGGTCAGCCCCGCGAAGAGCAGCACGCCGACGATCGAGATCACCGGGTTGAGCGCGGGCACCCACATCGAGATCAGCATCGCGACCAGCAGCCCGACCACGCCGATGATCAGGAACGTGCCGAGCGGCGACAGGTCGCGCTTGGTGGTGTAGCCATACAGGCTCAGCCCCGCGAACCCCGCCGAAGTGGCGAAGAAGGCGCCTGCGATCGACGCACCGGTGTAGACGCGGAACAGCGTCGACAGCGACAGGCCCATCAGCACCGCATACGACCAGAACAGCAGGTTGAGCGTGGACGTCTGCATCCGCATCTGGCCGAAGCTCATCGCGAACACGATGCCGATCGGCGCGAGCATCACGATCCAGCCGAGCGGCGACGCGCCGCGATCGGTGAACAGCAACGACATATAGCCGCTGGCCGCAAAGGCGAGCGCGACGATGCCGGTGAGCAGCACACCCGAGGCCATCATATTGTAGACACGCAGCATGTACGACCGCAGACCCTGATCGTACGCGGCCCCCTGCGCGCCCCGCGCGACGCCGAACGGCGCGGCGGTGGACCGAGGATCAGACCAATTGGCCATGAAGAGCAACTCCTGAGCCGCCGATCGAATGATCGGCTTAAGGTGCAATATCGTCCGCCGTCCGTTTCTTTTCAAGCAAGATCGAGAGCTGGATCGGCGGCGCGGGGCGGGGCAGGAGGGGAGCCATGCACCGCCTGTTCGTCGCGCTCCGACCCCCGCCTGCGATCCGCGCCTTGCTGCTCGACACGATGGGCGGCGTACCCCGTGCGCGGTGGCAGGATGACGAGCAGCTTCACCTGACATTGCGCTTCATCGGCGAGGTGGAGTCGCGAGTGGAGGACGACCTTGCTGCCGCAGTGGGGCAGGTCCATGCGCCCGCGCCGGAACTCTCGCTGGCTGGAGTCGGTCGGTTCGCGCATCGCGGGCAAACGGAAGCGTTGTGGGTCGCGGTCGCCCCCGCCGCGCAGCTCGCCGCGCTGCACCGGAAGGTCGACGCCGCCTGTGTCCGCGCGGGCCTTGCGCCGGAGGGACGGGCGTTCGTGCCGCATATCACGCTCGCGCGGATGGCGCGTTCGGCTGGGGCGGGTGCGGAGGTGGAGCGCTGGCTCGCCGACCACGCGGCGCTCACCAGTCCGCCGTTCACCTGCGCGCATCTCGTCCTCTACGAAAGCCGCCTTGGCCATGAAGGCGCGAGCTATGAAGCGGTAGAGCGCTGGCCTTTGAGCGGTTAGGGCGACCCTCGCCCGGCGAATGGCTGCCCGGACAATCCTTCAGCCATTGGGAACGTCGCCCCGCCCGGCTGGTTAACGCCCTCGACCACTGACGAGGGCCCGATGACAGACACACACGCCAAGGCGGACGACGCGCCGCTCGCCGCCTCCAAGAACCGGGACGCCCCGCATGACGTCACGCTCGACATGGTCGAGGGCAAGGGCGGTTCGATCACCGGTCGCTCGGTGACGATTAACAAGCCCGTGGCGGAGGTGTTCAGCTATTTCCGCGACTTTTCCAACCTGCCGCACTTCATGGAGAATGTGCAGTCGATCGAGCTGCTCGACGACAAGCGCTCGCATTGGGTGGTCAAGGCGCCCGGCAAGACCACGGTCGAATGGGACGCGCGTGTAACCGCCGAGCAGCCGAACCGCTTCATCGAATGGACCAGCGAGGAGGGTGCGGACGTGCCCAATAGCGGGCGCGTCGAGTTTGAGGACAAGCCCGGACGCGGCACGATCGTCACCGCGACAATCCTTTACGACCCACCGCTGGGCATCGTCGGCAAGATCGTCGCCAAGATGTTTCAGCGCGAGCCCGCGATCCAGGCGCGCCGCGACCTGCGCCGCTTCAAGCAGCTGATGGAGACGGGCGAGATCGCGACGCCCGCGGTCAATCACGAACAGTTCGAGGAGATGGGCCTGTGAAGGCGCTCGCATGGCACGGCAAGCATGACGTCCGCATCGACAACGTGCCCGACCCCGGCATCGTCAACCAGCGCGACTGTATCATCAAGGTAACGTCCACCGCAATCTGCGGCTCGGACCTCCACCTCTACGACGGCTATATCCCGACCATGCAGCCCGGCGACGTGCTCGGCCATGAGTTCATGGGCGAGGTGGTCGAGGTCGGCGCGAAGTCGACGCTGAAAAAGGGGCAGCGCGTGGTGGTGCCGTTCACCATCGCCTGCGGCTCCTGCTACCATTGCGGCAAGCATCAATATAGCTGCTGTCCAAACGGGTTGCCCGCCGACAACCAGGATATCGCGATGGCCTTGTACGGCCAGGAAATGAGCGGGCTGTTCGGCTATAGCCATATGACCGGCGGCTATGCTGGCGGGCAGGCGGAATATGTCCGAGTGCCGTTCAGCGACTTCGGCCCGATCGTCATCCCGGACGGCGTGCCCGACGACAAGGTGCTGTTCCTGTCCGACATCCTGCCGACCGGGTGGCAGGCGGCGGAAAATGCCGAGATCGAGCCGGGCGACACCGTCGCAATATGGGGCGCGGGGCCGGTCGGCCTGTTCGCGGCGCAGTCGGCGCTGTTGATGAACGCCGAGCGGGTGATCGTGATCGACCATTTCCCGCACCGGCTGGAGCTCGCCAAGAAGTTCGGCTGCGAGACGATCAACTTCGAGGAAACCGCCGTTTACGAGGCGTTGATGGAGATGACCGGCGGGATCGGCCCCGACGCGGTGATCGACAGCGTCGGGCTGGAGGCGCACGGCTTCTTCGTCGACAATGTGGTGGACCAGATCAAGGCGTCCACCTTCCTCGGCACCGACCGCATCCACTCGATCCGCCAGGCGATCATCGCCTGCCGCAAGGGCGGGCGGGTGTCGATGCCCGCGGTCTATGGCGGCATCGTCGACAAGTTTCCGCTCGGCGCGTTCATGGAAAAGGGGCTGACGCTCAAGACCGGGCAGACGCACGTCCAGCATTACATGCCCGCGCTGCTCAATGCGATCATGGAAGGCCAGATCGACACCGAGTTCCTGATCTCGCACAGGCTGCCGCTGGAGCAGGCCCCGCATGGGTACAAGATGTTCCACGATCACCAGAACGAATACACCAAGGTTGTTCTAAAGCCCGGCATGACCACGGCTGCTTGAGGAGAAACTGACATGGCAAACAAGTTCGCAATCGTCACCGGCGCGTCGACCGGTATCGGCTTGGAACTCGCCAAGCTTGCCGCCAAGGACGGTTATGACCTGCTGGTCGCCGCCGACACGCCGTTCGTCGACGCCTCGGCGGGGCTCAAGGAAGCCGGCGCGAATGTCGAAACGCTGGAGGTGGACCTGTCGACCTTCGACGGCATCGACCGGTTGCTCGCCGCCGCCGGCGGTCGCCAGATCGATCTGCTCTGCGCCAACGCGGGGCACGGACTCGGCCATGCGTTCCTCGACCAACAGCCGTCCGAGTGGCGGCATGTGATCGACACCAACGTCACCGGCACGACCTATCTGCTGCAAAAGGTGCTGAAGGAGATGGTCGCGCGCGATGAGGGCAAGGTGCTGGTCACCGGCTCGATCGCGGGTTTCATCCCCGGCTCGTTCCAAGCGGTGTACAACGCGACCAAGGCGTTCGTGGATAACTTCGTCTCCGCGCTCCAGAACGAGATCAAGGACAGCAAGGGCGTCACGCTCACCAACCTGATGCCAGGGCCGGTCGAGACCGAGTTCTTCCACCGCGGCGGCATGGACGACACGTCCGTGGGCTCGAACCCGAACAAGAGCGACCCGGCCGATGTCGCCAAGGACGGCTATGAGGCGGTGATGAGCGGCAAGGCGTCGATCGTCTCGGGCTGGAAGAACAAGATCCAGCAGGCGGCGGCGGGCGTCATCCCCAACGCGGTCCTGGCCGAGCAGCACCGCAAGATGGCGGAGCCGGGCACCGCGAGCGAGTAGCGCACTCTAGCTGATCAGCGGCGGTCGCCCGGGATGTCGGGCGGCCGTTTGCGTTGTAGGGGCGCGGCTTGCGTCCCGCCCGGCTCCGGCCCAAGGCGACCGCAGGAGAGCAAGATGCGGATCATCGACCACCTTATCGCGGGCTATTCGGGCGGCGGCGGCGCGCGCAGTTCCGATGTGTTTGACCCGAACACCGGGCAGGTGCAGGCACGCGTCGCACTTGGCGCGCAAGTTGAGCTCGACGCAGCGGTGGCCGCGGCGCACCGCGCGCAACCCGCGTGGGCCGCGACCAATCCGCAGCGGCGCGCGCGGGTGATGTTTCGGTTCAAGGAACTGGTCGAAGCGAACATGGACGCGCTTGCGCACCTGCTCTCGTCCGAGCATGGCAAGGTGATCGCGGACAGCCGAGGCGACATCCAGCGCGGGCTGGAGGTGATCGAGTTCTGCTGCGGCATCCCGCATTTGCTCAAGGGCGAGTATACGCAGGGCGCGGGGCCGGGGATCGACGTTTATTCGATGCGGCAGCCGCTGGGCATCGGCGCAGGGGTAACGCCGTTCAACTTCCCGGCGATGATCCCGATGTGGATGTTTGGCGTCGCGATCGCGTGCGGCAACGCGTTCATTCTCAAGCCCTCCGAGCGTGACCCCAGCGTCCCCGTCCGCCTCGCCGAGCTGATGCGCGAGGCGGGCGCGCCCGAGGGCGTGCTCCAGGTCGTGCATGGCGACAAGGAAATGGTCGACGCGATCCTCGACCACCCCGCCATCAGCGCGGTCAGCTTCGTCGGCTCGTCCGACATCGCCCATTACGTGTACCGGCGCGGCGTCGCGGCGGGCAAGCGCGTGCAGGCGATGGGTGGTGCCAAGAACCACGGCGTCGTGATGCCCGACGCGGACCTCGACCAGGTCGTGGCAGACCTGGCAGGCGCGGCGTTCGGGTCGGCGGGGGAGCGGTGCATGGCGCTGCCGGTCGTGGTGCCGGTGGGCGACAAGACGGCGGACGCGTTGCGCGAGAAGCTGATCCCTGCGATGGCGGCGCTCCGGGTGGGCGTGTCCACCGACGCGGACGCGCATTATGGGCCGGTGGTGAACGCGGCGCACAAGGCGCGGGTGGAGGGCTGGATCCAGACGGGCGTTGACGAGGGCGCGGAGCTGGTCGTCGACGGGCGCGGCTTCACGCTGCAAGGGCATGAGCAGGGCTTCTTCATCGGGCCGAGCCTGTTCGACCGCGTCACGCCGGACATGCAGTCGTACAAGGAAGAGATTTTCGGCCCCGTCCTCCAGATCGTCCGCGCGCCCGACTTCGAGACGGCGGTGCGGCTCCCGAGCGAGCACCAATACGGCAACGGTGTCGCGATCTTCACCCGCAACGGCCACGCCGCCCGCGAGTTCGCCGCGCGCGTCAATGTCGGCATGGTGGGGGTGAACGTGCCGATCCCGGTGCCGGTCGCCTATCACACGTTCGGCGGCTGGAAGCGCAGCGCGTTCGGCGACACCAACCAGCATGGCACCGAAGGCGTCCGCTTCTGGACCAAGGTCAAGTCGGTGACGCAACGCTGGCCCGACGGTAGCGCGCTCCCGCGCGGGAGCGAGGACGGCGGCCCGAGCAGGGTGCAGGACGCGTTCGTTATCCCGACGATGAGCTAGGCATGACCATTCAGTTCGACCTCACCGACGATCAACGCGAGATACGGGAGCTTGCGCGCCGTTTCACCGCCGACCGGCTGACGCCCAATGCGGCCGAGTGGGACGAGAAGCACATCTTCCCGCGCGACGTCATCAAGGAGGCGGCGGAGCTCGGCTTCGCGGCGATCTATGTGTCGGAAGAGAGCGGGGGCATCGCGCTCGGGCGGCTCGAGGCGGCGTTGATCTTCGAGGCGATGAGCTATGGCGACCCGTCGACCAGCGCGTTCATCTCGATCCACAACATGTCGAGCTGGATGATCGACCGGTTCGGGTCGGCCCGCGTCAAGGAGAAATACCTGCCGAGCCTCGTCACGATGGACCGGCTCGCCTCCTATTGCCTGACAGAGCCGGGCTCCGGCTCCGACGCCGCCGCGCTCAAGACCAAGGCCGTGCGCGAGGGCGACCACTACGTCGTCACCGGCACCAAGCAGTTCATCTCGGGCGGCGGCGAGAACGAGGTCTATGTCTGCATGGTCCGCACCGGCGGGGAGGGGCCCAAGGGTATCTCCGCGCTGGTGATCGAGCGCGACATGCCGGGGGTCAGCTTCGGCGCGAACGAGCGCAAGCTCGGCTGGCACTCGCAGCCGACGCGCGCGGTGATCCTCGACGGGGTACGCGTGCCCGCCGAGAACCTTGTCGGCGCGGAGGGCGAAGGGTTCCGCATCGCCATGACGGGGCTCGACGGCGGGCGGCTCAACATCGGCGCGTGCTCGCTCGGCGGCGCGCAACGCTGCCTGGACGAGACGATCCGCTATACCAAGGAACGCAAGCAGTTCGGGCAGCCGATCGCCGACTTCCAGAACACGCAGTTCACGCTTGCCGACATGGACACCGAGCTGCAGGCGGCGCGGATGCTGCTCTACGCCGCGGCGGCGAAGGTGACCGCGAACGCGCCCGACAAGACGCGGTTCGCGGCAATGGCGAAGCGACTGGCGACCGACACCGGCTCCAGCGTGGTCGACCGCGCGTTGCAGCTGCATGGCGGCTACGGCTATCTGATGGACTATCCGATCGAGCGTTTCTGGCGCGACCTGCGCGTTCACTCGATCCTTGAGGGAACCAACCAGGTGATGCGGATGATCGTCGGGCGGGAGCTGACGCGGCAGTGACCGACGAGGTCCTCACTTCCGTCGAAGATCGCGTCGGGCGTATCCGGCTGAACCGGTCGAGGCAGCTCCACGCGCTCAATATTGCGATGTGCGAGGCAGTGCTCGACGCGCTGGAGGCGTGGCGCGCGGACGCGGCGGTCGAGGCGGTGGTGATCGACCATGCGGAGGGTAGGGGCTTCTGCGCGGGCGGAGATATCCGCGTGTTGGCGCAGTCGGGCGCGAGCGACGGAACGGCGGCGCGGGCGTTCTTCGCGACCGAGTACCGGATGAACCACCGGCTGTTCACCTATGCCAAGCCGACGGTCGCGTTCATGGACGGGGTGACGATGGGCGGCGGGGTCGGGCTCGCCGCCCCGTGCCGTTACCGGGTCGCGACGGAGAACACGCGGTGGGCGATGCCGGAGACCGGTATCGGGCTGTTCGCCGATGTCGGCGGCGGTTGGTATCTGTCGCGGCTGCCGGGGCGGGTGGGGCAGTATCTGGTGCTAACCGGGCAGCGGCTCGACGGGGCGGAGTGCTTGGCGCTGGGGCTCGCGACACACTACCTCCTCCCCGCCGCGCTGGACGAGGCCAAGGCGCGGATCGCCGCCGACCCGCAAGCGATCGCGGCGACGCTCGACGCGTTGGCGACGGCTCCGCCGGAAGCGCGACTGCTTGCGCATCGCGACGCGATCTACCGGCTGTTCGCCTCCGACACGTTGGAGGAGGTGTTCGCCGCGCTGGAGGCCGATGGCGGCGAGTGGGCCAGCGGGCAACTCGCGACGCTCCGCGCCAAGTCGCCGCTGGCGATGAAGATCAGCCTCAAGCTGCTGCTCGACGGTGCGACCATGCCGACGTTCGAGGACGAGATGCGGCAGGAATACGCGGTGGTGACGCGAGTGGTGCAGCGCCACGACTTCGCCGAAGGTGTCCGCGCGGTGATCGTCGACAAGGACAACGCGCCCCGCTGGGACCCGGCGACGGTCGAGGGGGTGAGCGGGCACGTCATCGACCAGATTTTCGCGCCGCTGGACGAAGCGGAGGCGTGGACGCCGGACTGAGGAGACACAAGTGACGTACGAAACCATCCTCGTCGAGCAACGCGAGCGCGTGACGCTGATCACGCTCAACCGGCCACAGGCGTTGAACGCGCTGAACAGTCAGGTGCTGGCCGAGTTGCTCGACGCGACCCGAGCGCTCGACGCGGACGCGGGGCAGGGGTGCGCGGTGATCACCGGCTCGGCCAAGGCGTTCGCGGCCGGGGCGGACATCAAGGAGATGCAAGCGCAGGGCTTTGCCGACATGTACGCGCACGACTTCTTCGCCGGGTGGGACGCGTTCACCCGCACGCGCAAGCCGATCATCGCGGCGGTGGCGGGCTATGCGCTGGGCGGCGGGTGCGAGCTGGCGATGATGTGCGACTTTATCCTCGCCGCCGACACCGCGAGGTTCGGTCAGCCCGAGATCAAGCTAGGCGTCTCGCCCGGCATGGGTGGCTCGCAACGGCTCGCGCGCGCGGTGGGCAAAGCGAAGGCGATGGAGATGTGCCTGACCGGGCGCATGATGGACGCGGGCGAGGCGGAGCGCGCGGGACTGGTGAGCCGCGTGGTGCCCGCCGACGAGCTGGTCGAGGAGGCGATGAAGACCGCCGCGACGATCGCGGGCATGGCCCCGCTGGCGGTGCTGGCGAACAAGGAGATGATCAACGCCGCGTTCGAGACGGGGCTGGCGCAGGGCGTGCAGTTCGAACGGCGGCTGTTCCACGCGCTGTTCGGGACGGCGGATCAGACAGAAGGCATGGCCGCGTTTGTCGAGAAGCGCGCGGGCGTGTGGACGGGGAAGTGACATGGCTCGAATAGCGTTCATCGGGCTCGGCAACATGGGCGGGGGCATGGCGGCGAACCTTGCCCGGGCGGGGCATGACGTGCGCGCGTTCGACCTGTCCGCCGAGGCGCTGGCGCGGGCGAAAAGCGCGGGGTGCCTCGCGAGCGACAGCGCGGCGGCGGCGGTGGACGGGGCGGAGGCGGTGGTGACGATGCTGCCCGCCGGGACGCATGTCGAGCAGGTTTATCACGACCTCGCCGACACGGTCGCGCCGTCCGCGATCCTGATCGACTGCTCCACCATCGACGTCGCCACCGCCCGGCAGGTGGCGGAGCTGGCGCGGGCGCGCGGGTTGGCGGCGGTGGACGCGCCGGTGTCGGGCGGGATCGCGGCGGCGGCGGCGGGGACGCTGACGTTCATGGTCGGCGGCTCCGCCGAGGCGTTCGCGCGCGCCGAACCGATCCTCGGCGCGATGGGCAAGGCGGTGATCCATGCGGGGGCGAGCGGGGCGGGGCAGGCGGCGAAGATCTGCAACAACATGATCCTCGGCGCGACCATGATCGCCACCGCCGAGGCGTTCGTGCTGGCGGAAAAGCTCGGCCTCGACGCGCAGGCGTTCTACGACATCGCCAGCGTGTCATCGGGGCAGTCATGGTCGATGACAAGCTACTGCCCGGTTTCCGGCGTCGGGCCGGAGACGCCCGCCGATCGCGGCTACGGGGGCGGGTTCGCGACCGCGCTGATGCTAAAGGACCTCAGGCTCGCGCGCGAAGCGGCCGACGACGTCGGCGCGGCCACGCCGATGGGGCGGCGGGCGGCGGAACTGTACGAAGCGTTCGCCGCCGAGGGGCATGGGGGCGAGGACTTCTCCGCGATCATCAAGGCGCTGTGACGGCGCTTGACCATGCGGGCGGTGCGGCCTAGGCGCGCGGGGCACGGCCCCTTCGTCTAGCGGTTAGGACGCGGCCCTTTCACGGCTGAAGCACGGGTTCGATTCCCGTAGGGGTCACCATACCCGCCCCGAGTGGCGGAATCGCGAGGAGAGCGGCTAAAATCAACGCTTCGTAAGGCGCCCGGTGCTACAAAAGGGTGCTACAAATGGGGCGTCGGATGTCGCATTCCGTCAAGCGCAGGAAATCGCGGTTCGTCCAGTTCCGAATGTCCGTGCCGGCCGACCTGAGGCCGATCGTAGGCAAGACCGAGTGGACGGACTCGCTCGAGATGGAGAGTTCGGTCGAGGCGGAGATCAAGCTCTCCGAGCTTGTCATTGAGCACTAAAAGCTGGTTAAGGACCTTCGTGCCGGCGTCGTCGCCCGCGCGGACGACGCGCTTGTCCAAGCGTATGACGAGACTCTTTCGCGACGAGCCAAACGGCTCGGATCCATGGATCGCGCTGTGGCCTTTGAACTGGAGTGCTTGGCTGAAGGCGTAACCTCCTCCTGGGATGAGACAGTGGACACGCTTGAGCTCCGGCCATGCGGCGATCGCACGTTCTACGAATCCGTCCCGGGCTTCCAGCCATCCCGTCCATCGAAGGGGAGATGGTACGCGACCTGTTCCGCCTCAAGGCGAAGCTATTCGAGCACCGTGGCATCGCCGACGGCGTAGTCTACCGAGAGATGGCGCAGCTTCTCCTACGACGCCGCGTATTCGACCCGATAAGCGTTGGTATCTGCGCGTCGCTCTCGCAGGAGCTGCGGCGGTGGGTCAAGCAGCCGGTGTCGGCTGCCGTCGCGGAGCGGTGCCTGCGCCGGTTGACCGATCACCCATTTACAAGTTGGTCGGAGAACTTCCACGCCGCTGTTGCCTCGCTCGCGCCGACACCCGCGAATCCGGCTTCGACGCCGCTGCAACCGACGCTGGTCGCGACCCCGCCAATGACCGGCCAAGCCGTTGAGCATACCCTTGAGGAAGGCTTAGCGGTCTGGCGGCTAACCAAGCGGATCACGGGCGAGAACCAGACCGCCGACGAGTTCGCAACTGCAGTCGCGCGTTTCGGCGAGCTGGCCGGCGTGACGGACGTCGGCCTGATCACTAAGAAGATGGTCAAGCGTTCAGGGACGACGTCGCCAGGCTGCCCGCGACGCGCGGGCGCATAATCAATGCGATATCCCTGCGGGAGCAGATCGAGCACGCCACGGCGAACGACATTCGACGCTCTTGCCGCCGACGGTCGCCAAGCAGGTCGCGGGCGTGCGCGCGGCGCTGTCCGGGGCGATCGAGGCCGAGTGGATCAGCGACAATCCCGCGGCTGGGATCGAGGCGCACGGATCAAATTGGGAGGCGACGAGCGCGACCACTTCTCGGACGAGGACCTGCGGCTCATCTATACGTCGCCGCTGATGACCGACCCGGACGCGTGCGACGACACGATGTTCTGGAGTCTGTTCCTAGCACCGTTCCACGGCTCGCGGCCCGGCGAGCATTGCAAGGTGAAACCGCAAGATATCGTCTTTGAAGATGAGCGATGGATCATGCGCATCCGGCGTGACCGCCGGAAGGGGAGCGCGACCAGGTGACGGGGGAACTAGCCGCCGACAGAAGACGCGGTCATCCGTTCGTGACGTCCCGCTCCATTAGATCGTAGAAGAGGCCGGGTTCATCTCGTTTGTCGAGCACCAGCGGCGTCGCGGGGCCGATTGGCTCTTCGGCGACCTCATCGCTAACCTATATAGGGACCGATTTCAGGCGTTTGCCAGCGGATCATGCGTGCCCTACGCAAGCTCGGCATCAATGACGCGGACAAGACTTTCTACCCAAGTCGTCACACGATGAAACGCTAAGGTCGCCGTCGCGGTATTGGCGAGCAGGTGCTCGACGACCGCGAACGCGCTGCCGACACCACCGGGCCGGAGAACCGCAGCGTGTCCGAGCCGGTCGCCCGGGTGCTGCCCACCGTCGCGCGGGCGGACAGGAGAAACGCACCGACCGCGCGGCGGGCGGACAGCGTCGCCGGCGTCGTGCGCGCACCGCCGAGGTCCAAGCCGCGGCCACCGTCCAGGCCCAACACCCGGCCGCCCTCCGCCAGCGAGGCGATCTCTAGCCCGACGCCCAGCGGCGTCGTCACCAAGAAGGACCGGATCGAGGCGCGACGGTCGCGCGACGCGCCGGAGGCCGCCGACAGCGACCAGCCGTCCGCGGCGACGGACGCCGACGCGCCCACGGGCTGCGCGACGACGCTGCGCAGGAACGAGCCGGACGCGCTCGCCGACCCGCCGACGACGGCGTTGGCGGCGAACGCGAGGCTCCGGCCGCTGCCCAGCGGAACGAACCCGCTCACCGGCCGACCCGAGGCGACGCCCTGCCACGGCCCGACCGGACCGGTGTCGGCGAAACCGAACCGGTGGTCGTAGGGCGAGGCCTGACGTAGCAGCGGGCCATCGTCGAAGGCGAGCGCACCGGACAGCAGCCCCGCCCCGCGGGCGCGCACGCCGGCGTTCCCGGTCAGGCGGTAGTCGCGGCCGTAGCGGTCGAGCACCGTGAGCGCGCCCAGCCTGCCGTTCAGCGTGGCGGCGGTCGCGGTGCCGCCGAACGCGGGCGACACGGAGAGCGATGACCAGTGGGCGATCACGCTCTCGGCCTGCACAAACGACGACGCGGGTGCCTGCGCCTTCAGCGCGTTCTCCAGGTTGAGCAGCCCGGCACCGAACTGCTGGTCGACCCCGACCGGGCCGAGGTCAGTCGCGGTGTCAAGCAGGATGCGCGCGATCGCCTTACCGGCCAGCTGCGGCCAATACTGCTTCAGGATCGCGGCGGCCCCGGCGATCGCGGGCGCGGCGAAGCTGTTGCCGGTCACCGTGACGGGCTGGCCGCCGATGCCGACCGACTGCACCTGCGTCGCGACCACGGCCAGCGTGCGGTCCGCGAGGTCGCCGGGCAGGCCGTTGCCCGACGGCGCGCTACCGTCCGGGTTGAGGCGGATGCCGAACAGGAACCAGTCCCTGTTCTCGCCGCCGGCGCCGACCAGGGCGCGCGTGATCGTACCAGGGGCGGAGCTCTGGTCGCCGACGTCGTTGGAGACCGATTGGACGAGGAGCCGGTCGGCGGCGGCGACCTTGTCCATCGCGGCCCGCTGGTCGGCGGCGGTCTGTCCGGAAGACGTGCCGTTGAGGCTCATCGAGATCGCGAACGCGCCGTGCTCGACCGCGTAGGTCAGCGCCGGGGCGATCAGCGCCACGTTGGCGTTGCCGCTCTCGCGGATGGGCGAGGTCGCGGTGACCCCGTCCAGGTCGGGCGCGGCGATCTTGAGCGCGAGCAGCGTAGCCTCGGGCGCGACGCCGTGCATCCCCGCGCCGTCGCGCGCGGCGAGCGCGATCGCGGCGGTCTCGGTGCCGTGCCCGTCCACGTCCTCCAGCCCGAAGTGCACCGTCTCAGGCGCGCAGGTGGCGCAGCGCGCGATCGTGCTGTCGAAGCTCCTGCTGTCGGGCGAGATGCGTCCGGAGAATTCGCTGCTCGCTTGGGCGAGACCGGTGTCCACGACCGTGACCGTCACGCCTCTGCCGGTTAGCCCCGTGGCAGGGGCCGCTTCCGCCCTGATGCTGGTCGCGGCGGCGCTCGACCGGTCCTCGGCAATGGCGGTCGGCGTCGTGGTGGGTGGGCGTCGGTGTAGGCGCAGGTGTCGGAGTTGGTGCCGGCGTCGAGACTGGCGGCGCCATCGAGCCCGGCGAGTTCACCTCGCCGCCGCAGGCGGCGAGCAGCAGCGCGCCCGTGACGACCGATGCCGATGTGAGAAGCCGCCTCGTTTGACGGTCCTGTCCGCGGCCCATGTTGCACCCCCTCTTCGGACGGTGCAGTCGCCGGTGCTCCAGCCGGCGGCGCCGCCCATCTTTGACGGGACGGCGCCGGCCCGAAAGCCGGAAGTTGATATTTCGCTATGGACGAGCGCGAACGCCTTTAGGCCCGGAGGCCCTTGACATGCGCGTCCGCCTCCGGCCGAAACAGGTTCGACCGGGCATACGGCTACTAACAGCAGGGTTCTCACGCCCCGGTCCGCGTCTCCGCGAACAGGCGATGTCTAAGCCGGACCTGTTAACACGACTAATCCGTCATCGCATCATCGCGCGAGAACCGGTTCCGCTGGGCCGAGGCGCTGGCCATCGAACGGCTGCACGGCGCCGACGCCCCGCGCTGGATCGCGGAGCGGACGGCCATGCTGGCCGTCGAAGCGCGAACTCAGATCACGAGTCGTCCCAGCCCCGCCGCAACCAGTATCCGCTCAGCTCTACGGATGAACAGCGCCGCCCCGCCGTATCCGTTGCATGTTGCCTAGACCGTACCACCCTGACAGGCGGCTTCACGCAGGTCGTGGGCCCCTGCATCACGGAACGGACGCGCCCCGATCAGAACGGAGTGGCGGCGCCATCTTCCCCGGGTCGGCGGGCGTGCGCGGTTTTACTCAGCCGCTCGGGATACACGCGGCGAAGGCGTGGGCAACCCGTGCCCGGACGCGCGGATCGGGCGCGGTGACCTCCACCCGCGTCCAGCCCGGTGCGAGAATGATGATCTCGGCGATGCGGTCCAAGCTATCCGCCTGTTCGGGATCAACATTGCAGGCCGATTCACACGCGGTTGCTCAAGCGAGGGCTGGTCCATGCAGTCAGTCCCGTTTCTAACTTTGCGGACCATGACACCTCTACACTGCTAAAAACCCTTGGTCCGATAGGAGACGTTATGCAGGGCGCGCGCTTGTCGTGAATAGCGTCGCCTCCGATCCTGTGCGGCTCGCCGACCCTGGCGTAGGGCTGAGGGACCTCGCAGCGCCTTCCGCTTGATAGGGCAGGACGTGGGGCCGGTCAGCCTAAGGTCCGGACCGAAAGTGCTGCATGTGAAAGCGGAACAGGCCCGATTGTCCGCCGGGTTCAGGGCCCTTCGATTGGCAAGGACATTTGCCTGAGTGACGGTCCGGGAACTCTCTGTGGCTCGCGCGGGACGGCGGCTCGGATCAAGGCTCAATCCTTCCCGGCCCCGGGACACACCCGCACCTTCGCGCGTGACATCGGCCTGATCCCACGAACGACCTTGGTCAGCAGCCCGCAGTCGAACGGCATGGTCGAGGCGTTTGTCCTCGCCCTTCCGCTGAGGGCCGCCTTGCCGTGTGAGGGCTGCGGGTTGACGTAGCGCTGGTGCAAGCGACGGTGTTAGCGACGGTGCTACGGGCCAGGTGACGTTGATCTCGGGCGTGGAGCGGCGCCGGGTGTGGACTGACGAGCAGAAGCGGGCGCTGGTGACGGCGGCTTGCGAGCCGGGGGCGAGCGTGTCGGCGATCGCGCCGCGCGCGGACCGCAGGCCTGGCTCGCCGACGTCCTCGCCCGCATCGCCGACAGGCCCAGCACCAGCTCGCCCAGCTGTTGCCGCGGAACCGGCGGCTGCCCGCCGCCCTTCACTGAAGGCTCACGAGGCAACGCTCCATCGTCGGTATCTAAGTAGCACTTGGTACTTGGTGCCTAGTGACAGGTTGTCGCTCCCTAGCCACTCGTATCGCTACCTGGCCGCTAACCCGTCGCGATCGCTGGCTAAACGTCCAGCGATCGGGTAATTGCCCCGACACTGCCGGACCAGAAAGGAGCGCATGCGCGTGTGTCTGTTCAGTTCCGAATGTCCAAAGCTATCATGTTAGGCGTCTAGTTTGACGCCCACGCTGACCTAAGCGAGCTATCCACTCTTCGAGCCGCACCGTGCGACTGGTTCAGGACAGTCAAGGTAGGCATGGATGCGCGCGACCAACTATATCGTAAGGAGTGCTTCTGATCATGACCGATAAAGCTTCTACGCCGCTCCAATCTTGTTCCCCGTTGAAGATTAGTGAAACTATTCTAAAAACTGGACAGCTTGATGCGATGCGGAACTGGTACGCAACGGTGCTGGGTGTTGAGCCCTTCTTCGAGCACGCCCCTCCGCTCGGGACCAAGCCGCTGGACCTGGGTGGCCAGACTCGCGCGTCCGATCTTCGGATGTGCTTCTTCCGCCTGTCGGTCGACCATCCTTATGTCCAAACAATTGGGCTATTTGAGGAGCCGGGCACCGCACTCGATGCTGCGAATGGCGCGCCCGGCCTTCATCATATGCAGCTCATGACCGCCGACCTCGACGCGCTTTGCGATACGTTCGAGCGGCTGCGCGCCCAGGGCCTGCGCCCGCATCGCAGTTCCGACCACGGGCCGATGACGAGCTTCTACTATCGCGATCCCGACGGCAACAATGTCGAGATCACAGCGCAAAATCAGCCCTCCCTAGAGGCGATGGTCGCGTTCATGAGTTCCGATGCGTTCAAGGCCAATCCGTCAGGCAGCGAGATCGCCGACCCAGAAGCCTTTGTCGCCACACGCCGGGAAGCGGCGAAAGGGGAGCTGGCGTCCGCTTGACGCTCGCCGCCATCGTCGGCCCGGTGAAACGGGCCGACGATGGCGCGGGCTCAGCGCTTGATGATGTTGCCCAGCGCGGGCTGGCGTGTAGCCCTTGGCCAATTCCGCATGTTCGGTCTGGTCATAGATTAGGAGTATGGGTTCGGCGCGCTCGGGCAGCGCCTGGCGCACCTCGTCCAGCGTCTTCCGCGGCGCGACCGTCGTCTTGATCCGGTCGCGTCGGGCCTGTGTAGCCTGACGCCGGGTGCGCAGCATCGTTTTGGACAGCACCGGGCCGTGGCGGGGGATAGAGACATCCACGTTAAGCGCCAGGATTTCCTCCGACGACGCGATCGAGCGTTGAGCCCCCCGAAATTCAACAGCTCCGCCTCCGAACGCTTCTGGTGAACAAACGCCAGGATCGCCGCGTTTCGGTCAGCAGTTCGCCATCCATCATCATCACGAGCACCTTGCCGTTCCGATTGATCGCCAGATACTCCGCGCTGGACTGCGCGGCGGCGGCCATGTCGAGCGTTCGGCCTTCATCCGGATGCCCGACTTCCTCCAGCGCGGTCATAGTAATGCGCGAGCATTCCTCCGGGGCATCATCTACAACATCATTCCGGCAATCCGTCGCTCCCTCCGAGACTGATCATGCCGACTCATCCTCAACCTTGTTCGCGAGCCGCCCGACTCCCTTGACCTCCGCCACGACCACCTGCCCGGGCTTGAGCCATCTGCGGCAGCCCGAAGGGCAGGCAGCGCGCGCTGATGTCGCCCAGCGCGCGA
>CALMGC010000217.1 GCA_937863505.1 uncultured Sphingomonadales bacterium | reverse complement strand
GTTCGTAAACAGGACGTTGCGAAAGCGCGCACGGCGGGCAGGATCGGCGGGTCAGCGGTCCCGGTCGAACGGGTTCTTGGGCGCGCGCAGCGTCAGGCGCACGGGCACCGCGCCGAACCCCAGATCGCGTCGGATGCCGTTCAGCAGATAGCGTTGGTAGCTGGTCGGCAGCTCGTCGACGCGATTGCCGAACAGCACGAAGCCGGGCGGCCGCGTTTTCGCCTGGGTCATGTAACGCAACTTGATCCGCTTGCCGCCGGGCGCGGGTGGCGGGTTGGCCTCCACCGCGCGCTCGAACCAGCGGTTGAGCTCGCCCGTGCCCACCCGCCTCGACCACGCCTCGCGCACCTCGAACGCCGCGCCGATCAGCTGGTCGATCCCCTTGCCCGTCGCGCCGGAGACGGTGAGCAGCGGCACCCCCTTCACCTGTGCCAGCCCCTCGTCCAGCGCCTTCTTGACGCCGTTGAACAAGGAGGACGCGTTTTCCGCCACGTCCCATTTGTTGAGCGCGATCACCAGCGCGCGGCCTTCCTCCAGCACCCGGTCCGCGATGCGCAGGTCCTGCGCCTCCAGCCCCAGCGTCGCGTCGAGCAGCAGCACCACGACCTCGGCGAAATCGACCGCGTGGAGCGCGTCGGCGACCGACAGCTTTTCCAGCTTATCCTGCACCTTCGCCTTCTTGCGCAAGCCGGCGGTGTCGATCAGCCGAACCGCGCGTCGTTGGCCATCAGGGGCCTGCCACTCCCAGTCGATCGCGATCGAGTCGCGCGTGATCCCGGCTTCGGGCCCGGTGATCAGCCGATCCTCGCCCAGCATCCGGTTGACCAGCGTCGATTTGCCCGCGTTCGGGCGCCCGACGATCGCGAGCTTGAGCGGCGCGTCGGGGCTGTCGTCCTCCTCCGGCTCCGCCTCCTCACGGTCGATATGGGGGAGCAGCGCCTCGAACAGGTCGGCGACGCCCTCGCCATGTTCCGCGGACATCTGCACCGGGTCGCCGAAGCCGAGCGACAGCGACTCCAGCACGCCCTGCTCGCCGGCGCGCCCTTCCGCCTTGTTCGCGACGAGGATCACCGGCGTGTCGCTCGCCCGCAGCCAGCGCGCGATCTCCTCGTCGAGCGGCACGATCCCGGCGCGCGAATCGAACAGGAACAGCGCCACGTCCGCCTGCGAAACCGCGGTCTCGGTCTGGCGGCGCATCCGCCCCGGCAGCGTGTCCGGGTCCTCATCTTCAAAGCCCGCGGTGTCGATGACGCGGAAGTCGAGCCCGATCAGATGCGCGTCCCCCTCCCGCCGGTCACGCGTCACGCCGGGCCGGTCATCGACCAGCGCCAGCCGCTGACCGACAAGGCGGTTGAACAGCGTCGACTTGCCGACATTGGGGCGACCGACAATAGCGACGAGGGGAAGAGGCATTGGGCCTAGATAGGGTGAAAGCGCCACCAGCGACAGGCTCTCTCACCTCTCCCTGGGAGAGGCGCACCCTCACCGATACGCTGTGATCCGTCCACGCTGGTCGATCGTATAGAGCGTCTGGTTCGCCACGATCGGCGGCAGCGCGTAGGGGTCCTTGCCCTTGGACGTGCTCGCCTCCGCGCCGTCGGTCGCGTTGCGATAGCTGATCTGCCCCAGCGAGCTGGTCAGGATCAGCTTGCCGCCCGCGAGCACCGGACCGTACCAGGTGATCGCGTCCTTTTTCTTCTTTTCCTTGCGGTAATGCTGGAGCTGCGCGATCCAGCGCACCTTGCCGCTCGCGCGCGCGAGGCAGACGAGCCGCGCGTCGTCCGTCACGACGTACAGCCACTCGCCCGCGACCCACGGCGTCGAGATGCCGGCGAAATTCTGCTCCCACACGCGCTGGCCGGTGGCGATGTCGACCGACACCATCCGCCCGCCCTGCCCGACCGCGTAGACCCGGCCCGCGTCGATCACCGGGTCGGCGTCGATATCGGCGAGGCTGGACACCGAGGTCGTGGCGGAACTGCGCGACAGCGCGTCGCCCCACAAGGTCCGGCCATTCTCGTAACGATAGGCGTTGAGCTCGCCGCTCGAGAAGCCCGCCACCACCGTGCCCTGGCTCGACGCGGGCGCGGCGACGCCGAACACGCCCTGCGATTCGAGGCTGCCCGACTGCGTCCACCCCACCTTGCCGTCCGCCTCGCCGAGCGCGAACAGCTGATTGTCCTGCGTCAGGGCATAGACATTGCCGTTGGCGACCGTGGGGGAACCGCGCAGCGGGCCGCCGGGCTTGGCGCGCCACAGCTGCTTGCCGTCGTTCGCCTGCAATGCGACGACGTCGCCGACCCCATCGGTCGCGAACACGCGGCCCTCGTCATAGCTGACGCCGCCGCCGAATCGCGACGGCAGATTCTCCTTGCCGCTGGCGAGCTCCGCCTTCCACAGCGGCGCGCCGGTGCCCGCGTCGAAGGCATGGACCACCGCCGCGACGTCGACCACGAACAGCTTGCCGTCCGCCACCACCGGAGCCGCGCCGAGCCGCGCGCGGTTGGAGCCGCCGTTGATCGTCACCGACCACAGCCGCGCAGGGGTCGCGGCCAGCGCGAGATGACCCATCGACTTGTCGGCGGTGCCGCCCGACTGCGCCCAGGCGGTGTTCACCTCGGCGGGCGGGAGCGAAACGGGCACGTTGGCGAGCGCGGGGTCGACCTCCGCCGCGCTCTCGCTGACCAGGATCGGCACGCGCTCGCCCACGGTCGGCGTCTTGTGCGCGCCGTGCTTGAACACGCCGCAGCCGCCAAGGCCGAGCGCCATCGCCAGCGCGAGCGGCGCGGCGGACGTGATCTTCATGTTGCGGGGTGGTCCTTGGCTTGCGGGGCGGCTGGTGTGCCCAGTAGGCCCGCCATCTGAACCGCGCGTTGACGGAGCGTGGCGGGGGTGAGGTCGTCCGCGCCGATCTGGCCGTAGAGCTGGGCGGCGAGGTCACGCTTGCCCATGCGGATATAGCTGATCGCGACCAGCTCGCCCGCACCGCCGAAATAGGCGTTGCCCTTGGCGGCGAGCGGCTTCAGCCGCTGGACGACGACCGCGGGCTGGAGCGTGTCGAACTCGGCCGAGGTCTGG
The DNA here is from genome assembly GCA_937863505.1 of uncultured Sphingomonadales bacterium. Lineage (GTDB taxonomy): Bacteria > Pseudomonadota > Alphaproteobacteria > Sphingomonadales > Sphingomonadaceae > Sphingomonas. The sequence continues at coordinate 10,951 of CALMGC010000217.1, read as the reverse complement.
CGCAGCAGCGCCAGGTCGCGCAGCGGGCGACCAACGCCGTCGTCCCCCACTACAGCAGCGAACAACCGCGCCGCGCCGCGCAGATCCTGTTTCTGGAGCAGGATGTCCGCCTGCGTCATCCGCGCCAGCGCGCGATAGCCGGGCGTGCCGCTGCTCGCGAGCGGGGTGAGCTTCGCGCTCGCATCCTTGATGTTGCCCGCCGTGACGGTGTCAAAGGCGGCCTGGAGCTGCTCGCCCTCGACCCCGCGCGTCGCCTCGCGATGCGCGCGCCACCACAGCGCGCCAGCAACCGCGATGAGCAGCGCGACGACGCCGAGCACGATCCACGCGCCATAGCGCGACCAGACGGTGGCGATCTGCTCGCGGCGCAGCTCCTCATCGACCTCGCGCAGGAATGCCTTGTTGGTATCGGACGGCGTGACGGCCAAGAGCGGCTCCGGGTTGGGGAAAGCGAGACCTTAGCGGGCTTGACGGCGGAACGAAAGCGTCACGGCTTGGGGGCGTAGAGCTGCTCGTCGGCGGGAAATGCGCGGCTGCGCACCTCCGCCGCGTACCGCTCCGCCGCCTCGGCGACCAACCCCGCCATGTCGCCATAGCGCTTCACGAAGCGCGGCACCCGTTCGAACAGGCCGAGCATGTCCTCTGCGACCAGCACCTGCCCGTCGCACGCCGCCGACGCGCCGATGCCGATCGTGGGCACCTCGATGGTGGCGGTGATCGCCGCCGCGATCGGCTCCACCACGCCCTCGACCACGATGCTGAACGCGCCCGCGCGCGCGATCGCCTGCGCGTCGTCGACGATGCGCGAGGCTTCTTCTTGGGTCCGCCCGCGCGCGCCATAGCCGCCGAGCGTGTTCACCGCCTGCGGGGTCAGCCCGACATGCCCCATCACCGGCACGCCGCGCGCCGACAGGAAGCGGACGGTGGCGGCCATCGCCTCCCCGCCCTCCAGCTTGACCGCCGCCGCGCCGGTCTCCTTGAGCAGCCGCGCCGCGCTCGCGAACGCCTGTTCGGGCGAGGCCTCGTAGCTGCCGAACGGCATGTCGACCACCACCAGCGCGCGATGGCTCCCCCGCACCACCGCCGCCCCATGCGCCGCCATCATCTCCAGCGTGACCGGCACGGTCGAGGGCAGGCCATAGATCACCTGCCCCAGACTGTCCCCGACGAGCAACAGGTCGCAATGCGCGTCGAGCAGCTGCGCGGTGCGGACGGTATAGGCGGTGAGCATCACCAGCGGCTCCCCCGCGCCCGCCGCGATCTGCCCCTTGCGCGCGCGCACCGCGGGCACGGTCATGCGCTTTGCGGGGGCGGACACGGGCGTCGCGCGGCTGGTCGCGGCGTCGATGGTGAAGGTGGTGGACATGGGCGCAGGTGTAGGCGCTGGCGACACCGCATTCCAGCGCACTATGCGGGGTCGCCTATGCGGGATCGGCGACGGCGAGCAGGACCAGGTCGTTGAGCATGCGCTGATGCGTCACCCCCGCGGCCGCATCGGCCTCCACCGCGGCGATTAGTTTGGCGAGCGCCGCGTGACGCTCGGTCGGCGCGTCATGCAGCGTCGGCACCGCGGTGGCGACCGGTGCCCGCAAAAGCTGGGCCACGACGCCTTCGTCCGCCGCGGCACCGCCGCCCGGCGCGCGGCGGACCACGTGCAGCTCCTCGCCGAGCGGTTCGCCCTGGTCGGTCTGCCGGCGCGCGAGAAAGGCGGCGATCCGCCCTCCCCGCCCCGGCAGCGTCAGCCGGGCGAAGCCGCCGCCGAACTCCGGCGAACTCGACACGGCGATGAGATGGCGGAGAAACGCCGCCCGAAAGTCGATCAGCGTGAGGCCGGGCGCGGCGGCGGCGGCCTGGCGGCTGGTCGTCGCCTCGATCACCGTGCGCCCGCCGAACTCGGCGAAGCGACCCCGCAGCGCTTCGGATAACCGCAAGGTGAACCGCTCGCGACGCAGGTCGCCCACCGCCACCGTATAGCCCGCATAAACCGCCATCCGCAGCAGATAGCGCAGCACGTCGGCGGTGGAGAACCGGCCCAGCCGCGTCAGCGCCGCCAAGTCGAACCCGCCCGCGCCGCTCAGCATCTCGTCCTGGAGTTCGCGCGCATGGCGGGGGCGGTCCACCGCGTCCGCGACCCGCTGGTCGGTGCGCAGCACCCGTCCCGCCGCCGCCTCGCCGAACAGCTCGGACAAGTCGAGCTGGTCCAGCAGCTCGCCCAACACCTCCGACGCATAGCGTCCGTCATATTCCGCGCTCACACTCGCCATCTCACGCGACAGGTCGTTCACCCGCGTCAGCGCGGTGCTGACGATCTCCGCGTCGATCGTGTCCCGGCTGAGTAGGTTGAGCACCACCACATGCTCGGTCTGCCCGTAACGGTAGACCCGGCCGATCCGCTGCACGATCCTCGCCGGGTTCGAGGGCAGATCACAGTTGAGCGGCACATGGCAGTCGCGCTGCAGGTTCAGCCCCTCGCCACCCGCCTCCGTGGACACCAGCACGGCCGCGTCAGCGTCGAATGCGGCGATCGCGGCCAGCTTGTCCGCGAGCTTCTGCCCGCCGTTGATCCGCGGCGGGTCGCATCCGGACAGCCGCCGCACCTCGTCCAGCAGCCGGTCCTGCGTGGCGCGATATTCGGAAAAGACCAGCAGCTTGCTCTCGCCGCGCACGACGACCTCTTCGTAGATGCGGCGGAACTCGGCGATCTTGCTGTCGGCGCGGTGCGCGGCCGTGCATTGCTCCAGCACACCACGCAGCATCGCCGCCTCGTCACGCCCGCCGACACCGCCGCGCCGCTCACCCGCGCGATATCCGCGCCGCAGATATTTCCGCAAATCGCCGGTCGAGCGCGCGCATCTTGGGACTGGACGCGACGGGCACCTGCGTGACCGTGTGACCCTTGAAGATGAACGCGCCCTGCGCGTCCGTGACATCGATCTTGCGGTTGCGGAGCACGATCCGGCCCACCACCGCAGGCTGAAACTCGAGCTGGTCGATCGCTTCGGACAGATCGTCGCGCATCAGCTTCAACAAGGAGCGGAACTTGCCCGTATCGCCCTGATGCGGCGTGCCGGTCAGCAGGATCATGCCCGCCGTCCGCTCGCGCAAGGCGCGCCCAGCATGAACCGCAGCGTCTGATCGCCGCGATCGCCGCGGCTGAGGCGATGCGCTTCGTCGAAATCACCAGATCCCAGCGCGCCGCCTTCAGCAACCGCCCGAAATGCGTCGCCGGGTCGGCCCCGTCGTCGTCGCGGCCGCGCGGCTTCACAAGGTCGAGCGAGGCGATCACCTGATCGTCCCGCGCCCATTTCCAGTCCTCGTCCGCCTGGAAATCATCGCGGTAGGTGCTGAACGGGCGGTCGAACTTGACCTTCATGTCGTCCTGCCACTGCCGGGTCAGGCCCGCGGGACACACGACCAGCACCCGCCGAAGATTGCGCGAGCGTTCCAGCGCGGCGAGCAACAGGCCGACCTCGATCGTCTTGCCCAACCCGACATCGTCCGCGATGATCCAGTTCGTGCCGCCCGACGCGACGATCCGGTGGACGAGCTGGATTTGTGCGGGCGACGGATCGATGTCGAGCCGGTCGAGCGCGCCGGTCGCCTCGTTCCAAGACCGCGGCGCGTGGCCCGCGAGGCACATCGCGAAGCGCTCACCCGCATCGGTGTGCGCGGTTTGCGCGCGCAGGAAAGCGAGGTCCGGACCCATGATCCGGCGAAGACCGAAGCTCGGCAGCCACAACAAACGCCCGTCCGCCTCCAGCTGCACCAGTGCCTGGTCCAGCCCCGCCAGACGGCGGACGGCGCGCACCCGCCCCACCCCTAAGGTACGCCGGCCGATCGTGCGCGGCACGTCCTGCACTAGGTGATTAATCGAACGCGGGCGGCCGGTGCTGCATTCGCGAACCGGTTTCGACGCAGCCCTGAATGCCCTGCGTCCAGCCCGACCGCGTGAAGTCCAGATGCGCGCACCCGTCCTGATGGCGCAGCCCTCGCCGCTCCCGGCCGAAGAGCGCGAGGACGGTCAGCACCGCGGCCTCCGCCTCATCGCCGGTCGCGCACAGCTCGGCATAGTCGGCGAAGCTCCAGAAGCCCGGACACGGTGCCGCGAGTTCGTTCCACTCTCGACGAGATCGTCGTCGAGCAGCATGGCGGCGCTCTGATGCGGCGCGGCCTCAGCCATCGCCAGCGCGCGCCGCCAGCTGAACTGAGTCCGCGCGCCTTCGCTGTACGTTCCCGGCCGGTTAGGCGCCGAGCGGTGCAGCCACAGATGCGGGCTGTCCTCCCGATGCTCCCGAAGGTCGAACGCCAGCGCCAATACGCGCGGACAGTCCACCTCCGGCGCGAGCCGCATCAAGCTCTCGAAGAGTCTGGGCCATCGCTCCTCACCCAACGCGTCCCCGAACACGCGCGCGGCTCGAGCGCGTCCCTCCGGCGAAGCGATCGCGGTCTCGCACGCAAGCGGCCCCGCCCGCGTGTCCGATCGGAACGCATGCGGCCGGTCGAACACATCCGAGACCGAACGGGCCATCGTCGCCAACGGATCGAACCCGGGCAAGTCCACGTCAGTGGGGTGATCCGGCGCGGCCTCGACCGGCATGCCTCCATCGTCGGCAAACCAGTCAAACCCAGTCGGCGCGTCGGCGGGAGCGGGTCCGAACGGAAGATGCTGTGGATCACCGAAGCCGGCCAGCCCGAAGGCGAGCTGAACAGGTGGACGCGTTCCGGAAACCACCGGCCACGATGGATCGGCAGCTATCGTCTCGATCGGCGGTCGGACAGCGGCGTGTCCGAAACATGGTCACCGCCGGGGCTGCACGAACCGGCCCGGTCAACCGGCTCGGCCGCCCAATGATCCTCGACCGCTCCGAGCGACGGGTCGGGTGCGAGATAGTCCTCCGCCGACCAGCGCGTCGGCGGTCCACTCCCGAGCGCAGCGCCAAGCCGTGCAGCCGCTTGGCGCAGCAGCTGCCTCAACTCGCCCCACCATGGCCGCCCGCCCGCAGACGCCGCCTCCCGGTCAAGAACATGGTCGGACAGACCCCGAACCTCGCTGCTGAAGTTTTCGCGGACTTTAGGTTCTGTCAAGACAAGGTCGTTAGTTCTGATCGATGGAACGATCCCATCCAGCCCGGCGGCGGCTTGCACCGCCGAGCGACGAAGCCGCGAACGCACCCCGCGCGTTCGCGAGTCTTCGTCCCCACCCGCTTGCGCGCGTGAGTGAGCAGGCCGCGACCATGCCCCGCATGGTCGCGGCCTGCTCACTCCCACTCGATCGTCCCGGGCGGCTTGCTCGTATAATCGTACGTCACCCGGTTGACGCCGCGCACCTCGTTGACGATGCGGGTCGCGACGCGCGGGAGGAAGCCCGCCGGGAACTCGAACGCCTGCGCGGTCATGCCGTCGACCGAGGTGACGGCCCTCAGCGCCAGCACGCGGTCGTACGTCCGTCCGTCGCCCATCACGCCGACGCTCCTGACCGGCAGCAGCACCGCGAAGGCCTGCCAGATCGCGTCGTACAGCCCGGCGGTGCGGATCTCCTCCAGCCAGATCGCGTCCGCGCGCCGCAGCGTGTCGCACGACTCGCGCGTCACCTCGCCCGGGATGCGGATCGCGAGGCCGGGGCCGGGAAACGGGTGGCGACCGACGAACGCGGGCGGCAGGCCCAGCTCGCGCCCCAGCTCGCGCACCTCGTCCTTGAACAGCTCGCGCAAGGGCTCGACCAGCGCCATGTTCATCCGCTCGGGAAGGCCGCCGACATTGTGGTGGCTCTTGATCGTCACCGACGGGCCGCCGGTGAACGACACGCTCTCGATCACGTCGGGGTAGAGCGTCCCCTGCGCCAGGAACGCCGCGCCGCCGATCGCGCGCGCCTCGCGCTCGAAAACGTCGATGAACTTGCCGCCGATGATCTTGCGCTTCGCCTCCGGGTCGGTGACGCCCGCGAGCGCGCCGAGGAACTCGTCGGCGGCGTCGACATGGACGAGCGGGATGTTGTAGCTGCCCCGGAACAGGGCGACCACCTGCTCCGCCTCACCGCTGCGCAGCAGGCCGTGGTCGACGAACACGCAGGTGAGCTGTTCGCCGATCGCCTCGTGGATCAGCACCGCCGCGACCGCCGAATCGACCCCGCCCGACAGGCCGCAGATCACCCGCCCGCCACCGACCTGCGCCCTGATCTCCGCGAGCTTGGCGGCGCGGAACTCCGCCATCGTCCAGTCGCCCGCGCACCCGCAGACATGGCGCGCGAAGTTGGCGATCAGCTTGCCGCCATCGGGCGTGTGAACCACCTCCGGGTGAAACTGCACCCCGTAGAAGCGTCGCGCCTCGTCGGCGACGATCGCATAGGGCGCGCCCTCGCTGGTCGCGACGGGGGTGAAACCGGGCGGGAGCGCGTCGACCTTGTCGCCGTGGCTCATCCACACCTGATGCCGCTCGCCGGGCGACCACAGCCCGTCGAACAGCGCGCAGGGCTCGCGGACGTCGATGAACGCCTGCCCGAACTCGCCGCCATCGCCCGACACGACCACGTTGCCGCCGAGTTGCGCGGACATGAGCTGTTGCCCGTAGCAGATGCCGAGCACGGGCACCCTCGCATCGAACAGCGCCTGCGGCGCGCGCGGGGATGTCTCGACGGTGACGGAGGCGGGGCCGCCGGAAAGGATGATGCCCTTGGGGGCGAGCCGCTCGAACGCGGCCTCGGCGGACTGGAACGGCGCGACCTCGCTATACACCCCCGCCTCGCGCACCCGCCGCGCGATGAGCTGGGTCACCTGGCTGCCGAAGTCGACGATGAGGATAGAGTCGGGCTGTTCCATGGCGCGGCCCTAAACAGGCGACGGTCTGTCCGCTAGTCGTCGAAAGCTTTGTGGTACCTCTCCACACCGGTCGGCACGGCCTCGGCGAACACTAGGCGCATGAAGTCGTTAGCCGACGCGGGCGAATACCTCAGCGCCGGATCGGGGACGAAACCGAAACGACGATATGCCGGGTCGCCCAGTACGACGCAGCCCGCCGCTCCTCCCGCCGCGAGCTTCGTCAGGCCCGAACGGACCAAACGACCGCCGACGCCTTCGCCTTGCCGCGACGGCGTGACCGCCAGCGGCCCGAGACCAAACCAACCCCGCTCACGCCCGCCGATCGTCACAGGTGAGAACGCCACATAACCGATCAGTGCTTCGTCCTCCGCCACTAGCGACAGCGTGACGGCCTCCGCCGCTCGAAGCCCGGCGATGATCGCCGCCTCGCTTCCGCTGCTATGGGGAGCGGACGCAAAGGCGGCGGTCACCACCTGCGCAATTGCCGGTGCGTCGGCTGCTTGCTCCGCCCTGATAAGCAAGACGACGTCGTCCTCAGGCGGCGAGGTCGTAATCCTCGTCCGTCGCGACCGGGCCGCTGTCCTGCCCCTTGGCGTCGACGTCGCGGTCGACGAACTCGATCACCGCCATCGGCGAGGCGTCCGACGCGCGGATGCCCGCCTTGATGACGCGGGTGTAGCCGCCGTTGCGCGAGGCGTAGCGCGCGGCGAGCGTATCGAACAGCTTCTGAAGCTGTGCGTCGTCGAGCAGGCGCGCGTGCGCGAGGCGGCGGTTGGAGAGCCCACCCTTCTTGGCGAGGGTGATCAGCTTCTCGACGTACGGGCGAAGCTCCTTCGCCTTGGCGAGCGTGGTGGTGATCTGCTCGTGCTTGATGAGCGCGGCGCTCATGTTGCGGAACAGCGCGGCGCGATGGGCCGAGGTACGTTGCAGCTTACGGCCGCCGACACGATGACGCATGGGTATTCTCCGTTCGTTAGGGGGCCGTATCAGGTACCCCGGAACTCGCCGCCGTTAAGGGCCGCGGCGCTTCGCCCATGATCCTCCCCAACTTATTGGGGAGGGGAACCGTTCGCCATAGGCGAATGGTGAAGGGGAGCCCCGGCAAAGGCGGGGCTTGACGTCGACCGGGTCAGTCTAGCGGCCAAGCCGCTTGCCTGCCCGTCGGCCGAGGTGATCGCCGCGACACGGATTAGCTGGTGCTAATCCGCTGCGATCACCCCATAATCTCCTGCTCCAGCCGCTTCGCCATCTCCTCGATGTTCTCCGGCGGCCAGCCCGGGATTTCCATCCCCAGCCGCAGTCCCATCGAGGACAGCACTTCCTTGATCTCGTTCAACGACTTGCGTCCGAAGTTCGGGGTGCGCAGCATCTCGGCCTCGGTCTTGCCGACCAGGTCGCCTATATAGATGATGTTGTCGTTCTTGAGACAGTTCGCCGAGCGAACCGACAGTTCGAGCTCGTCCACCTTCTTGAGCAGATAACGGTTGATCTGCTGCGTGTCGCCGGTGATTTCCGCGACGGGCACGGGTGCGACCTGGCCGACCGGGGCCTGACGGATCACCTGGCCCTCGTCGAACTGGACGAACAGCGCGAGCTGGTCCTGGAGGATGCGACCCGCATAGCCGAGCGCGTCATCGGGCGTGACCGTACCGTCAGTCTCGACCGTCAACGTCAGCTTGTCGTAATCGAGCTCCTGCCCGACCCGGGTGTTTTCCACCTTGTAGCTGACCTGCCGCACCGGCGAATACAGCGCGTCCACCGGGATCAGCCCGATCGGCGCATCCGCCGGGCGGTTCGCGGTCGCGGCGACATAGCCCTTCCCGATATCGGCGGTCAGCTCCATGTTGAGCGTCGCGCCCTCGTCGAGATGGCAGAGCACCAGCGACGGGTTCATGATCTCGATGTCGCCCGACACCGCGATGTCGCCCGCCTTGACCTCGCCCGGGCCGGTCGCGGCGAGCTGAAGCCGCTTGGGACCTTCGCCCTGCATCCGGATCGCAAGCTGCTTCACGTTGAGGACGATGTCGGTCACGTCCTCACGCACACCCGCGAGCGACGAGAACTCGTGAAGCACGTTCTCGATCTTGATCGACGTCACCGCCGCGCCCTGTAGCGAAGACAGCAGCACGCGCCGCAGCGCGTTGCCGAGCGTCAGGCCGAAGCCGCGCTCGAGAGGCTCGGCGACGAACGTCGCCTTGCGGCGCGGGTCACCGCCGCCGGGGCGTCGTTCGAGCCCGTTGGGCTTCTTGAGTTCTTGCCAGTTCTTTGCGTTGACGGACAAAGCGCTGTCCCCTGATCTTGGGGCCGATGTGGAGCGGACACCGGCCATGAACCGTGTGGCGCGGGCGTCCCCGCGCGCGATGGTGTTAAACGCGGCGGCGCTTGGAGGGGCGGACGCCGTTATGCGGGATGGAGGTCACGTCGCGGATCGAGGTGATCTGGAAACCCACCGCTTGCAGCGCGCGCAGCGCCGACTCGCGGCCTGAGCCAGGCCCCTTGACCTCGACTTCCAGCGTGCGGACGCCATGCTCTGCGGCCTTCTTGCCCGCGTCCTCGGCCGCGACCTGCGCCGCGTAAGGAGTCGACTTGCGGCTGCCCTTGAACCCCATCATGCCGGCGGACGACCAGGAGATCGCGTTACCCTGCGCGTCGGTGATGGTGATCATGGTGTTGTTGAAGCTGGCGTTGACGTGCGCGACGCCCGCGGTGATGTTCTTGCGCTCGCGCCGACGGACGCGTTGCGGTGCCTGGGCCATGTGATTTCCTGACCTTGATACGTACGGGACCGAGCCCGAAGGTGACGAAAGTAACGATACGGGTGCGTGAGACGCGCCCGCCGCTTACTTCTTCTTGCCGGCGATCGGCTTCGCCTTGCCCTTGCGGGTGCGCGCGTTGGTGTGCGTGCGCTGGCCGCGAACAGGCAGGCCGCGGCGATGACGCAGCCCGCGATAGCAGGCGAGGTCCATCAGCCGCTTGATGTTGATCGCGGTTTCGCGGCGAAGGTCGCCCTCCACCGTATGATCGGCGTCGATCGTCTCGCGGATCTGGAGCACTTCCTGATCGGTCAGGTCCTGCACCCGCCGTTCGGGCGCGATGTGCAGCTTTTGCGTGATCTGCTCCGCCTTGGCGGGGCCGATGCCATGGATGTAGGTCAGCGCGATTACCACGCGCTTGTTGGTCGGGATGTTAACCCCCGCGATACGTGCCATGAATACAGGTCCTCCAGCTCCACGAGGCGCGGCATGGACCCGCAGCCTCATCTCGACGCATTGGCCACCGAACGCCAAAACGCGGCAGGCGCGTTGGCGCGCTGCCGGAAGCGGAGTATCGGGGTTGGGGTCAGTTAAGCGCCGCGCAACGCGGTGTCAAGCGATCGGTTCCCGGCGAGCCCTGGACACTACCCGCCCCGCAATCCTGTCGTGTCGATCCAGAGGTCGCGCAACGTGCTCGCCGTGATCCGTTCGCCGAACAGGTATTCGCGCCGTTGGCGGTACGCGCCGTCCACCGGCTCCGTCAGGCAGATCACGCGCGCACCTGCGACATCGACGATCCAATACTCGGGCACCCCGCCCTCCGCATACAACGTGGCTTTCTTACCCAAATCGAACAACAGCGACGTTGACGAGATCTCCACTGCCAGCAGCGCCGACTCACGCGAGACATACGGGTCGGCGGTAATTGCCGCGATGATGACGTCGGGCTCGGGCGCGTTGTACCTATCAAGCCGGGTGGAGACCGGCGCGAATGCCTGGATGGGTAGCCCCGACCTTCGTACCGCGTCGCGGAACTCGGCGGCTAGCTCGAGATGCGCCGCCGCATGTGGCGTGTACAAGGGGCTCACGACGAAGATTTCCCCTTCGATCAGCTCCACCCGGCCAAGCCCGTCGAACGCGCCGGCGCGGTCGAGCACATCGAAGTCGTCCACCGTCAGCCTGAGCTTGGTCCGACCGACCGCGATTGCAGCTTCAGCGCCCATGCCCCGTCTTCTACCACCTCCCCCGCCCCCTCACAACAACCGCGCCGGCAGCACGATCCGCGCCACCAGCCCCGGCGCGTTGTCCGCCAGCTCGAACCGGCCACCGTGCAGCCGCGCGACCGCGTCGATCAGCGACAGGCCGAGCCCCGCGCCCGGCGTC
>CALMGC010000216.1 GCA_937863505.1 uncultured Sphingomonadales bacterium | reverse complement strand
GATTATGGCTGACCAGCACGACGTCGATGGGCGGCAGGTCCTCGAACCGCACGCCCGGCTCGGCGACCCGTCTCGGCCCGCGCCCGAACGGGCCGGTGCGCTCGCTCCACACGGGATCGGTGAGGATGTTGAGTCCCTGCGTCTGGATCAGCACGGTCGCGTGGCCGACCCAGGTGACGAGCAGCCGGTCACCGTCGACCCGCGCGGGCGGCTTGGACGGGGTGACCGCGACCGATTTTGGCCAGGCGGGGCGGCCGTCGCGTCCGGTCAGCTGGTTCCAGATAAAGCGCGTGCGGCTGCCGTGCGGGATGGGCGTCGTCGTGTCGGCATCGCCGTCGGGGTTGAAGAAGCGCTGCCCGTCGAAATGCCCCGACCTTGGCCCGCGATAATAGATGCGGTCGAGGAACTGCGGCACGATCGTGATCGCCAGCCCCAACGCCACCACAACGAACAACAGGATCGTGGCGACGACACCGAACAGCTTCACCATGAACCGAGTAACGAAGGTTAGCGTGTAACGGTTCACGCCGCCGCCGAACCGGTTGCGCGCGCGTGGTCCCGTTCTAGAATCGGCGGACACCGAAGGGGACACATATGCGCCATCTGCTCGCCGCCAGCCTGCTCGCCGTCGCTGCGCTGCCGGTGCCCGTTCTCGCGCGGACGGTCGCGGTAGAGGAGCGGTCGATCGACGAGTTGCAGGCGATGATGGCGGGAGGGCAAGCATCAAGCGTGGACATCACCCGCGCATACCTAGCCCGCATCGCGGCAATGGACCGCAAGGGACCGACGTTGCGCGCGGTGATCGCGGTCAACCCGGACGCGCTCGCCGAGGCGAAGGCGCTCGATGCGGAGCGGAAGGCGGGGCACATTCGCGGGCCGCTCCACGGCGTGCCGGTGCTGATCAAGGACAATATCGAGACGCTCGATCCCGTCGCGACCACGGCGGGCAGCCTTGCGTTGAAGGACAATGTCACCCGCCGCGACGCGCCGGTGGTGGCGCGACTGCGCGCGGCGGGGGCGGTGATCCTCGGCAAGACCAACCTTTCGGAGTGGGCAAACATCCGCTCCTCGCGGGCGATGAGCGGATGTTTGCCCGTGGGCGGGCTGGTCCGCAACCCCTATGCGCTCGACCGGACCGCGTGCGGTTCCTCCTCCGGTTCCGGCGCGGCGACGGCGGCAAGCTTCGCGGCGGCGGCGGTGGGGACGGAGACCGACGGGTCGGTGGTTTGCCCGTCGTCGATCAATGGGCTGGTGGGACTGAAGCCAACCATCGGTATGGTCAGCCGAACGCGCGTCGTGCCGATCAGCCGTTCGCAGGACACCCCCGGTCCGATGGCGCGATCGGTCCGCGATGTGGCGGAGATGTTCACGGCCATGATGGGGAGCGACCCCGCAGACGCGGCGACGGCGAATGCATACGCGCACCGGCGTGACTATGCGGCGGGGCTGTCGGCAAGCGCGCTGTCGGGCGTGCGGGTCGTGGTGCTTCGCCCGGACATGACGCCCGAGGTGAAGGCGACGTACGAGCGCGCGCTTGGCATGCTGCGGGCGGCGGGCGCGGTGCTGGTCGACGTCGAGGCACCCAGGAGCGAGGGCACCGGCAAGGCCGAGAACACGGTGCTGATGACCGAACTCAAGGTCGATCTCGACGCCTATCTAACGACCACGCCGCCCACGGTAACGACGCGCACGCTCGATCAGGTGATCGCATTCGACGATGCCAATGCGGCAACGGAGATGCCGTTCTTCGGCCAGGAGCTGTTCCTCGACGCGGCCAAGACCAAGGGGCTGGACGACCCGGAGTACAAGGCCGCGCGCGCCAAGTCGCTGCGGCAGGCGGGGCGCGACGGTATCGATGCGATGCTGGCCAAGGCGAATGCGATGCTGCTTGTCGAGCCGACCTATGGCCCGGCCTGGCTGTCCGACCCGGTCTATGGCGACCAATATGGCGGGCCGAGTTCGTCCGAGCTGCCCGCGATCGCGGGCTATCCG
>CALMGC010000215.1 GCA_937863505.1 uncultured Sphingomonadales bacterium | reverse complement strand
GCTCGCGCTTGCGTCGATGCGGGTCGAGTGGGCGAGACCGCGCCGGGCGACCGCGTCGGCGCGCCCGCCGCGCAGCGCGCCCGTCCGCAGCACGCCGGTGTTCAACCGCTGGACCTTGCCGCGCCAGTTCGCCGCGCGCACGCGGCTGGAGGTGGGGCAAACGCTGCAGACGCCGGTGTTCGCGGCGCTGCTGCTGCTCGGCATCGGCAACGCCATCGCGACGCTGTGGCCGATGCGCGCGGCGGGAGCGGACGCGGTCGTGCGCGCGCTCGGCGCGGCGTTTCAGCTGACGCCCGTGACCGCGGCGCTGTTCTTCTCGGGCGAGCTGCGCTGGATGGAGGAGGAGCGCGGGCTCGGCGCGCTGCTGGGTGCGACGCCGATCGCGCCGACCGCCTTTCTCCTGCCCAAGGTGGTCGCGATCGCGCTGGTGCTGGTCGGCTGTTACCTGGTCGCGGCGGGGGCGGCTGCCGCGCTGCTGATTGTCCAGGGACACGCGGGCGCGGCGGCGCTGTTACCCGACTGGGCCGCGTCGGGCTGCTACGACGCACTCACCTTCTTGGCGCTGGCGATGATGTTTCAGGCGGTCGCGCCGAACAAGCTGGCGGGCTGGGGCTTTAGCGTGCTGTTTCTGATCGCGACGCTGGCGCTCGACCGGATGGGGTTCACGAACCCGGCATATCGGTACGGGCGCTATCCGGGCTATCCGTGGCCGGCGGCGGTGAGCGGGGCGGCGGGGGTGGCGGGTTATCGATTAGTATGGGCGGTGGTCGCGGGCGGGCTGCTCGCGGCGGCGACGTGGTTCTCCGGGCGGCGGAGGATGCCGAGCTAGGAAAGTGGCGAGTCTTAGGCTTGCTCTCGCAAGCCTAAGCCGCCCGCGCCTTACGCCACCCGCGCCTTTACGATCTTCCCCGGGTTCCGCGGCGGCTCGCCCTTCGGCAGCGCGTCGACCAGCTCCATGCCCGACTCGACCTGCCCCCACACCGTATACTGCCGGTCGAGGAAACGCGCGTCGTCGAGGCAAATGAAGAACTGGCTGTTCGCCGTGTCGGGCTGGTTGGTGCGCGCCATCGAGCACACCCCGCGCACATGCGGCTCGGCGGAGAACTCCGCCTTCAGGTTGGGGAGCTTGGACCCGCTCGTCCCGGTGCCGGTCGGGTCACCACCTTGCGCCATGAAGCCCGCGATCACGCGGTGGAACACCACGCCGTCGTAGAAGCCCTCATTGGCCAGCGTCGCGATCCGCTCGACATGCCCGGGGGCGAGGTCGGGGCGGAGGCGGATGGCGACATCGCCGCCGTCGAGCGTCAAGGTCAGCGTGCGGTAATCGGTCATGGGTGGACACTCCTGCAAAACGGCCCGGACGGGCGTGCTGATGAAAGGGGGAGTGCGTCGGAACGACCGAGCGCGCGCGCGGGTCCCTCGTGCTGGCAAAGCGTCGGGGGGCGGGGTAGGGCACCAGCGCCGCCGCGGCGAAAGGAGGCCTCCCTTGAGCGACATCGAACTCCCGCCCGAGGCCGAAGCCACGCAGCTTGACGAGGACGACCGGCTGAAGCCCGCGTTCGTGCGCGCGGTTCTCGACGCGGTGGAGGCGGGCGACGTCGCCGCCGCGCACGCGCTGGTCGACCCGCTCCACCCCGCCGACCTTGCCGACCTGTTCGAGCTGACCCCCGGCGACGAGCGTGCCGACCTCGCCGCCGCGCTCGCCGACCGGCTCGACGCCGACGTGTTCGCGGAGATGAACGATTACGTCCGCGAGGACCTGATCGACGCGCTGTCCGCGCGCCAGGTCGCGGACATCGCCAGCGAACTCGACACCGACGACGCGGTCGCGATCATCGAGGATCTCGACGCCGAGGACCAGCGGGAGGTGCTCCGCGCGATGGACGCGGACGACCGCGCCGCGATCGAGGAAGCGCTCTCCTACCCCGAGGAATCCGCCGGGCGGCTGATGCAGCGCGAGCTCGCCGCCGTGCCGGAGCATTGGACGGTGGGCGACACGATCGACTATCTCCGCCGCGCAGAGGAGCTCACCACCGACTTTTGGGAGGTCTACGTCGTCGACGCCGCGCACCACCCGGTCGGCACCTGCGCGCTGTCGTGGATTCTGCGCACCTCGCGCCAGGTGCCGGTCGCGGAGGTGATGAAGCGCGAGCAGACGCTGATCCCGGTCGACATGGACCAGGAGGAGGTCGCGCTCCGCTTCCAGAAATACGCGCTGATCTCCGCGGCGGTGGTCGACGGGGCGGGGCGGCTGGTCGGCATGATCACGGTCGACGACGTCGTCCACATCATCCAGCAGGAAGCGGGCGAGGACGCGCTCAAGCTGTCGGGCGTCGGCGACGGCGACATCAACGAGCCGCTGATGTCGACCATCCGCAGCCGGATGTGGTGGCTGTTCATCAATCTTTGGACCGCGATCCTCGCGGCGGCGGTGGTGGCGCTGTTCCAGGGAACGATCGAGCGGCTGGTGACGCTGGCGGTGCTGATGGGCATCGTCAACGGCATGGGCGGCAACGCGGCGACGCAGACCATGGCGGTGACCGTACGCGCGCTGGCGACCAACCAGCTGACGTCGTCGAACACCTGGCGGATGATCGGGCGCGAATGGTGGATCGCGAGCGCCAACGGGCTCGGGCTGGGCGTGCTGATGGCGATCGGGTGCCAGCTCGTCTATCACGACTTCTGGCTGAGCGTGGTGCTGTTCCTGGCGATGGTGCTCAACAGCCTCAACGCGGGGCTGTCGGGGGTGCTGATCCCGATCACGCTGGACCGGTTCCGCATCGACCCGGCGGTGACCTCGACGGTGTTCGTGACGACCATGACCGATGTGGTGGGATTCTTCGTGTTCCTGGGGCTGGCGACGCTGTTCCACCTCCATTGAGGTTTGCGCACACCGCGCCCACATCCCTCTCGTGCTACACCTCACCAAGGTCGCGTTCGGGGCCACGTCGCTGGAGCAGCTGGACGAGCGGTTGCAGGAGCGGGCGGCGGCGGGCGCGCTGTTCCTGACCACGCGCTACCTGCCCAAGCGTCACGCGGAGGTGGCGGGGCTGGGCTCGCTCTACTGGATCGTCAAGCACCGGCTGGTGGCACGCTCGGCGATCATGTCGTTCGGCGAGGCGGAGGGCGGGCGCGTCGCGATCCACCTCGCGCCCGGGCTGGTGCTGGTGGAGGCGCGGCCCAAACGCGCGCATCAGGGCTGGCGCTATCTCGAAGCGGCGGACGCTCCCGCGGATCTGGGCGGCGACGCGAGCGGGGTGGAGGCGATGCCGCCCGAACTGGTGGGCAGGCTGGCGGAGCTGGCGCTGATCTAGGGAGCCGCCCCGCACGCCACCTGCCCGCCTGCGGGCGCAGTGACGGTGCATTTGGCAGGGCCGGTCACCGTCACGCGCCCCAACCCGGTGTCGGTCACCTCAGCGGTGTAGCGCGCCGCCGCCCGCGTCTCGCCCGTGCCGTCGAGCCGCACGATGAGGTCGTTCGCGACCAGCGCGCCCGCGTCGATGGTGCCGGGGCCGCTCGTGAGCAGGCGCGCGCGCCGCGCGCGGCCTGCCAGCGTCATCGTGCCCGCGCCGACCACGGTCGCCCCCAACTGGTCCGCGTCCGCCGCCGCGACGGTCAGCACGCCTGCGCCGCTGACCGACAGGTCGACCCGCTGCCCGCGCGCGCGGTCGAGCGTCACTTCCGCGCCCGGGCCGACCAGCAGCGTGCGGACCGCGCCGGTCGACAGCGTCACCAGCGGCGGTGCCTCCGGGTGGGAGGCAGGGCGCTCGCTCCACCGCCCGACGCCATAGCGCACCGCCAGCGTGCCGCCCTCCACCGACAGCTCGATGCGGTCGATCAGCGCCTGGTCCGCCTCCACCGTCGCGCCGGGTGAGACACCGGTGCGGATCTCGACCCGGAACGGCCCGTCTACGCGCACCCGCTCGAAGCTGCCCACCGAATAGCTGCGCGACGCCGCCGCCGCCGCGCCCGGAAGCAGGAGCGCGAGCAGCGCGACTGTCAGCGCCCGCACCGGACCTCGCCCGAGCCCACCTTGCTGATCTGACACCGCGCCGCGTCGCCGAGGTCGATATCGCCCGATCCGACCAGGCTGACCCTCGCCGAGCCTGTCACCTCCGCGCTGACGTCACCCGAGCCCGCGACCTCGACATTGGCGTCGGCGACCTTGAGGTGACGCGCGTCGATGTCGCCCGAGCCGGAGACCGACGCCTTGAGCGCGCGCGCGGTGCCCGCCATCGCCATGTCGCCCGAGCCCGAGATCGACAGGTCGAGCGCGCCTACGCGGAGCGCTCCTACCGACAGGTCGCCCGACCCGCTCGTCGCGCCGCTGAACCGGTCGCCGTCGACATGGTCGATCGCGAGGTCACCCGACCCGGTCGCGCGCGCGTCGCTGATCCGCGGCATCGTCACGAACACTTTGATCCTGTGCCCGACGCCGAAGCTGAACCCCGGCGACCGCCCGACCTCCAGCATCGCGCCGTTGCGGGTGATGCGCAGGTGGTCGAGCTCGCCCGGGTCGCCTTCCGCGCGCACGGAAAAGCCGGTGCCGGTCGATATCTCCACATCCTCCGATCCGGTCGATTCGACCCCGGTGAAGTCCGCGACCGCGAAGCTCCTTGCCGGGCCCGATCCGGTGCCCGGCACCCCCGGCGTATCCGCCGAGCTGTGCCCGCAGGCGGCGAGCGGCAGGGCGGCGGCGAGCAACAGGCGGCGCATGGGCGTTCTCCCTTCAGGGTGTATTGATCACATACCACACCCGATTCCCGCATTAGTCAAGCCTGCTTGCCGAGCGCGCCAATCAGCCAGTCGTGGAACAGCTTCACCGGGCGCTGCTGCATCGCGCGCGGGCGGCAGGCGAACCAATAGCTGTACGGGCTTTCCACCGCGATCCCGAACAGCCGCGCGAGCCGTTCGTCATGCGCGTCCTCGAAATGCGCTTCGTGCATGAACGCGACGCCCAGCCCTTGCGCCGCCGCTTCCAGCATCAGCGCGCCCGAATCGAGATAGTCGATCGCCAGCGGCTCGATGTCGGGCACCCCCGCCGCGACCTTCCAGCTGGTGAAAGTGTCGGGCATCTCGCGGTGGAGCAGCGCGGTCAGCGTCGCCAGTTGCTCGGGGCGGGTGACCGGGTCGGGGCCGGTGAGCAGCGACTTCGCGCCGATCACGTAAACCGAATTGCGGTCGAGCCGCGTCGCTTCCAGCGCTGGGTCGATCTCGCGCGCGAGCACGATCGCGGCGTCGAGCCCGTCGCCGAGCCGGGACAGCGCGTGCGTGCCCGTGTCGATGTCGAGGTGAAGTTCGGGATGCGCCGCGCGCAACTCCGCCAGCCGGGGGAACAGCCGCTGCGACGCGAACAAGGGCAGCACACCGAGCCGGAGGCGGAGCACTTCGGTGCCGCTCGTCATCCCCTCCACCGCGTCCGACATGCTGTCGAGCGCGGGCGACAGCCCCGCCAGCAGCCGCTCGCCATCCGCGTTGAGCGCCAGCGCCTGATGCCGCCGCTCGAACAGCGACTTGCCGATGAAGCGTTCGAGCGCCTGCACCCGGCGGCTGAGCGCGGGCGCGGACAGGCTGAGTTCCTGCGCGGCGGCCTTGATCGAGCCGAGCCGGGCGACCTGGACGAATGCTTCGATCGCGGTGAGCGGGGGTAGGCGGCGCATCGGTCCTGGCGTCTCAATCGAGAAATGAAACAAGGTTGCCGCGCTTGCGGGCCCGCTTCAACCGCCAATGCCGCGTTAGCGAACGAAGATTGCACGAAACGCAATCGCGGCAATGCATTTCGCACTTGCGGAATGTCATGCTGCACTGCACATAGAGCAGGCCTTTCAGGCATCCTCTCCTAAAAACTTCATGGGCCGCCCTGCAAAGGGTGGCCCTTTTTTCTGCGCCCGCTTCTTCGGGGAGTGCCCTATACCGTCGCCTGCTGACCCACGATGTCGCATCCGGGGAACCGGCGACCTATGTCGACCGCTTGGCGGCGGTTCGGTCGCAGGGATAGTTTACATGGCAGACGTCGACGCGCCCACCCGCAAGATCCAGGTGGCGAACGCCCGACCCGAGGATTCCGGGCAAGGGTTGGCGCATGTGCCGCGCACGCTGATGCAGGCGCTGGGGCTGACCGAGGGCGATGTGATCGAGATCGTCGGCAAGCAGACCACGCCCGCGCGCGCGGTGCTGCCCTATCGCGAGGACGAGGGGCTGGAGATTATCCGGCTCGACGGGCTCCAGCGCGCCAATGCGGGGGTCGGCTCGGGCGATTTCGTCGAGGTGCGCCGCGCCGAGTCGAAGGCGGCGACGCGCGTGGTGTTCGCGCCCGCGCAGCAGAATCTGCGGCTGCAAGGCTCCACCGCCGCGCTGCAACGCACGTTCTTCGGTCGCCCGCTGACGCAGGGCGACATCATCGCCACCGCCGGGCAACAGCGCGTCGGGCCGCAGGGCTTGCCGCCCAACGTCCGCCAGATGCTCAACGCGCCCGCCTATGCGTTGCAGGAGGTCCGGCTGCTGGTCGTCTCCACCACGCCCAAGGGCGTCGTGCATATCGACGAGAACACCGAGATCGAGCTGCGCCCCGAGTACGAGGAGCCGCAACAGGCGCGGCGCGCGGACGTCACCTATGACGATATCGGCGGCATGGGCGCGACCATCGACCAGCTGCGCGAAATGGTGGAGCTGCCGCTCCGCTATCCCGAGCTGTTCCAGCGATTGGGGGTCGAGCCGCCCAAGGGACTGCTCCTCTACGGCCCGCCCGGCACCGGCAAGACCCGGCTCGCGCGCGCGGTCGCCAACGAGAGCGACGCGCAGTTCTTCCTGATCAACGGCCCCGAGATCATGGGCTCGGCTTATGGCGAATCGGAGAAGCGGCTGCGCGACGTGTTCGAGGAGGCGACCAAGAACGCACCCTCCATCGTGTTCATCGATGAGATCGACTCGATCGCGCCCAAGCGCGGGCAGGTATCGGGCGAGGCGGAAAAACGCCTCGTCGCGCAGCTGCTCACACTTATGGACGGGCTGGAGGCGCGCGCCAACCTCGTCGTCATCGCCGCCACCAACCGGCCGGAAGCAATCGATGAGGCACTGCGGCGTCCCGGTCGGTTCGACCGCGAGATCGTCGTCGGCGTCCCCGACGAGCGCGGGCGGCGCGAGATCCGCGGCATCCATACCCGCGGCATGCCGCTGACGGAGGATGTGGACCTGGAGGAGCTGTCGCGCACCACTTATGGCTTTGTCGGCGCAGACCTCGCGGCGTTGACGCGCGAGGCGGCGATCGAGGCGGTGCGGCGGATCATGCCGCGGCTCAACCTGGAAGAGCGGACGGTCCCGCCCGAGGTGCTCGACACGCTGTCGG
>CALMGC010000214.1:4260-4748 GCA_937863505.1 uncultured Sphingomonadales bacterium | reverse complement strand
TGGTCGACATCGGCGACGGGCAGTGCGCGGTGTTCAAGATGGAGTCGCACAACCACCCGAGCTACATCGAGCCCTATCAGGGTGCGGCGACCGGGGTCGGCGGCATCCTGCGCGACGTGTTCACCATGGGCGCGCGACCGGTCGCCAACATGAACGCGCTTCGCTTCGGGCGGCCCGATCATCCCAAGACGCGCCACCTTGTCGCGGGCGTGGTCCACGGCATCGGCGGCTACGGGAACTGCGTCGGCGTGCCCACGGTCGGGGGCGAGGTGAACTTCCACCGCGCCTATGACGGCAACATTCTCGTCAACGCGATGACGGTGGGCATCGCGCAACAGGACAAGGTTTTCCTCTCCGCCGCATCCGGGGTGGGCAACCCGATCGTCTATGTCGGATCCAAGACCGGGCGCGACGGCATCCACGGCGCGACGATGGCCTCCGCCGACTTCTCCGACGAAACGGAGGAGAAGCGCCCGACGGTGCAGGTC
>CALMGC010000214.1:0-4250 GCA_937863505.1 uncultured Sphingomonadales bacterium | reverse complement strand
GCTGCTGATCGAGGCATGCCTCGAGCTGATGGCGTCCGACGCGATCGTCGCGATCCAGGACATGGGCGCGGCGGGGCTCACCTCCTCCTCGGTCGAGATGGCGTCCAAGGGCGGCGTCGGCATCGAGCTGGTGATGGACGACGTGCCGCAGCGCGAGGCGGGGATGACGCCGTACGAGATGATGCTGTCGGAGTCGCAGGAGCGGATGCTGATGGTGCTGAAGCCCGGGCGCGAGGCCGAGGCGGAGGCGATCTTCCGTAAGTGGGAGCTCGACTTCGCGGTGATCGGGCGCGTGACCGATACCGGGCGGATGGTACTCAAGTGGCAGGGCGAGACGGTGTGTGACCTGCCGCTCGGGCCGCTCGCGGACGAGGCACCGATGTACGACCGGCCCTGGACGCCGACGCCCGCCCCCGCCCCGCTGGCGGATGAGCCCGAGTGCGTCGACCTCGCCGCCGATCTGATTCGGCTGATGGCCTCGCCCGACCTCGCCTCGCGGCGCTGGATCTGGGAACAATACGACCACATGGTTGGCGCGGACACGCTCCAGC
This sequence comes from uncultured Sphingomonadales bacterium, assembly GCA_937863505.1. GTDB lineage: Bacteria > Pseudomonadota > Alphaproteobacteria > Sphingomonadales > Sphingomonadaceae > Sphingomonas. Next base: position 3,699 of record CALMGC010000214.1, on the reverse strand, counting down.
GCCCGGGCGGCGACGCGGCGGTGGTGCGGGTGCATGGGACGGGCAAGGCGCTGGCGATCACCACCGACTGCACGCCGCGCTATTGCTTCGCCGACCCGGTCGAGGGCGGCAAGCAGGCGATCGCCGAAGCGTGGCGCAACCTCAACGCGGTTGGCGCGACGCCGCTGGCGGCGACCGACTGCCTCAACTTCGGCAATCCGCAACGGCCCGAGATCATGGGGAAATTCGTCGGCTGTATCGAGGGCATGGCGGAGGCGTGCCGCGCGCTCGACTTCCCGATCGTGAGCGGCAACGTGTCGCTCTACAATGAGTCCAAGGCGACGGGCGGCGGATCGTCGATCCTCCCCACCCCCGCGATCGGCGGCGTCGGGCTGCTCGCCGACGGGGCAAAGGCGGCGACGATCGGGTTCAAGCAAGCCGGCGACGTGCTGATGCTGATCGGCGCGCGGCGCGGGCACGTCGGCCAGTCGCTGTGGCTGCGCGAGTGCCACGGACGCGAAGACGGCCCCCCGCCGCCGATCGACCTCGCCGCCGAACGCCGCGCGGGCGAGTTCGTCCGGGCGGAGATCGCGCGCGGCGCCCTGACGGCGGTGCACGACGTATCGGACGGCGGCATCGCGGTCGCGCTCGCCGAGATGGCGCTGGCGGGCGGCGTCGGCGCGCTGATCCAGCCGAACCGCGACATGCCGACCGCGCACTGGTTCGCGGAGGACCAGGGGCTGTACCTCGCCACGGTCGACGACCAGGCGCTGCTCGCGTTCCTCCAAGCCGCGAGCGCCGCCGATGTGCCGGTCGAGCGGATCGGGCGCACGATCGGGCGGCGGTTGATTTTCGAGCTGGCGGGTGGCGATCATGCGGTCACGCTGGATGCGCTGCGGACGGCGCATGAGGGGTTCTTCCCCAAGCTGATGGGGAGCGTTGGCGTTGTTGACGCCACCAACTGATGCTACTCGGCGCTTATGCGAACCACGATAACGATCGATGATGAGCTGATGGAGCGCGCGCGCGAGCTGACCGGCATTTCCGAACGTGCGACTCTGATCCCCGTGGGGCTGGAGAGCTTGGTCGCGCGCGAGGCGGGGCGACGTATCACGCGTATGAAAGGCGCGTTTCCCGACCTCCAGGAGGTGCCTCGCCGTAGATTTCCGCCCGAGTGACGATTGTCGACACGTCGGTCTGGGTCGACCAATATCTGGGTAAGGGCACGCCACTCGACCGCCTGCTGGAGCACGAAGAGGCGGTGCTGCACCTTTTCGCGTTCGGAGAACTCCTGCTCGGCGGCCTGTCGCGAGAGGCGGTGCGCGATTTGAGCGACCTTCCGAAAGTTGCTCCCGCCTCCACCGCCGAAGTCGCCGCCGGGTATGGACTGACCGGAACCGGCATCGGTTATGTCGACACGCACCTGCTGGTAACCGCGAACTTAATTCACGGCGGTCGCCTGCTGACCCGCGACCGGAAGCTGCACGCACAGGCCGAGCGGCTTGGCCTCGCCCACGTCTGATCCGAACCGCCTCCCCACGCTCGACTTCGTGCGCGGGGTCGCGGTGATGGGCATCCTGCTGATGAATATCCAGTCCTTCGCCTTGCCCGAGGCGGCGTACAGCAACCCGCGCGCCTATGGCGGCTGGCACGGCGCGGACCTCGCGGCTTGGTGGGTTGAGGCGGTGCTGGTCGACGGCAAGATGCGCGGGCTGTTCTCCTGGCTGTTCGGCGCGTCCGCGCTGCTCGTCGCGATGCGCGCGCAAGCGGCGGGGGAGAGCGGGCTCCGAGTCCATTACCGGCGCATGGCGTGGCTGGCGCTGTTCGGCCTCGCGCACCTCCTGATCGTCTGGGACGGCGACATCTTGCTCCACTACGCGCTCGTCGGGTCGCTCGCGTTCCTGTTCCGGGACCGGCCGCCGCACGCGCTGGTCACCGCGGCGGTGCTGCTGATCGCGGCGCAGATCGTGGTCGTGTTGCCCGTGCCGATCGCCCTGTCGGACGCGGTCGCCTCCGTCGCGGCGGGTCACCCCAATGCGGTCGCGGTGCAGGACCTGCCCGGCTGGCGCGACCAGTTCGGCGTGCCCTCGCCAGCCTCCATCGCGGAGGCGCTGGCGCTGCATCGCGGGCCGTATTCGGGACTGCTGGCCTATCGGCTGGGCGAGGCACCGCAGCTTGTGTTCGGCACGTTGACGTCGGTGGGGCTGGAAACGCTGGCCTATATGCTGTTCGGCATGGCGGCGCTGCGAAGCGGGATGTTCGCGGGCGAATGGCCCCGCGCGGCGTATCGGCGCGGAGCGCTGATCGGGTTCGGCGTCGGCATCCCGGCGACCTTGGCGATCACAGCGTGGGAACGGTCGAGCGGGTTCGACCTGTGCGCGGTCGCCTGGGCGGCGCTGGTGTGGACCGCGCCGGTGCGCGCCGCGATGATCGCGGGCTGGGCATGCCTCCTCGTCCCGCTCGCCGGGCCCGGCTGGCTGCGCGAGCGCGTCACCGCCGCGGGGCGGATGGCGTTCTCGAACTATCTCGGCACCAGCCTGGTCTGCGCGGGGCTGTTCGACGGCCTCGGGCTGTTCGGCGCGTTCAGCCGCGCGGCGCTGCTCGGCGTCGTCGTCGCGGTCTGGGCGGCGATGCTGCTCTGGTCACGCCCCTGGCTCCGGCGTTACCGCTACGGTCCGCTCGAGTGGATCTGGCGCAGCCTCGCGCGCGGCGCGCCTCAGCCGATGCGCCTTACCTAGCCACCTTGCGCCCGAAGCCGCCACCCGCCGCGCGCCGCTCCACCAGCGGGTTCGCCTCGCGCTCGAGCAGGGCCAGCGTTTCGCCAAACAGCGGGCGGAGCTTTACCACGTCCGGCAGCGCCTGTTCGGGTGTTTCCTGCCGCTCGACACAGCCGCGTGCGAATGTCTCGATCACCTCGGCAAGCTCGGCGAGCGGTTCCGCGCCGAACTGCCGCGCTTCCCCCTTCAGCGTGTGCGCGGGGATCACCAGCCCTGCGGCGTTCTTGGCGCGCAGCGCCGCCTCGATCGCGGCGACCGATTTGACCCCGTCCTCGCGAAAATAGCCGAGGATGCGGACAAAGCCGCCGCCCAGCTCCGCCTTGGCGCGGGCATAGACGTTCCAGTCGACCAATGTGCTGCCTTCGAACGCCACCATGTTCTCCCGTTCGGTGCGGCCCTTGTGAACGCCAGCCTCTACGCGCGATCCGTAAACGAGGCGTTGACTCGCGCGCTATTTCGCGGGCCCGAACGGGTTCTTGGGCGCGCGCAACGTCAGGCGCACCGGCACCGCGCCGAAGCCCAGTTCGCGGCGAATGCCGTTGACGAGATAGCGCTGGTAGCTCATCGGCAGGTCGTCGACGCGGGTCCCGAAGAGCACGAAGCCGGGCGGGCGCGTCTTCGCCTGGGTGATGTAGCGCAGCTTGATCCGCCTGCCGCCGGGCGCGGGCGGCGGGTTCGCCTCCACCGCGCGTTCGAACCAGCGGTTGAGCTCGCCCGTACCGACCCGCCGCGACCACGCCTCGCGCACCTCGAACGCCGCGCCGATCAGCTGGTCGATGCCCTTGCCCGTCGCCGCCGAGACGGTAAGCAGCGGCACGCCCTTCACCTGCGCCAAGCCTTCATCAAGCGCCTTCTTGACGCCGTTGAACAGCGACGAGGCACGCTCGGCCACGTCCCATTTGTTGAGCGCGACCACCAGCGCGCGGCCTTCCTGCAGCACGCG
>CALMGC010000213.1 GCA_937863505.1 uncultured Sphingomonadales bacterium | reverse complement strand
GGGGCGCATCGTCGGCGTGGATATCAACCCCGACCGCGAGGCCTGGGGGCGGCAGCTATTGCCCCGTCCCCGGGGTCGGGCCGGAGACGCCCGCAGACCGGGGCTACCAGGGCGGGTTCGCGACCGCGCTGATGCTCAAGGATTTGCGACTGGCGCGCGAAGCGGCGGACGGGGCGGGCGCGGCGACGCCGATGGGACGTCGCGCGGCGGATCTGTACGACGCGTTCGCGGGCGAAGGGCATGGGGGCGAGGACTTCTCGGCCATCATCAAGGCGCTGTAAGGACGACCGATTGCGCCACTTGGTAATCATTTCTGGTTGAGGCCTTGGCTGCGGGCCAGCGCTCTCAGGCCCTCTTCATTCCGCTGTATCGCTCGACGGACGACCGCTGTCGTTCGGGCGCTCCCATGTGGAGCCTGGCCGATAATGCTACTTCGGAAGAAGTTCGAGCCGCTCTGGGACGTGTGCATCAAGGCGCGCCGGCTGAACCCGTAAGTCGCCACTCAGTGTTGCATCCGTGCTCTTCCGAGTCGGCCGTTCGTTCACTCTGATCAGCGACGCCCCAACGAGCTCCGCGGACCGGCAAAGTCGGCGTGGAGCAACGGTTTGCGACCGTTAGGACGGAGCATCCGTACCTCAGCGACTTGCCGCCAACAGCAGGACGATGGTGCCAAACAGGGCTACGGCGGAAAGGGCTAGTGACATGTGCACACCCACCAGGGCGCCGATCAGGCCGACGGTGACCCCTGCAAAAGCGCGGCAGCCGAGAGACGCCGTCGCGAACACGCCCAGTACGCGGCCGCGAATTTCGGCCGGCGCTTCGACCTGCACCACTGTTTGCGCCATGCTGCTGAACGAGAGCTCGAAGAGGCCTGCGCTGAACAGGCAGATCAACGCGAGCGCATATGATCGGGTCAGGGCAAAGCCGGCCAACGCACAGCACCATCCCAGCGCGAGCAGCATCGCCGATCGCGGAGCCGTTCTGAGGCCGCCGAAAGTCTCCAGAAGAAAGCCGCCGGTCAGCGCCCCCGCCGCGTCCGCAGCGAGCAGAGCGCTATACGAAGCTCCCGGATTTCCGTGACCGAGGTCGACCGCGAAATTAGGCATCTGCGCCTGATAGCTGCTGCCGATGAACGCGGAGGCGGCGGCTGCAAGCAGCGACATTGACACGACCGCTGGCCGATCCGCAATCTCGCGGAGCGTGCGCAACACCTCGCCCAGCCCCCGAACGGCCGTTCGCGCGACCGCCTCGCGGCTGTAACGGATGCGAGCGAGCCACAGGATCGCGGGTACATAATAGCAGGCGTTGAGGAATATGCCCTTTGTGGGACCGAGCCAGATCAGCATGGCCCCACCGACCGCTGGCCCGACCAAAACGCCCAGGTAGCGCGCCGTCGCGTTGAGCCGGACGGCGCTTTGCAGGTCCTTTTTCTCGACCGTGGCGTGCAACAGCAGCTGGCTCGGCGTTTGCCAGAAAACCCCGGCGCAGCCGTGCACGACGAGCAGGAGCATCGCCTCCCACATCTGCAACGTGTCGGTAAGAAAGAAATAGCCCCATCCCAGCGATACACCGATGAAGAGCAGCATCCCGAACTGGATCAGGCGCCTAGGATCGAGGCGGTCGGCCAACCCGCCCATCGGCACCGAAAAGAGTAGATAGGGCAGCCAATGCGACAGCACGGCAAAGCCGCCCAGCGCCGCCGAATGGAACTTTTGGTACATCACCCAGTAGCTGATGACGTGCTCTATGTTGTCCGCCATCATCGATAGGAGGTAGGTTACGAAAAACCAGCGGAAGTTGGGATTCCGCATGGCGGCGAAGATCGGCGGGTCTCTGAAGCGGAGCTCAAATCGCTGTCTTCCCTCGGATCAGGTGCCTGCAGGAGGGCTCCGGGCGCACTCGCGTGCGCCTCTGATCCTCAAGACGCCCCGCCCGTCAAGCAGATAGGCGCCCTGAAGGTGTGACTCGTTACGAAGCGCGGGACTCGTTTCGGCCTTCCGGCTCGAGCTGACCACCTCCAGCACCGCCCTCGAACGGTGAAAGACCCATAGTCGGCCCGTCCATTGACCTCTCGACCAGTCCAGACTTTGGACGCTCGTTTAGATAGCTGCTGTGCTGAGCTAGCGGGTGCAGGAGCGTGTGGTGGGCCTTGCTCACGCGCCCCGGACCTTGAACCCCCTGTGCGAACCGTAGGTTCTCCCCGCCCGGTGAGTTGGCGCTCAGGATGGAAGCTGATACCCGCTTCAGGTGCGTGCGACTTCGCCCATTCGGATTGCCAAGTCGACGAGAGTAGGGCGACGGCTTGGCCTTGGGCTGGTCGTCTTAATGCTTGCCGCGCTTGTGCTTGCCGTCTGGGAGCCGCTCGTCGCACGACAGGGCGTGGCACCGCCCGCGCGGCGGTACGATACGGTGATCGCGCGCGATACGTTCGGGGTTCCGCACATCTTTGAGCGGACCGATGCCGACGTGTCGTATGGCGTGGCCTACGCTCACGCGGAGGATGACTTCGCGACGCTGCAGGAGGTGGTGGCGATGTCGCGCGGGCGGCTGGGCGCGTTGACGGGCAAGGAGGGCGCGGCGACGGACTATGCGCTGGCGCTGCTCGGCGCGCGCGAGACGGTGGATCGCGACTATGACAAGCAACCTGCCGATGTGCGCGCGCTGCTCGACGCCTATGCGGCGGGGCTGAACCGCTTCGCCGCGCAGCATCCGGGCGAGGTGCAGCTGAAGCGGCTGTTCCCCGTCGACGGTCGCGACATCGCCACCGGGTTCGTGCTGCGGTCGCCGTTCTTCTTTGGGCTCGACAAGGTGCTCGGCGCGCTCGCGAAGGACCAGCCGCTCCCGCCCGAGAGCGCGGGTGCGGTGCCCGACACGCCCGACCCGGCGGTGCTCGCGCCCGCGGGCGAGGGCAACCTGAACGGCTCCAACGGGTTCGCGGTCGCGCCCAGGCGATCGACGGATGGCTGGACGCGGCTGTTGTCCAACGCGCACCAGCCCTGGCGCGGGCAGGTCGCCTGGTACGAACTGGTCGTCCATTCGGGACAGGGGTGGAACTTCGCGGGCGCCACCTTCCCCGGCGTGCCCTATCCGTTGCTGGGGCATAACGAGCATCTCGGCTGGACCAACACCGTCAACCGCCCGGATATGGTCGACGTCTATCGGCTCGCCACCAACGCCGACGCGAGCGCATACCGCTTCGACGGGCGGTGGCGGGCGCTGGAACGGCATCGGGTGTGGCTGCCGGTCAGGCTGTGGGGACCGTTCGTGCTGCCGGTACCCAGGACGGTGTACCGCGCGGTGCAGGGGCCGGTGATCGTCAACCGATCGGGCGCATTCGCGATCCGCTACGGCGGCGCGGATCAGTTGCGCATGGTCGAGGAATATCATCGGCTGACGCGAGCGCGCGATCTCGCGGGATTTCAGCACGCGCTGGCGATGCAGGGCGTGCCGGGGACCAACTTCATCTACGGCGACGCGACCGGGCATATCGGCCTGTTCTACAATGCCAGCTTTCCGCGGCGGCGCGGCGGGTTCGACTATCGCCACCTCCTGCCCGGTGACACGTCGCGCGACTTCCTGCCGGGGACGGTCCCCTGGAGCGCGGTTCCGCGCAACCTGGATCGGGCGTCGGGCTTCATCGTCAACGCGAACAACACGCCCTTCCAGGTGGCGGGCGCGGGATCGGAGATGAACCCCGCCGCCTGGTCGCCGCTGCTCGGCATCGAGACCGACTCCACCAACCGCGCCACCCGCGCGATCGAACTAATGGGGGCGTCGCGCGCGATCGGCGAAGCGGACCTGTTGCGCATCAAGTTCGACACCGGCGTGTCCCGGCAAGGCTGGGCGGCGCGCTGGTTCGCGGACCTGCTCACCGCGAAGGTGGGGGGCGACGCGCGGCGGGCGCAGGCGTTGCTGGCGGGGTGGGACCGGACGCTCGACGGGCGCGGGCGCGCGGACGCGCTCGCGGCCATGCTGATGCGCGCGGGGCAGAAATGGCATTATCAGCGCCTGCCCGAAGCCGATCCCGCCGCGGAGCTGACGACGGCTGCGACATATCTCCAAAGCCATTTCGCGCGCCTCGACCCGCCGCTGGGCAGCGTGCTGCGGTTGCGGCACGGCGCGGTCGACCTTCCGATGGACGGCGGCCCCGACGTGCTGCGCGCGGCGTCGACCTGGGACGAGGCCCCGGACGGACGGCTGGTGGTCAATCATGGCGACAGCTTCGTGTTGCTGGTCGGGTGGGATCGCGCCGGGCGGGTGCGGTCACGCTCGATTCAGCCCTACGGCGAAGCGACCACGCGCCCCGCCTCGCCGCACTATTCCGACCAGGCGTCGCTGTTCGTCCAGCATCGACTCAAGCCGGTGTGGTTCAACCCCGCCGAGCTCTGCGCGCATGTCGAGCGGGTATACCGTCCCTAGCTGCCGCAATCCACAGTCGATCATTCGCGACCGCCCCGCCTTTCCCAATCCCAGCCACTTGATCATGTGGCTTGGATAGCCGCTTACAGGCGGGCCGGTCCGTCGGGTTGATGGGACTGCTGCGGGCATCCACTGCTGGCGCGACCACGTACCATCAGAACCAATCCGTCGCCGGGGCTGCTACCATCAGAACGAGCATACGCCCCCGACGGATGGTATACAGGGTTGCCCTCGCACTGATCCTCATGGCTCCCGCCGCGCAGGCGCACGTCAAATGGTTCTGCGGCCCGATCGACACGTCCATCCCGCCCGTGCCGCTCCGGCAGGTGCTGACGCAGCTCTACTTCACGAGCTTGGCGGCATTCATGGTCTTGGTAGGCCTGGGTGCCTTCCTGGAAGCGCTGGGAGAGCGGTTCCTGCCGCGTTCGGTTGCCCGACTCGACCGGGCAGAATGGCTCGTCGACTGGGTCATCCGCATCGGGCTGTCAGCGTATGCCTTGAGTCTGTGGCAGCATCTGGCGGTTGTGCTGTGGGCCGACGATGCGACCGGATCGGTGCTGACCGGAGATGCTGAACCACCATGCCGTGGTCGGCCTCCTGCAACTCGCCATCGCTGGGCTGGTGCTGGTGCCCAGGCTCTCGCTCGCCGCCGCCGCCGGGCTGTTCACTCTTTATGCCATCGGCGTAGCGCGGTTCGGCCTGTTCTACATGGTCGACTACCTCTTCTTCCTCGGCCTGACCGCCTATGTCGCCTTGGCCCAGCCGATGCTGCGCCGCTTTCGTTTCGCGGCATGGCGCACGTCGATCCTCACCGCCAGCCTGAGCCTCAGCCTGATGTGGACCGCGGTGGAGAAGTTTCTGTTCCCGCAATGGACGATCGCGGTCTTGCTCCATCATCCCGGCATCACCGCAGGCTATCCGTTCCCCACGGTCACCACAATTGCCGGCTTCGTCGAGTTCAGCCTGTCCTTCTACCTGCTGGCGGGACGTGCGATCCTGGTAAGGGTTGCCGCCGTGCTGCTCGCGGGCGTGTTCGTCATCGCCATGCCCGAGTTTGGGATGGTGGACGTGGTGGGCCACATCCCCGTGCTCATTATCCTGGTCGCGACGTTGCTGCACGGCGAGACCAACCTGCAGCGCAAGTTTCGCGGGTCCGCCGCAGGCCCTGCCCGTTCGGGCCTAAGGGTCGCCGCCAGCTATGTCGCCACCCTGTTCGTCTTGATGCTCCTGTACTACGGTCTGCACGCTGGCTCGGTTTGGCTGGGGGGCAAGCCGGTACGTGCAAGCCAACCGGCACCAGCCGCGGCGGTGACCGATAAACCGCCAGCCGAGGCACTGAAGCGATCGGGAACGGACCCGCTATGACCCAAAGCAGACATTCGGGACATCGAGGCGCTTCTCGGAAAGCGGCCGTTTGTTCATGGCCACCTAGGACCGGACTGGGGTACGCCGACATTTGACGGTATGCTCGCCATTTGTTGGTGCTGAGCGGCCCTGCAAGCCGATGTCCGCTTACCTCGAGCATATGTGGACCACTGCGTTCCTCGTCAGCGAACCTCGGCAGATCGGTCGATCCCAGGCGTATTGCGCTGTCAGCTCGTCTAAGCGACAGCTCGCGCGGGGGTTGACGGGTGATCGGTTTGAATACGGCAGTTTGGCTGGCGCTCGCCGCTATTCATCTCGCGGTAGTGGTTCGCGCAATCCTGCTCGAGGGACGCGAGCCTTACGCGCGAGCGGCGTGGCTCCTGCTTCTCATCGCGCTGCCGGGCGTGGGGACGATCCTTTACCTGCTGTTCGGAGAGCCTTGGACCTCCGGCTCGTTCCATCGACGCGCTCGCGATGTTTATGAAGCGCTGCTGCCCTACGCTCCCCAGCCGTCCGAGAACGAGCCATCGGTCGCGATAGAGAATGCCTTTCGGACCTGTGAAGCGGCGAGCCGATGGTCGGTTTCGACCGGCAACACGGCGCATGTCGCCTCCGGAGCCGACGCGGCGATCACGACGATCGTCGCGGACATCGACGCCGCGACGCGGACCGTTCACCTGTCCTTCTACATCTGGTTGGGCGATGGCAACGGCACGAAGGTTGTCGACGCGGTCTGCCGGGCGGCGAGGCGCGGGGTCGTTTGCCGCATCGTCGCCGACGCCATGGGCTCGCGCGCGCTGATCCGTTCGCGCCACTGGACGGCGATGCGCGAAGCCGGCGCTCGGCTCTGTGCCTCGCTGCCGGTACCGTTCGGCCTGGGCTTCCTGGCCGGCCATCGGACAGACCTGCGCAACCATCGCAAGATCATCGTGGTCGATGGCCGGATCACCTGGTGCGGCAGCCAGAACTGCGCCGATCCGGCGTTCCTGCCCAAGCGCAAGTTCGCGCCTTGGGTCGACATCCTGGTCCGCTACGAAGGACCGGTCGCACGGCAGGAGGAGCTGATCTTTGCGTCGGACTGGATGCTGGAAACCCGCGAGGACATGCGGCCGGCGCTGGCCGTCGATCCGCCGTTACCGTTACAGGACGGGTTCGCGGCGATCGCGGTCGGCACGGGGCCGCTATCGCCCCATGCGACGATGACCGACATCTTCGTCGCCGTTCTGGCGACCGCGCGGGAGCGGGCCGTGATCACGACCCCGTATTTCGCACCCGACCCGCCGTTGCTCAACGCGATCGTCGCGACCGCCCGGCGCGGCGTGCAGCTTACCATCGTCTTCCCCCAGCGGAACGACAGCCGCGTCGTCGGCGCGATCAGCCGCGCCTACTACCCGCTCCTGGCCAAGGCAGGTGTCCGTATACACGAGTTCCGTGGCGGGTTGCTGCACGCCAAGACGCTGGTCGTGGACGACACGCTGGCGCTGGTCGGCTCCGCCAACATGGATCGCCGAAGCCTCGACCTCAATTTCGAGAACAACATCCTGTTCGAGTCCGCCGCGCTCGCGATGCAGGTAGGCCAGCACCAGCGGCGCTGGCTGGCCGACTCGAGCGAGATCGACCATGGTGGCGTCGCAGCCCGGTCGCTGCCGCCGGTTCGTCGACAACCTGCTGACAATGGCCTCCCCGCTGTTCTGACAGATGCCTTGCCTACCGAATGAAGCTCTTCACTGGCGTCAGTCGCGGACGGGGTAGACGTGGTCATCCCTCGATCTTGGCATTGGGCTGTTCGGCCCAGAGCGCGTTGATGCAGGCGAGCGTCAGGTCGAGGTGACGATGGCGGCGCCAGCGGGCCTGCTGCTCGCGCGCGACGATCGGAAAGATGGAGAAGATGTGGCGCACGTCGTCGCGGCTTTCAGCCGGGCGCGCGGCGTCGGCGATGCCGTAAAGAACGAGGTACAGCGCATCGAGCTTCGCGCGGAGGTGAAGGCGGCGCTCCTCGTCCCAGGCGAAGGGCGGCAGGACGGCACCGTTCGCGTCGAGGTGGCCTAGGTCGCGCGCGAAGGGGGCGACATCGTGCGCGGTATAGCTCAGCTCCAGCACACCCGCCCGCACTATCTCCGCCGCCGTGCGCGAGCCGAAGCGGCGGGAATAGGCGGCGGGCGGCAAGACGGAGAGCTACTCGACGATGAACCAGTTGAGGTGCTGCGCCTGTATCTTTTGCCGCGCGACATAGTCGAAGACGAGCGCGTTGAGATTGCCCGCGAGCAACGCGATCGCGGGCGCGTCGTGCGTGCCGCCGAGTTCAATCAGCGGTAGGGTATTGCCCGCCGCGCCGCTGGGCACGACGGCGGCGATCATCGAGCGGATGTTGGTAGGCGCGGTCACATCCTTGAAGCCGAGCGCGTAAGGGTGGCTGCCGAGCCCCGGTGGAGCCTGAACCCAGAACTGAGGTTCAACGACCCAGGCCGGGTCGCGATGCTGCGCGTCGGTGGCGGGCAACGGCTGGGCGGGGCGGTTCACATTGGCGGCGTTGCCCACCACGCTCGCCGCGCGGTGATCAAATGCCTGCATCATCTTGCCCTCGTACAACGGCACCCATTCGCCCGCGGGCGAGGCGAAGCGGTTGCCGCCGGTCGGCCATGCGCCCTCGCGCTCTTCCAGCTCGGCGCGGGTGTGGAATAAGTGACTGTCGGACGTCATGTTGATCGTCTGCGAATAGCGGACGGGCCATGCCCTGATCGCCGCATCGCCCGAGCGGTCGACCAGCACCGGCAGCCGCTGGTAGATCGCCGATGTCAACGCCAGGTCGCGTCGCGAGCGGACGATCGGCGCGGTGCCGGTATTGGGGTTCAGACGCGCGAACTCCGCTGCCGTGATCGGGAACGCTCGCTCCGGATCGGCGATCTCCGCCACGTCCTGTAGAAAGAATGCGCAGGTCGCGGCGGGGAAGATGCGCGCGGGGCTGAACACGGTCGCAGCAAACTTGAACCGCGTGTCGACGTCCGGAAAGAACGGCTCCGCGCCAAACCGGGTGCGCCGGTTCTCAAAGTCGAACAGCGCCTTGAGATGCCCGCCGGTGCTACAGCGCGGAAGAACGCTGCGGAAGACAGATCGGACGCAATGCCGCTCGGCACGAGCATCCCGATCACGCCATCGACCTTGCAAAGCTGCGTTGCCCGTTCAACGAAAAGCTTGAACACGTTGAGCTTCCCGCTGTTGAGCCGCGAGAAGGTTCCGCCCGAGCGGGCTAGCCAGGTCGCGGTATTCAGGCGACCCGATGCGTGCACGAAGTCGCGCCAGAGCGGATCGTCGCTGTCCCGAAGCGCTTTGATCCGTGCTTTACGCTTTGCCCCGCTCGTCTCCAACGCGATCGAGCGGTCTCGCGCCTCGAACCATGGCACCTCCTCGAACTCAAAGCGGTCCCATGGCGGGTTGCCCATCACCGCGTCGAAGCCGCCGTGCTGCTCCGCGCTCGACCAGTCGGTCCACACGCCCGGGAACGCGACCTGCCAGTGGAGGAACCGCTCCTCCGCGATCAGCGCGCGGGCGCGCTCCAGGATGGCGGCGAACCGCTCACCCTCGGCGGGCGCGCGCTCCCATACCGGATCAACGCGACCCTCGGCGATGAACACCGGGTCGCCGAACAGCCCGTCGAGCTACGCGCGAACCGCCGGCCGGTCCTCGCGCCCGAGCGCCAGCCAGTCGAGCGCGGCGAGGACGGACAGGAACACCGCCAGCGGCGCGGTCTGCGCTTGGACGCCGTAGAAGGTTTTGGCGCTCTCGTGCGCTTCGGCGATCTCCGCGTCGGTCAGCCGCTCGATCACGCCCATCGCCGCCGCCGCCGACTGCGCCTCGCGCAACGGCCGGGCGTAGAGCAGCTCGCCGCCGCCCCAACGCTGCGCCGCCGCAATGCCGTCGCGAACCCACAGGCCGAACAGGCTGTCCCCGCTGCGCAGGTGATGGTCGATGAACGACAGGGGCGCGCCGACGGTGAAGGTATGGAGCCACAGCGCCACCTTGGCGAGCTCCACCGCCATCGGGTTCTTGTCGACGCCATAGACACAGCGCTTGAGCACCATTCGCCGGACGATATGCCGGTCGTCGAGCTGCGCCTCGTCGATCGCCCAGCGGTCGCGCGCGGCGTTGGCGAGTATCGTCTCGCGAATGGTGGCGATCCGCTCCGCGAGCGGGGATCGGTGGTCGAGCGTCGCGCCCGCCGCCGCGACCTCCGCCATCGCGACCAGCACATGATCGGTCAGCGTGTCGACCAGGCTGACGAGGAAATGCCCCGAGCCCATCGCGGGATCGAGCACGCGCAGGCCTAGGATCGCCTCCGCCGGATCGACCGCGCGCAGCGACCGGCGGCGCGCGTCCTCGCTGTCGGTGGCGCGCAGGCCCGCGAGCGCGTTCGCGAACGCGGCGCGGCGTTCGGCGATCAGCGGCTCCAGCGTCTGGTCGAGGATCAGCCCGACCAGCGCGTCGGGCGTGTAATAGCTGCCGGTGTTCTTGCGCGAAGGCGTTGGGGCGGACCGCAAGATGCCCGGCCTCGGCGTGCAGCTCATGCTCGAGCAGCCGCTCGTAGATCGAACCGAGCTGCTGCACGGACAGGTCGCGGTAGTTGATATAGCGCCGCTCCGCGCCGACACGCTCGAACGACAGCGCGTCGAGCGTCGCCGCCATGACGCTGTCGGGCAGCCGCACCCGGTCGAGCAGCGGGGTGTTCTCGCCCGCAAATAGCCCACCATTGTACGGCGGCAAGCCGACGGAGGTGTCGCCGCGGTCTATCATCCGCGACAGGTCGGCAACCTGGCTCCAGATGCGTGTCGCGGGGGCGGAGAAGGCGTCGCCCTCCGACACGCGCCGCCCGACCTCCTGCCTCAGCGGGCGCAGCGCGTAGTCGTTATAGCGCCGGTCGCGGATCGGCAGCAGCTCGCGGTCCTCGGCATAGAGCAGGAACAGCAGGCGGTAGAGCAGCACCAGCGCCGCCTCGCGCACCTCCTGCAACGACGCGGCGCGCTCGGCGGCGTGGAGCGCGGCGGCGATGGCGGGGAACACTTGGTCGAACACCAGCCGCGACAGGTTGGCGGCGACGCGCTGTTCGTAAAAGGCTGACTGGCGGAGTGCGCGGGCGTGGAAGGTCGTGTCGTCCGCGCCCGACAAGGCGAACCCCGCGCGCCCGAACATCGCCGCGAACACGCGCAGCCAGTGCTCGCGATCACCGTTGGTGGCGAACAGGTCCGCGTCCGTGCCGAGCATGCGCAGGAGGTCGATCTCCAGGAACTCCTCCGACACCGACCGCGCACCCGCCCAATATAGCCGCCAGCGCGCGCCGTTGGTGAGGATGCCCCAGCGCAGCCGCCCGTGGGTGAGGTCGTCGACGCGCCGCAGGTAACGTAGCATCTGCGTGGAGGGCGTCGCGCTCTCGTCGCCGCGCCCGGCGCGGTCGAGCGGGCGGTTCCAGCGCTTGCTTTCCACCGCCGCCGCGCCCTCGCCGTAGCGCCGCCACTCCTCGGGCAGCGCATTGGCGCGCGCCTTGGCGGCGGGGTCGAGGAACAGCACGCCGTCGGGCACGTCGTCGCGCCCCTGCGCGGTCAGGTTCTGCTGCCGGAGCAAATTGCTCCAGCCGAGCGCCCCGAGCACCGGCCAGATCAGGTCGTCCTCCGTCTGCGCCTCGTTGGGCCGGTGGTCGCGTGGGAACGCTTCGAAGATCGCGTCTAGTCGGGCGCGCAGGGAAGCGACATCGACGGCCAGATACTCGGGCGCGGCGCGGACGGCGTCGAGGAGGTAGTCGGTGGTGAACAGGCCACCGGCGGAAAACAACAACGGATCGGACACAAAGGCTCCTTGACGCAGCTCTAGCCTAGCCGTTTAGAGCGAAACGGGAAGGCGGTTCGGAGGAGCCCGCCGACGAGGCGCTGCGATCGCCGATAGGAAAGGGCTAGCCGGCTCCCACCATCGCCCTAGCGCAGTCCAGACCAGATCCAGACATTCAGCGACGCTTGAGCGCTCCCACCAAAGCGCAATTCGTTCATCTGTTGCGGTGGCGCGTAAGGGTACCTATCCACTCACGTTGTTGGACAGACCTGGGCTGACCGCTAAGCGTCCACGCCGCAGTTCCTGTCCGGGTATCCTGAGGTAACGGTCCACCGGAGATCTAAATCAGTGGTTGCCGCACCATCTGCTCGACCGTAGACCTACACCGAGGTGCGGTGGCGGTGCCGTTCAGAGGGGCGCAGCTTGGCCGTCGAGCAGTTCTCAATTGCCGTGCAGGGTGATTTTGTCGCGGCTCAAACGCGCGCTAAGCCGATTGCCGCCCTCGCCGAACTGATCTGGAACGGATTGGACGCGGACGCAACGTCGATTGAGGTGGAACTCGTGCGCGACCACCTCGCCGGAGGCCTGTCGTGGATCGTCGTCTATGACAATGGCGAGGGCTTCTCACGCGACGAGGCTCGCAAGCTATTCGGGAGCCTGGGTGGTTCTTGGAAACGCACGACGCGCCGCACTAAACGCGACGGGCGGATGATCCACGGCCAGGAAGGTCGCGGCCGCTACTAGGCGTTCGCATTGGGGGGACACGTCGTCTGGAAAGTTTGCTTTGCGACTCCGGAAGGCAATCGCGCCTTCGACATCACGATGGCGGAGGCAAAGCTCACCAACGTCACGATAAGCGAGGACGCGCCCGCTCCGGACCGCAAAACGGGGGTGATCGTCCAGATCGACAACGTTCAAAAGGATTTCCGCGCATTCGAGACGGCCGAGGGTCATCAGGAGCTGGCGGAGATATTCGCGCTCTACATGATCAATTATCGTACGGTCTCGATCCGCATAGCAGGTGACAGGCTCGACCCGGAGAAGGCGATAGCCAGCGAAGGCAAGGTCGCGCTGCCGCCGATAGCCTCGTCGGGCGAGCCCCCAATTACCGCCGAGCTCCACATCATCGAGTGGCGCGCGGACACGAAGCGCACTCTATACCTCTGTTCAGCAGACGGATTCCCGCTCGACCAGTTCGAGACTAAGTCCCACGTGCCGGGCTTCTCGTTTTCGGCCTACCTCAAGTCGAAGTACGTCGAGCTACTCCACAACGATGATCGGCTCGGCCTCGCCGAGATGGATCCGCCGCTGGCCGCTTCGATCGAGCGAGCCCGGGAGACGATCAAGACCTACTTCAAGGACCGCGCATCGGAGCGAGGCCGCTCGGTCGTTGAGGAATGGAAAGCGGCGGACGTGTACCCCTATCGGGGCGAACCGCAGTCGGATGTCGAGAGGGCGGAACGACAGGTATTCGACATCGTCGCTGTCCACGTGCAGGAGATCGCGCCGGAGATTGGCATCGGTACGGATAGGGCGCGCGCTGCACCTGCGCATGCTCCGCAACGCCATCGAGAGCGGGCCGGCCGAACTACAGACCATCCTGAAAGAGGTGCTGGACCTTCCGGCGCGCCAGCAGAAGGAACTCGCGACGCTGCTGCAGGAAACGTCGCTTACGTCGATAATCACCGCGGCCAAGACGGTCGCCGACAGGTTGAAGTTCATCTTTGCTCTCGAGTCTATCGTCTTCGACCCAGAGACGAAAGGTAGACTTAAGGAGCGAACTCAATTGTACAACATCCTGGCCGACAATACGTGATTTCTTGGCGAGGAGTATAATCTCAGGGTAAACGATAAGAACTTGAAGAACGTCTTGGTCAAGCACAAGCAACTTCTCGACCCCGCTATCTCGATCGATGAGCCCGTGAAGGTAGTCGGTCAGAAACGCGGCATCATTGATCTCATGCTCTCGCGGGCAACCCGGCGCCACCGTGCTGACGAATTTGAGCATCTCGTTGTTGAACTCAAAGCACCGAGGGTGAAAATCGGCGCGGATGAGATCAACCAAATTCGGAAGTATGCCCTCGCGGTTAGGACCGACGAGCGCTTCCACTCCGTCAAGGGTGTACGCTGGCACTTCTGGGTGATCTCGAACGACCTTGACGAACTCGGTCGCGAGACGATCGACACGGGCGTCGACCCCGAATGCCGCCTCATCGCCCGCGGTCCAAACTTCACCGTCGGGGTGAAGACATGGGGCGAACTGATCGACGAGAACCGCGCGAGGCTCCAGTTCTTCCAAGAGCAAATGCAGCACACGGTCAGCGAGAGCCAGGCCATGGCCCACCTTCAGGAGCGATACAGTAAATTTCTTGAAGGTGTCGTCGTCGAAGCTGAGGAGGATGATCCGGCCGCAGGCGGAACGGATCATACACTGGCCCAGGAGACGACTGGAGTGGTTCCGGTCCTCCAAGCGGCAGGTCCGAGAAGCGTCGGCTAACGGTTAGTTGCCTCGATGAGCATTCGATGATCAAGGCGGACGTGCTCTCCGGAATCGAAGTCAAACAGATCGCCCCCCGCTCAATGCGCGGGTTTGATCATTTGAAGTCATTCAAGTCTCCCACCACCGGCTTCAACTTCGGACGCTCGTTCATGCCGTTTTGGTAAGGCCGAGCGCGTCGCAATGCGCTCGAAGCGCCAATTTCCGAACCGCCAACCATATCCTGATGGTCTTATTGACATGCGCCGCGCAGGCCGCAGGAGCTGACGGCGAGGCAAAGGCGCTCTATCTGGCGACCATACGCCCCAACGAACCCGGAGGCGAGGGCGAAAGTCCGACGTCACACGTTTGACCATTCCGCCGTCAGCCAGCTTAGCATTCCAGAACAGGACAAGGCGAAGCCGTTCTGCCAAGTTTAGCCATTTGTCGACCGGTAACATCCGGGCAACCCAAGAACAGCGTCCCTTGCCTCGCTCTGTTTAGACTCCTCGACCGTCAGTGTTCATTCGCGTCCTGGAAAGCATTTCCATGTTGTTTTGCAACCTAAGACAATGTCTAGCCGCGTCGTCGTCGATCACGAGCCAGTTTGGCCTTCGCAATTATAGCAGCAAACGCGACGGCGGTATCAGCCGATCCGGTCTCCTCAAGCAGCCGATTGAACACTCGACCGAGCGTAAAGTCGTCAAATTCGTGCTGAATGACGACGTCCGTCCAGTAGTCGATCCCTGACTTGGCCGATCGGCCAAGCGTCCCGGTCTGCTCCCCCAGCCCTCGAGAGTATCTAGTCTCTTTCCTTCCCTCAACGAACAGGCTCGCCTGGTTCTCCTTCGGCACAGCAGCCGGTTTTCGCACAGGCATCGGCGCCTGCCGCTCACCAGGCAGTTGCGACTCCTCCATGTTGCCCTTCACCAACGCCCGGCGCTTCGCCAGGATTGTTTGTCCGAATGGCAGCTTGAACCACTGCCATATAGCGTCACCGGCCACATATTCCGAGCCGATCGGATCAAGTGTGCCCAGCCCAGCTAACGCATATGCGCCACCGTTCAAACCGACCGAATCCGTCTGACGCGTCGGGGGCGACCAGCGGCCAAGATCGGGATAGGCGAAGCTGTCCTGCGATCGACCAGCGGCTATCGCCGCAAGGCGCGTTGCTTCCTGAACGATGTAGTCGCGATCTTGGATCGTCCACTCCGGTTCACTCACGTGGACGCAGCCCAGAACGGCTCCTGCCATGGTCGCGATCGTATCGGTATCACTCTCCAACTGGTTAGCCGACAATGCCAGAGGCTCCTGAATTGGTCGATCACGACAGAGCCACGCGAGCGCCACTGCGGCAAGCGCCGTCTTAAAGCCGGAACCGCGAAAACGCGGCTCGAGACATCCGATCCGTTCGAGCACCGTCCGGTACGACTGAACAGGATCTCCACTGAGGACGTCGCGGATCGTAGAGAGGTCCCCGAACGCCTCCGATTGCATCGCCTGGATGGCCGATTCGATCGTACGGCCCGCGCTGTTTTCCCAAGCCGACTGCCAGAAGGCGGCCAGTTGAGGATCCGCCGCGATCAAAGTCGGCACGATGCTCAGGCCTTCAATGAAGCAAAGCCAGTCTGACGGGTCTGGGACCGAGCCGTGTTTCAACGCGTGGGCGACACACAGCGCATGAAACACAGCTCCGCAGAAGCCGTGCGGGTGGCCATGCGTGACCAAGGAGTCCTTAAGGACGTTCGCGATCATTCCCTCGGACGCTTCCGCCGCAGCAGCCCAGACGTGCGGCTGGATGCGCATCGCCGCGCCGTTGCCGCCGCCCGAAATATACCGTTGTTCACCGCTGTCGAAGAAGTTCGAGAACCAATTGACGCCGCGGCGCGCAAGATTACTCGCAGCCGCCTTGGTACCGAGTCCAGCGCCAAGCGCGTAGCTCGGCCAAACGGTAACCTCGACCTTCGCGAAGGCCTCCACGTCGAACTCACCATTGCCGCGGATGGCACGCGACACCGCTAGCCGCAGCTGCGTGTCGTCGGAGTAGGTGCCAGCCGGAAAATCGACCCGCGGCCCGCCTCGGCCGCCTATCATGCGCTGCCATTTTATGGGCATCGAAACTGTGTTCGATCCGGTCCTTTGGGCGACGCCTGATTCCCCTCGGGCGAGTTCCGTCATCCAGCCGAGCGCGTCGCCGGCCGCAGCCCACAATGCCGAGCTGACTACCGCCTTCTCTCGAGAGGCGCGCTCCCGAGCCGGTGCTATAGTAGGGTTCTCGACGTTCAATTCTTCTTCCCAACGAACTTCGACGGCGACCATACAACCTCGACGTCGGGCAAGCCAAACTCTTCCAGCCACCCTGCGACCTGATCCTGATGCTCCTCCTCGCGGACGTATACGCGCCGGAGAAACTGCGTCGAAACCGACGAAGGATACAGGACCTCGGCCTGCTCGCAGGTGGGTAGGTCTGCGGTCCTGCTCCCACGGAAGGCCTTCCACGATGGAGGTTTCCTGTCGATTACCGGAGCGAAAAGCGCGTTCAGCCCCGCGACGCCGCGCTCGCGAAGGCACAGGTCATAGGCGTTGTTCGTCGTCGCGAACGTCACGCCCGCATGGGTCATCACGATCGCGTCAAAAGACATGATTGTCCACCAGACGTTCCCCTGAGCATGCCAGCCCTGCGAAAATTCGAAGTAGCGACGATTGATCTCGGAGATCGAAAGATTAACGTAATCGAGCCAATTATTGCTCTTGTCGAAAAAAGCGCCGGCTTCCGGCCTTACCGCCGCGTTCACGTGAAGAATGTGTTGAGATACTTGTCCTCGGGCAGCCGGTGGCGCGACTGAAGCGCTCCGCTGGCTAGCGTGCCGACGAGGCCCCGGTGCGTTGTAAAATGTAGCACCTCCCAAATGCCGCGCCGGTTGATGATCTCCTGGACCGTCATACGTCGGTCTGCTCGAACGTACCGGGGCCGAAATACTGGATGAGCCTCGACTGTTCTCCTGGCTTATACCCCACGATCACCTCCTTGCGCGCCCGCGCGACCGCGACGGCCAGGAGGCGCCTGAGCACGAAGACCTCGTCATCGAGCTGCTCGTCAGGGTACGGCGTGTTCTCGTCATTGAGGCCTAGTATGAACACGTAATCAAACTCGAGCCCCTTTGCGGAGTGAAACGTCGAAAGCGCCACGTTCTCGTCTCCCTCTGGCCAGTCTTGCTCGCGCGTGATGTCGACCCAGGCGATGCGGTGAGCGTCAAGCTGTCCCTTGATGGTCGAAAACCACACTCCCGCCTGTGGCTGGAGAAAGGCGACCGAGTCCGTTTGGAAGTCCACGTGCCGAATAATGTAAGCAATCGCCCAGGCGGCCTGCTTGCCGTAGAGGCCTCGAAGTACCTTAGGCTTCGGACCACTACTCGTCGCGGCAGCGAGATTGGGCAGCACGCCGTCAGGCTCCGCACCTAAGCCGCTCAGGATTGACGCCGCAAAAGCCGCTATCTCGACCGTATTGCGGTGATTGGCACGAAGAGTGTGAACCCGTTCCGGCCTGACGTCGAAGCCAGCCTCCGCCCACGTAAATCCCCGGGCGTAGATCCGCTGGATTGTGTCGATGACAAACGTGATCGCATGATCCGGTGCCAGATGCCGTCGGATGGCGCGAAGCTGATTGGCGGAGAAGTCCTGGCTCTCGTCAACGATCACGACGTCGTACCCCACCGGTTCGATCTCCCGACCCATGCGGACAGCAATCGTGTTCCAGTCCTCGGTGCCTTCGGCCCGCAGCCAGGCCAAATACGGATATATCACTTCGTCGAGAATGCGTCGACGCAGCCGCCGGTCTACGCGGGGGGTGGCGCCGCGACCCGTGCGCTCGGTCGCCATGTAGCTCTCGAGCTTCTCCGGCTCGAATCGTCCAAGCAGGTACTCCGCCTCCTTCACGATGTAGGCTGGCGTCAACTCTGCCAACGTCGTCGCGAGCGCTTTCAGCCGGCTGCGCGCTCTGTCATTTTGAACATCCGGGAACCCAAGCGCCGACATGGCCCAACGGCCGAAGGTGTCAATCCGCAGGTCTACGTTGGCATTCGGCGTGATCTGGTTTTCTGCAAGGTTTCGAATGTACCCCGCCAACGTCCTGTTGAAGGTCAGAACGAGCACTCGCACAGGGGCCTGAATCGCAAGCCGCGCATGGCGAGCGGCAAACATTAAACAGAGCGACCGCAGTCGTAGTAGGGCGGTCGAAGTCTTGCCGCTACCTGCCGCTCCGCAGATGACTTCGACGCCGAAGCGGTTCTGACTGATGAGCGGCAGCTGCTCGGCTGTCGCCGTAACCCTAGGCAGCGTCTTCAACTTGAACTCCCAAACGCCCTCAGTTCGATGCGCGCCGACTGTATGCAACGGCACCCGCCTTTGGGGGACAGTCGCACATGCCTGATCGCCAAACAATCTCGGCGCCTCAATGAAAGGTTCGGACTTGCGAAGACGCCCGTGCGCCATCAAGCTAAGCGTATGGCTGGTCGTTGGAACGACAATGGGCACCAGAACGGCAGGAATGAGCACAGCGACCGCGACGGCATATCTGAATAAAGGGCCGGAGTCGCTCGTCTCGTGCTCCCAAGCGGACCGGCCGCCCTCTCCAGAGTGTAACCGGTCCACTCTCACACGGGCATCGCCGTTCCGCTCTCGGCGGCATTTTCCCATTCAGGCGTTGGGTAGGGTAATCTGCAGGTCATCGGGCGAGCGGAGCCCGTACACGTCGGCCGCCGCTCGGATCAGGGCCATCTTGCCGCGGTTGGAGATGTTGAGCCCGACCACCCATCCAGGCGCGAACTCGGCGGCGCGGGCGAGGTCGGGTCTGGTCGGGTTCACCTCGGCTGCGGAGTGCGCGATCAGGCTGCGCTTCGACGTGCGAACCGCAGCGGCAAGCTCCTCGATCTTGCCCGGGTCACGCGAGGCGAGCGCCGACAGCAGCTCGACCAGCGCCTCGGCGGCGGTGGCGCAGCGATGCTCCTTGCCGAACAGCGTGAACACGACCGTTCGGTCCGGGGTGGGCTGGTCCGGCTCGGGTTCGGGTCGGGTGGTGGCAGGGGAGGGCTGCGCGACCGGTCTTGCGGTCGGGGGCTGCGGCTCCTGCCTCCTCGCGGGCGCGAGCCGGCGCAGGTATGCAAGCACGGTATCGGTGGCGGGCCGGAACCCGCAAAGCGCCTCGGCCTTGTCGCCGACGATCTCGAGCAGCAGCTCGTGCGGCTCGGCGAGCAGTTCCGACCAGGCACCGGGCACATTTGCGGCGGCCTCGCGCCGTCCGGCGGCGTCCCGATAGTCGCGCTGGGCATCCTCGAACGCGCGATTGTCGCGGACCCGCTCGCGCGCGAGATAACGGGTCAGCACTCGCTCGCATTCCTGGGGATCGCGGTCGTCGAGCTGGAGCCGGTACACCCGCCGGTCCTCATAGCTGCCCTGCGCGCCCGGTAGATAGAAGCTTCACTCGCGCCCGTCGGTGAGCACGCACAGCGGTACGCCGGCGTGGAATGCGTAGGTGAACAGCTGCCGGTCGCCCTCGACCGCGCGCCCGACCTGCTTTACCTCGATGAACACGGCGGGGCGGTGCCCGACCCGAACAGCGCGAAGTCCACTCGCCCGCGATCGATCGAGTATTCCGGGACCATCTGCGCGGGATCGGCGATGTCCCAGCCAAGCGCGGCGAGGATCGGGGTGAGCAAGAGAAGGTACAGGGTGGGCTGCCCGCCGCGGTCGCGCGGGAGCTGGCGCGGGTTGCTGGAGGGCAGGCAGTACCGTCGCTAAGCGGGTCACGACCGGCGTCAACGTCGGTTCCGCCCGGCACCCGACTGGTGCGGACTTGGGGCGGACGCACGGTCGAGGTGCTGGCACTGGAGAACGGGTTCCTGTGGAAGGACCAGCACTATACCTCGCTCACCAGCATCGCGGTCGCGGTCACCGGCGCACGCTGGTCGGGGCCACGGTTCTTCGGGCTGACCCGGCATGCGTGAGCCGGTGCGCCCGGTGCGCTGCGCGGTGTACACCCGCAAATCCACCGAGGACGGGCTCGACCAGGAGTTCAACAGCCTCGACGCGCAGCGCGAAGCCTGCGCCGCCTACATCACTAGCCAGCGGCACGAGGGCTGGACCCCGCTGCCCGACCGCTATGACGATGGCGGGTTCTCAGGCGGCAGCATGGAGCGGCCCGCGTTCAAGCGGCTGCTCGCCGAGGTCGCCGCCGGGCGCGTCGACGTGATCGTCATTTACAAAGTCGACCGGCTGACCCGCAGCCTGGCGGATTTCAGCAACATCGTCGACGTGCTCGACCGCGTCAAGGCGAGCTTCGTCAGCATCACTCAAGCGTTCAACACCACCACCAGCATGGGCCGGCTGACCCTCAACATGCTGCTGTCGTTCGCGCAGTTCGAGCGCGAGGTCACCGGGGAGCGTATCCGCGACAAGATCGCCGCGTCCAAGCGCAAGGGGCTATGGATGGGAGGACCGGTGCCGCTCGGCTATGCGGTGCAGGATCGCCGGCTGATGGTGGTCGACCCCGAGGCCGAGCTGGTCCGGCATATCATGCGCCGCTACCTCGCGCTCGGCTCGGTTCGCGAGCTGGTCGAGGAGCTCGCGCGGGAGGGGCACCGGACCAAGCTGCAAGCCAACGCCAGTGGCCCGCACCGGGGCGGGATCGCGTTTGCGCGGGGCACGCTGTTCCACCTGCTCGGCAACCGCATCTACCTTGGCGAGATTGTCCACAAGGGCAGCGCCTATCCCGGCGACCATGCCGCAATCGTCGACCAGCCGTTGTGGGATGCGGTACAGGTGGCGATGCGCGAGCGGACCTCGGGGCCATCGCGTCCGCAGCGCTCCGCACACCCCGACTGCTGTTCGGGCTGTTGGTCGACGGACTGGACCGGCCGATGACCCACACTCATGCCAAGAAAGATACCAGGCGGTACCGCTACTACGTTACCTGCCCGGGCAAAGTCGCCGACGGCCCGGCCTGGCGAGTGTCGGCCAAGGACGTCGAGTTGATCGTCCGAGAGCGGCTGGCCAGCCTGCTGCTCGACCAGGGCCGGATCTACGATCTGGTCGCGGACGCGGATGGCGACCCGGCCGCGTTCGCGCAGGCGGTGAAGCACGCCGACATCGCCGCAGCCACCCTACGCAGTGGGACCGCGGCTATGCAGCTGCCGTTGGTACGCCAGCTGGTCGAGCAGGTCGCGCTTCGGGACGAGGTTATCTCGATCACCGTGTCGGCATCGGCAATATTGACGCTGTGCGGGATGACCAGCTCCGACGCCCGCCCCAAACCGATCGCGCTGGTCTGCCCAACCGCTACAGTGCGTCGCGGCCATGAGCTCCGGCTGGTGATCCCCGCCGCCGGTGCGCCCAAGCCGCTCCCGGTCCTGCGCGACGAGGAGCTGGTCGCGCTGCTCGCCAAGGCGCACGCCGCGCGCCAGCTGGCGCTGGGCTCGCCCGGTCACTCGCTCAACCGGATCGCCGCCGATGCCGGTCGCTGCCGCACCCGACTCGCGCGGCTGTTCGGGGTGGCGCATCTTGCGCCCAGCATCGACACCGCGATCGTCGAAGGACGGCAGCCGGTCGGACTGCGCGCCCGCGACCTGCTCGCAGCCGCACTCCCGGTCGACTGGGCGGAGCAGCGCGAGCTGCTCGGGTTCGGTGAACCTCGTCCGTGGTCGGATGGGAGCCGGCCAGAGACGCCGCGACGGGAAGCCGGCAGCGTCGCCTGAGCCGGAGCGGTCTCCGACCACACCCGCCTGGTCGACTCCGCCGCAAAGGCGCGGTTCTACGCCCTTTTCGGGCGGGTCACTTCGGAGATGTTCTGAACTGCAGTCCTCGTCGGACTGCGTGGTGCGGTCGAGAAGACTCGAACTTCCACGTCCTTTCGGACACAGCCACCTCAAGGCTGCGCGTCTACCAATTCCGCCACGACCGCACATGGACACCACCGGCGAACCGGCGGCTGGTATGAGCGGGCGCATAGCCGAGCGACACCGCCTCCGCAATGGGGTGCGCCCGATGCGCCGCGCTGCTTTAGTGCCGCGCCTGCACGCCGCGCCTGACTCCGCTCAGCGCCAGTTGCGCGTCCACCTGCGCCATCAGCCGATCGACGCTCGCCTGATCCCGCGCCTCCGCGCGCGCGACCAGCACGTCCTGCGTGTTGGACGCGCGCAGCAGCCACCAGCCGTCGTCCGTCGTCACGCGCGCGCCGTCGGTGCGGTCGACTCGCGCGCCCTCGTCGCCAAGCCGTTCGAGCACTTCCTCGACCACCGCGAACTTGCGCGTGTCGTCGACCTGGAAGCGCATCTCGGGGGTGGTGACGAGCACGGGCATCGCATCCTTGAGCTGCGTCAGCGAGCGACCGCTCGCGCGCACCGCGCCGATCAGCCGGGTGGCGGCGTATTGCGCATCGTCGAAGCCGTACCAGTCGTCCGCGAAGAAGATATGCCCGCTCATCTCGCCCGCGAGCGGCGCGCCGGTTTCCTTCATCTTGGTCTTGATGAGGCTGTGCCCCGTCTTCCACATCAGCGGCGCGCCGCCGAGTTCGGCGATGCGGTCGAACAGCGCCCCGCTCGCCTTCACATCGGCGATGACTGTCGCGCCCGGCTCCGCGCGCAGCACCGGCTCCGCGAGGATGGCGAGCAGCTGGTCGCCCCACACCACCCGGCCCATGCCGTCGATCGCGCCAAGCCGGTCGCCGTCGCCGTCGAACGCCAGCCCGAAGTCGAGGCCTTTCTCCGCCACCAGCGCTTTCAACTGTGCGAGGTTCTTCTCCTCGGTCGGGTCGGGATGGTGGTTGGGGAAGCGCCCATCCACCTTCGCGAACAGGACGTGATGCTCGCCGGGGAGCAGCTTCACCAGCCGCTCGATCACCGGCCCCGCCGCGCCGTTGCCGCAGTCCCAGCCGATCCGAAACGCGCCGCCCGCATAGCCCGCGAGCAATCGCCCGACGTAATCGTCCATGACGTCCGCGCTCGACACTTCGCCCGCGCCCATCGTCCAATCCCCGGCGGCGGCGAGCCGGCCCAAGTCTTGAATGTCCTCGCCGAAGAAGGAGCGATGCTCCAGCACCATCTTGAAGCCGTTGTAATCGGCGGGGTTGTGGCTGCCCGTGACCTGGACGCCGCCATCGACCTCCAGCATTGCCTCCGCGTAGTAGAGCATCGGCGTGGGTCCCATGCCGGTGCGGACGACGTCGACCCCGCTGGCGACAAGTCCCTCCACCAGCGCCGCTTCCAGCATCGGCGAGGACACGCGCCCGTCCATGCCCACCGCGACGCGCGTTCCGCCCGCGCGCCGGACCCGCGTCCCGAACCCTCGCCCGACCGCGCGCGCGTCCTCCGCGCCGAGCGTGCGCCCGACCACGCCGCGGATGTCGTATTCGCGCAAGGAGGTTGGGTCGAAGCGGTGCGTCATGCAGCTAATCCAACCTCACGGATGTGATCTCAGCAACAGGTCCCGCGCCGCATTGACCCTGCGCGCCAGCTCCGCCGAGCCGCCGCGGTCGGGGTGAACGCCGACCACCAGCCGCCGGTGCGCCGCACGGATCGCGTCGGCGTCCGCCCCCGGCTCCACGCCCAGGATCGCGCGCGCCTCCGCTGCGTCGCTCACCACGCGGACGCGCGGGCGGGGCCAATAACGCCAGACCAGCCAGATGATCGCCAGTCCGAGAAGCAGCTTGATCATGCCGCGACGGGGGTCGGCACCGCAGCCTCGGGCAACGCCAGCGCGGCCATCATCTCACGCAGCTCCTGCCGCGCGGCGACGTGGCTCAATCCCATCGCGCCGAACTCCCTGGAGTCGATCATCGTCAGCCCGGCGGGGAACAGCTCGCGATAGACCACCCGCTCGCCCAGTCCCGGGATGATGCGGAACCCCACCCGCTTGGCGAGCTGATCGAGCGCGGAGGACACCCGCTTCATGTTGCGCGCCTCGATATGCTGGAGGCGGTTGCGGAGCACCACCCAGTCGATCGTCGCCCCGTCCGCCTTGGCGCGCTGCTTGCGGCTGTCCCAGATCAGCTCGGAGTAGAAGGATGGCCGCGTCACCTTGAACGTGTCGGGGTCGACCTGGCCGATCAGGTCGAAGTCGACGAAGCTGTCGTTCATCGGCGTCACCAGCGTGTCCGCCTGCGTCACCGCGCAGCGCGCGAACGGGTCGTCGCGGCCGGGCGTGTCGATGACCAGGAAATCGCTGCCCTGCGTCAGGTCGTGGAACAGCTCGGCGTAGCGCTCCTCGCTCGCGCCGTCATGCGTCGCGTGGCGAGGCATCGGCAGCACCGCGCCCGTGCGGCGTGCGGTAGCGGCGCGGTTGTCGAGGTAGCGCCCGGTGGTGCGCTGGCGATGGTCGAGGTCGAGCGCGGCGACCCGCGCGCCCTTGGCCGCGAGCGCGATCGCGACATGGACGGCGGTGGTGGACTTGCCGGTGCCGCCCTTCTCGTTGGCGAACACGATGACGTGTGTCTGGTCGGGCCCGCTTGGCAAGGCGCGCATCTCCCGGTTGATTGATCGTTAACGCCTCCATAAACCGCGCTGCCGGATTGAGCGAGGGGGTTTCGACGTGGAGCTGTGCCGGGATCTGGAGGCGTTGCGGACCGTGCTCGCCCGCTGGCGGGGGGAGGCGGTGGCGCTGGTGCCGACGATGGGCGCGCTGCATGCGGGGCACCTCGCGCTGGTGGAGGAGGCGCAGCGCGGGGGCGGCAAGGTGGTCGCCTCCATCTTCGTCAACCCCCGGCAGTTCGGCCCGACCGAGGACTTCGCGCGCTATCCCCGGCAGGAGGCGGCGGACGCGGCGGCGCTGGAGCAGGCGGGGTGCGACTTGCTGTGGATGCCGTCGGTTGGGGTCATGTACCCGCGCGGCTTCGCGACGAATGTGAGCGTATCGGGCGTGTCGGATGTGCTCGACGGGGCGGCGCGGCCCGGGCATTTCGACGGGGTCGCGACGGTGGTGACCAAGCTGCTGACCCAGGTCCGCCCGGATCGCGCGGTGTTCGGCGAAAAGGACTGGCAGCAATTGCAGGTGGTGCGGCGGCTGGCTGTAGACCTGAACTTGGGTGTCGAGATCGTCGGTGTGCCGACCCGGCGCGACGCGGACGGGCTCGCGCTGTCGTCGCGCAATGCGTACCTGTCCGCCGACGAGCGCGCGCGGGCGGTGGCGCTGCCGCGCGCGCTGGGGGAGGCGGCGCGGCGGATCGCGGCGGGCGATGACGTGGGGGTCGTGCTCGCGGAGGTGAGAGGCGCGCTGGAGGCGGCGGGGTTCGTTGTCGACTATACCACGCTGGTCGATGCCGAATGGCTCACCGCGCCGGTTGCGGGTCGCTCGCGCCGTCTGCTCGCGGCCGCGCGGATCGGGACCACGCGGCTGATCGACAATATGGCAGTCGAATAGCGTTAAGCGCGTTAACCATTTCGCTACCCGAATCGCGTCAAGCTCCCCGCCAGCAAGGGCCAAGAGGGGCAAGGACGATGGGCAGCAGCCTGAAGAGCGCGGTGTTTCTGATCGAAAGCCGGATGCGCGACGCGGCGCGCGGGAGCGGTGACGCCTGTTTCGACCTCGGCGTCTGCTACCAGACGGGGACGTCAGGGGTCCATGTCGACCTGATCGAGGCGCACAAATGGTTCAATCTTGCGGCGGTCGCGGGGCTGCACGCGGGCCAGGCGGCGCGCAGCGAGGTCGCCGAGGACATGACCGCGCGCGAGATCGCGAGCGCGCAAAGGGCGGCGCGGGATTGGTTAGGCGTGACGAAGCGGATGACGGCGTAGTCGCCAGACGCGGTGCGCGCAGCGCATTGCCGCGCCCGGCCAGCGGGTCGGCGCAGCCGAACCCGGTCGACGTCACGGCGGCGGCTTTGCCGTCGACGCGCCCGAAAGGCGTAACCGTTCACCTTTCCGATTCCATCACCTGACCTATATCACCCGCTCCCCACAGGAGCGCGCTCATGACTCCCACCGGCAACACCATCCTCATCACCGGCGGCGGCTCCGGGATCGGCGAAGCGCTCGCGCATCGGTTCCACGACGCGGGCAACCATGTCATCATCGCGGGCCGGCGGCAGGACGCGCTCGGTCGCGCCGCCCAAGGCCGCGCGAACATCAGCACGGCCACGCTCGACATTGAGGATGCCGCCGCGATCGAGGCGTTCGCGCGCGACGTGGTCGCCGCGCATCCGGCGCTAAACGTGCTCGTCAACAACGCCGGGATCATGCGCGACGAGGTGCTCGACCGCCGCAGCGATCTCGCCGACGCGGAAGCGACGATCACCACCAACCTGCTGGGGCCGATCCGGCTGACCAATGCACTGGTCGAGCAACTCACCGCCCAGGCCAACGCGGCGATCGTCAACGTCACTTCGGGGCTTGCCTTCGTGCCGCTGACGCTGACGCCGACCTATTGCGCGACCAAGGCGGCAATCCACAGCTACACCGTGTCGCTGCGCGAGTTGCTCCGGGGCCGCGTCGAGGTGATCGAGCTCGCGCCGCCGGGGGTTCAGACCGACCTGACGCCCGGCCAGGCGACCCGGCCCGGCTACATGCCGCTGGACGAGTTCGCGGACGAGGTGATGCGCCTGTTCGCGCAAGTGCCCACCCCGCCCGAGATCCTGGTCGAGCGCGTGCGCCCGCTGCGCTTCGCCGAAACCGAAGGGCAATTCGACCAGCGGCTGACCGGCCTCAACGCCATGACCCGCAAGGCGCGCGAAGCGGGCGCGGCGGGGTAGGGGCGAGCCGCCGGGGCGATCAGGCCCCGGCGGTTTTCTTCGCGGATGCTTTTTTCGCTACTGGCTTCTTCGCGGGCGCGCGCTTCGGCTTGGCGTCGGCGGCGGCCACCTTGGCCGGAGCCTTCTTCGCCGCCGGCTTGCCCTTCTTCGCCGGCGCGCTCGCCACGCGCTCGTCGAGCAACTGCGCCGCCTCCTCCGCCGTCAGCGCCTCGGGCGTGATCGACTTGGGCAGCGTCGCGTTGGTCTCGCCGTCGGTGATGTAGGCACCGTAGCGGCCCTCCATCAGCTTCATCTCCGCGCCCGTGCGCGGGTGCGCCCCCAGTTCCTTGAGCGGGGCGCGCGCGGCCCCGCGTTGCGGACGCCCGCCGCCCGCTGCCGCCTCGGCGAGCTTGACCACCGCCGCGTTCATGCCCGTCTCGAACACCTCTGACGTGGAAGTCAGCCGCGCGTACTTGCCGTTGTGCGCCAGATACGGGCCGTAGCGGCCGATCGAGGCGGTGATCGGCTCGCCTGTCTCGGGGTGCGTACCAACCGTGCGAGGGAGCGACAGCAGCTTGAGCGCGAGCTCCAGCGTCAGCTCGCCCGCATCCTTGGGGATCGACGCGCGCTTGGCGTCCTTGCCTTCGCCCAGCTGGATGTACGGGCCGAACCGTCCCGACTTGCGCTCGACCTCCAGCCCGGTCGCCGGGTCCTTGCCAAGCTGTTCGGGCGTCGCGTCCGCGCTGGCCTCGCCGCCCGGTTGCGCGAAGCGGCGGGTGTATTTGCAGTCGGGATAGTTGGAGCAGGCGATGAACGCGCCGAACTTGCCGCCGCGCAGCGCCAGCTGCCCCTCGCCGCAATTCGGGCACAGCCGCGGGTCCGCGCCGTCCGCGCGCTCGGGGAACAGGTAGGGCGCGAGGAACTGGTCAAGCTCGGCGGTGATCGCGCTTGGCTGCTGCTCCATCACCTCGGTGGTGCGCGGCTTGAAATCGCGCCAGAAAGCTTCCAGCACCGCCTGCCATTGCGCGCGCCCGCCCGACACATCGTCGAGCTCTTCTTCCAGCCCGGCGGTGTAGTCGAAACCGACATAGCGTTCGAAGAAACGCTCGAGGAACGCCGTCACCAGCCGCCCGCTCTCCTCGGCGAAGAAGCGGTTCTTCTCCACGCGCACATAGGCGCGGTCCTTCAGCGTCTGGATGATCGAGGCATAGGTGGAGGGGCGACCGATGCCGAGCTCCTCCAGCCGTTTGACGAGGCTCGCTTCGGAGAAGCGCGGCGGCGGTTGCGTGAAATGCTGTTCGGCGGCTACCGCCTTTTTGGCGGGCGCGTCGCCTTCCCGCATCCTCGGCAGGCGACGCGAGTCCTCGTCATCCTTGTCGTCCGCGCCTTCCTCGTACAGCGCGAGGTAACCGGGGAAGAGCACCACCTGCCCGGTCGCGCGCAGGACGTTGCGACCGGTGCCGTCCGCCAGCTCAACGGTGGTCCGCTCCATACGCGCGGACGCCATCTGCGACGCGAGCGCGCGCTTCCAGATCAGTTCGTACAGCCGCTGGTGATCGCCCGTCCCGACACGGTCCTTGCCGAAGTCGGTGGGTCGGATCGCCTCATGCGCTTCCTGCGCGTTCTTCGCCTTGGCGGTGTATTGGCGTGGGCGGTCGGGGACGTAGCTCGCGTCATAGCGGTTCGCGATCGCCAGCCGGGCGGCGCTGATGGCGGAGCCGTCCATCTGCACGCCGTCCGTCCGCATATAGGTGATCGCGCCGTCCTCGTAGAGCCCCTGCGCGACGCGCATCGTGTGGCTGGCGGAGAAGCCGAGCTTGCGCGCCGCCTCCTGCTGGAGCGTGGAGGTGGTGAACGGCGGCGGCGGGTTGCGCGTCGCGGGCTTGGTCTCGACCGACTGGACCGAGAAACGCCCCGCCTCGACGTCCGCCTTCGCGCGCTCGGCGTCGCCCTCGTTGCCGAGGCTCAGCCGGTCGAGCTTCCTGCCCTCCCATTGCACCAGCCGCGCCTGGAACGGCGTTGCGTCCGCCTCCATATCGGCGATGACCGACCAGTATTCCTGCGCGGTGAACGCCTCGATCTCGCGCTCGCGCCCGACGATGATGCGCAGCGCCACCGACTGGACGCGCCCCGCCGACTTCGCGCCCGGCAGCTTCCGCCACAGCACGGGCGAGAGCGTGAAGCCGACGAGGTAATCGAGCGCCCGGCGCGCGCGGTAGGCGTCGATCAAGTCGGTATCGAGCTCGCGCGGGGCCTTCATCGCCGCCAGGATCGCGGGCTTGGTGATCGCGTTGAAGGTGACGCGCTCGACCGCCTTGGGCAGCGCCTTGCGCCCGCGCAGCACCTCCTGGACATGCCAGCTGATCGCCTCGCCCTCGCGGTCGGGGTCGGTGGCGAGGATCAGCCGGTCGGCGCGCTTCGCCTCGTCGGTGATCGCGCGCAGCTGCTTCGCCTTGTCCGCGTAATTCTCCCAATCCATCGCGAAACCCTCGTCGGGCTTCACCGACCCGTCCTTGGGCGGCAGGTCGCGGACATGGCCGTATGAGGCGAGCACGCGGTAACCGGGCCCGAGATATTTTTCGATGGTCTTCGCCTTGGCGGGCGATTCGACGATGACGAGCTGCATGGGGCGGGCCGGGGTCCTTACGTGTACGCGCGAGGGTGGGGAGGGAAAGGCGGCGGCGTCAAGCCACTGGACAGCGAGCGCCGGGTGCGGGACACGCGATGCGCGATCGTCCCGGGGGCAAGATGGCGAGCAACGAACATGACCAGCTGGAGCGACTGACCTTCTTCTCGGACGCGGTGTTCGCGATCGCGATGACGTTGCTGGTGATCGACGTTAGGCTGCCGCCATTGCGGACGCTGACGGACATCGCGCTGGCGCAGACGCTGCTGGACCTGATCCCGAACTACATCGCGTTCGTCGTGAGCTTCATCGTCATCGCGCGCTTTTGGGCGGGGCACCACCAACTATTCGGCATGTTGCGGGCGAGCGACAATCGGCTGTTGTGGTGGAATTTGGCGCTGCTCCTCGCCATCGCGTTCATGCCGTTCCCCAGCGCGGTGCTGAGCAGCTATCCGTACCTGCGCGTGGGCGAATGCTTCTATGCGGCCTGGCTGACGCTGATCGGCGTTCTCAATCTTGCGGTCGCGCGCGCAGCGTTGTCGCGGCCGGCGCTGGTGGCGGAGCAGGTGAGCGTAGCGGCGATCCGCGCGCGCTATCGCACCAGTCTGGCTCCGCTGCTGATCGGCGCGACCGGCTTCGTCGCGGCGCTCATCTGGCCTTGGGCGGGGATCATCGCGCTCGGCATCGGCAGCCCGGTGTACGGTGCGGTGATGCGGCGGCTGGCGCGCGCGGCCTGAGGCTCAACACAGGCTCACCTTCCCGCCCGCGTGGCGCTCCAGCCTGCCCCCCAGTTCCAGCTCCAGCAGCACCGTCTGCACCGCCGACGGGGACAGCGCCGACTGGCGGATCACCTCGTCCACCGGCACCGCGACCGCGCTGAGCAGCGCCAGCACGCCCGCGCGCTCTGCGTCGCTGGCGTCGTCGGGCGGTGCTTCGCCGAACCTTACGCCCGGCGCGCGGACGCTGCGCGGGTCGATCGGGCGGATCTGCTCGAGGATATCGGCCGCGTTCTGGATCAGGGTCGCGCCGTCGCGGATCAGCCCGTTGCACCCCTGCGCGCGCGGGTCGGACGGGTGGCCGGGCACCGCCATCACCTCACGCCCCTGCTCCCCCGCCAGCCGCGCGGTGATCAGCGAGCCGGACTTGGGCGCGGCCTCCACTACCACCGTGCCCGCGCACAGCCCGGCGATGATGCGGTTGCGATAGGGGAAATGGCGCGCGCGCGGTTCGGTGCCGGGCGGCTGTTCGGCAATCACCAACGCGTCCTCGCCAAGTCGTTGCTGGAGCGCCGCGTTCTCGGGCGGCCAGGCCACGTCGATCCCGCTCGCCACCACCGCCACCGTGGCGCTCCCCGCGCCCAGGTGCGCGGCGGTATCGATGCCGCGCGCAAGGCCGGAGACGACGGTCGCGCCCGCGTCGGCGAGCTCGTGGGCCAGTGCGCGGGCAAAACGCACGGCGGCGGCGGACGCGTTGCGCGCGCCCACCATCGCGACGCAGCGTTCGCGCATCAGCTCGGCGCGCCCGCGCAGCGCCAGCGCGACCGGCGCGTTCTCCAACTCGGCGAGCAGCGGCGGGTAGGCGGGGTCGTCGATGAACAGATAGGTCGCGCCCGCGCGCGCGGCGGCGGCCATCTCGCGCTCGATCACGGCGGCGTCGGGGACGACGGGCGCGCGCCCGCCGCCACGCGCGGCGAGCTGGGGC
>CALMGC010000212.1 GCA_937863505.1 uncultured Sphingomonadales bacterium | reverse complement strand
GCCAGATGCCGCCTTCATATTCGATGATGTTGCCGGGACGAATGTCCACGCCGCTGATCTTCATGTAGGCTCGCTCTGTTCGGAGGGGATGCGGGCGCTCTAGCCGCCCCCGCTCAATCTGCCAAGAACGCAGCCGCCTCCATCACCGCCGCCCTGTCAGCATCGGATAAGGGTTCACGTCCTCGCCCTGCCACCAATGCTGATCGGGGTTCATCCGCGTCAGCCCGAAATGTAGGTGGAAGTTGCCCCTGCCCGCATCGCCCGTGTCGCCGACAAAGCCGAGCGGGTCGCCCGCGCGCACCGCCTGCCCCTCGTGCAGCCCCTGCACATAGCCCTTGAGGTGCGCGTAATAGTAAATCCAGCGCCGGTCCGCCGATCGCTCGTAAAGCGAAATGCCGCCGCGCGCGTCGTTGTAGAGCTTCTCAACCGTGCCTGCCGCGACGGCGGAAACGGGGGCCCCGCCCGTCGCCATGATGTCGGTACCGTGGTGGGTGCGCTTCCCACCTTCGCGAGCATCACCCCAGCTATCGGCGATGCTCGCCCGCGCGACGCCCGATACCGGCACCGCGAGCAGCGCGTCATGGTCAAACCGTCGCAGCCGGTGCGGCTTGGGCGGGATCAACCGCGCCACGCTGACACGCCGCTCGGACGCACCGCCGAGGCTCAGCATGGAGGCGAACGACGCCGCTGCGACCAGGACCAGCACCAAGATGCTCCATCCCAGTCGCGTCATCGCCTCACTCCTCGAACACCACCGGCGTGCCCGGCTTCACCATCAACGCCAGCCGCGCGGCGTTCCAGTTCGCCATCCGCACGCAGCCATGGCTCTCGGTCCGGCCGATATTCTGCGGCTCGGGGGTACCGTGGATGCCATAATGCTCCTTGTTGAGGTCGAGCCACACGACCCCGACCGGCCCGTTCGGTCCGGGCTTGAGCATCGCCGCCTTCTCGCCCGGCTTCGCGTCCCAGAACAGTTTGGGGTTGAAGTGGAACGGCGGGTTGGTGTCGACCGCGTTGATCTTCCACGTCCCGATCGGCAACGGATCGTGCTCGCTGCCCGTCGTCACCTGGAATTGCGCGACCAGTTTGCCCTGGTCGTTGAGGACGCGCAGCACCTTGCCCGAGCGCGTCACCTCGATCTTCGCGGCCGTGGGCTCGTTCGCGTCGACGTTGAGCATGTTGAGCGTTTGCCGCCACTCGGGCTTGAGCTTGGGGTCGTAGTTGCGCGAGGTCGGCAGCGCGTTGGGGAACACGATCTGCTGCCCCGCCTCCAGCTTGCCGTTGGGGTTGAGCGCGGTCAGCGTCTCCGGCGTGGTGTGGAACATCTCCGCCAGCTTTTCCATCGGGTTGCGATAGCCGAGCGCGGGCAGCTTCGCCTGCTCGTCCTCGCCTTTGGGGAATTCCGGGAAGTACGGCCCCGCCAGCACCTCCTGCGTGAGCGTCAGCGTCTTGGTAGGAGCCCAGGCACCATAGGGCTTCAACGCGGCGAGCGTCGCCGCGTCGGTCTGGCCGGTGACCGGCAGGCCATGCGCCTCCTGAAACCCCTTCAGCGCCGCCGTTAAGCTCTGCCCCGGCTTGCCGTCGAGCATTCCAGGCGAGAAGCCGAGATGGTCGAGGACCACCTGCACATGCAGCAGGTTCTGGTCGACAGCCGGCTTGGCGGGAGCCGAAGCGGGGACCGGCTTGGCCGGGACCGGAGTAACCTTGGGCACGGCGGGATTCGCCGCCATTGTCACGCTCGCCGCGGCGGCCAGACACAGGGCCGCCGTTATCGTTGTACGCACAAGCACACTCCTTATTTGAATTTCAAAACCCAGATCAGGCCGCAAAGGTTGCGCCGGTCAGAACCGTTTACGCAGTCGCTCGATCGTGTCCACCGCATCCGCCACCTCCGGCGCATCATCGCCGCATTCGCGTTCAAGCTCGGCGCGGATCGCCTGGACCTCACCATCGGTCTTGTGCTCGATGCCGATGAAGCGGTTGCGCGCCCCCTCCACCGATCGGATTACCTCATCGAGTTTCGCCTGCATCGCCGCCGCGTCGCGGTTTTGCGAGTTCTGGATCAGGAACACCATCAGGAACGTCACGATCGTCGTTGCGGTGTTGACCACCAGCTGCCAGGTGTCGGAATAGTGGAACACCGGCCCGGTGACGCCCCAGATGACGATCAGGGCGACGGCGATCACAAAGGCGGACGGCTGGCCCGCGAACGCCGCGATTCGGCCCGCGATATGAGTGAACAATCGGTCGAGCAAGATACGCTACTCCAGTCTCCCGTTATCCTGTGTTACCCCGACGTGAGCGCCCGCGCAAATGCCTTCACCGCCGCCGCTTCGTCCCCCGACCAGATCGCACCCGACACGGCGAGGAAGTCCGCTCCGGCGGCGACCAACGGCGCGGCGTTGTCGGGCGTGATCCCACCGATCGCGACGCAGGGCGGCTCGAACAGCGCCGCCCACCAGGAAAGAAGCACGGGCTCGGCGCGGTGCTTCGCTTCTTTGGTGGTGGTCGGATAGAAGGCACCGAACGCGACATAGTCCGCCCCTGCCTCGCCCGCCTCCATCGCGAGGTGGCGGCTGTCGTGACAGGTGACACCGATCTGCGCGGATAGCCCCAGCGCCTGACGCGCCTCGTGCGGGTCGCCATCGTCCTGCCCCAGATGTACCCCGTCCGCGCCGAGCCGCTTGGCAAGGCTGATCGAGTCATTGACGATGAATGCCACGTCGCTGGCTGCACAGATTGCTTGCAGCGGCTCGGCAAGCTTGGCAGCGGCGTGCTGGTCGACGCCCTTCACCCGGAACTGGAACGCCGCCACGGGCCCCGCATCGAGCGCGCGCGCCAGCCGGTCGGGAAATGCCCCGCCCACCTCCAGCGGCGAGACAAGGTACAGCTGGCACGGCGGGCGGCGCAGGTCGCGCACGAACCGAGCGGCGAAATCGGGGTCGAGCGGCCCCAGCGGATCAACATCATTCACTTGCCCGATGTAGGACGGCGCGCGCACGGGTGGAAGAACAGGGCCCGCCGCACCTTCCGGCACGGCAGGTCCGCCGGTGTCAGCTCGCCATGATTTTCTGCGCGAGCGCCGTCATCTGCTTGTCCGCCTCGCCCGCCTCGTCCGAACACTGGTCCATCGCCTGCGACGCTTCGGTCAGATCCAGCTTGGCGGTGTACGCCTTCATCGTCCCGAACGACGCGATCCAGTAATGCAGAGCGAGCTGGCTGGAGGCGATGATGCCGAGGTCGCGCGAGACCGCGTCGGGTGCCTGGCCGCGGATCAGCTTGCTGACCTCGAAATGCGCTTCGAGCACCTTGTTGTCATGCTGGTCGCCGCCGCCTGCCTGCTCCAGCGCCTGCTCGATCCGCTCCTGCCATTGCTTCGCCTGCTCGTTGCCGCGGTCGAGCGCTTGTTGCAGTTCGGGGTCGGTCGCGTCCTGCCGGACGTCGGCGGTCGCCTGCGCGGCCACGTCGCCGCCCGCCTTCATCGCCGACAGGCCCTGGCCCACCAGCGTCTTCAATGCTTCGTCGTTCATCGATCATCTCCACGCCGATCGGAGGTGATCAGCCGGGCGGAGAACGGTGCCCGGACTCGTTCGGTCCCGCGTTGCCGAGCCATATCTTTTGCGCATTCAGTAACTTAGGATGTGGCGTTACGCCGAGTTTTCATTCGCATCGCTTCCAGGGCGGTCGCGAAGCCGACCGGGTCATCGAGCCGGTGCGCAATCGCCGTGACTCCGCGCCGCCCCGGTAAAGGCGCGGTCAGATCGACCAGCACATTGAGATGGCTGACCAGCGCGAGGTTGAGCACGTCCCGCCGCTTCAGCTCCGCCGCATCCCACTCCCGCCGGAGCCCGCGCACCTGCGCCATCGGCACCCGCGCGCCCTTGAGCCGCCCCGCGCGCATGACGAGCAAATCGCGGTTCACCAGCACGGGCAGCCGCGTCATGGAGAGCAGGCCGAAGACCAGCCAGCCTACGCCCCCGAGCGACAGCGCCGACAGGGCAATCGCGCCCGAGAGCGTCCAGTGCGCCAGAACGGGATGCACCACCAGCAACTCGCCGGCCATGATGCCGACCAACGCCCATAACGGCGGCACGATCACGCGATAGGTAAACGCGAGCGGCTCACCGCCGTCGCCCGACCGATCACCGCCGGGGTCTTGCCGGGCCCCGCTCAAGCGGGTTCGAGTACCTTGGTGGTTGAGGCCGCGTAGATCTCGTCCACCGCCTCACCCAGTGCGCGGTCGAACTCGGCGTCGCTCATGCCGTGGCGAAGGTCGGACAAAAGCGCGCGGCTGAAGCTCGCGATCACGCCGCGGTTCTTCGCCAGTTCGGCGCAGGCCTCCGTGCGGCTGAACCCGCCCGACAGCGCAACGACGCGGAGGACGCGCGGGTGCTCCACCAGCGGCAGGAACAGGTCGGGCGTTTCGGGCAGCGACAGCTTGAGCATGACCTTCTCGTCGCCCGGCATCGCGCCCAGCGCCTCCGTGATCTCGTCGCGCAGGATCGCGTCCGCCGCGCCGCGCTCCGGGCTCTTGATGTTCACCTCCGGCTCGATGATCGGCATCAGCCCGGCGGCGTTGACCTGGTGCGCGACCTCGAACTGTTGTTTCACCACCGCCGCGATCCCGGCGCGGTTGGCGAGGTTGATGACCGAACGCTCCTTGGTGCCGAATACGCCCAGCCCCTTCGCGCGCGCGAGCAGCGCGTCGAGCCCCGGCATCGACTTCATCAGCTGGACGCCGTCCGCCTCGGTCTCCAGCCCCTTGTCGATCTTGAGGAAGGGCACCACGCCCTTGTCGGCAAGCGCGGTGGGCACGGGCTTGCCCCCCGCCTCCCCGTCCATCGTCCGCTCGAACAGGATCGCGCCGATCACCTTGTCGCCGGTGAAGGCGGGCGAGGTGATGATCCGCACCCGCATCTCATGGATGAGCGCATACATCCCTTCCTCGTCCGACCACGCGCTCTCCGCGACGCCATAGCCCGCCAGCGCCTTGGGCGTCGACCCGCCGCTCTGGTCGAGCGCGGCGATGAAGCCATGGCCCTCGTGCATCTTGGCGGTCATTTCGGCGGTGTTCATGGCGGCGGGCCTCCCTGGCGCGGTGATTTGCGCGGTCGTTAGCGGGCGTAGGCGTGAGGGGCAACGGGCGCGGTTGACGCGCGCCGGGCGACGCTGTTCATTGCCGGGACGAAGGGGAAGCGAGACTATGAAGGGCTGGATTGCGGCGGCGGCGCTGGTGCTTGCGGCAGGGGCGAGCGATGCCAAGACACTGCAGGTCGGCGACGTGGCACCCGACTTCAGGCTGAAGCTCATCGACGGCTCGACCGTGTCGCTCGCCGACCTGCGCGGGCAGGTGGTGGTGCTCAACTTCTGGGCGACGTGGTGCGTGCCGTGCCGCAAGGAACTGCCGCTGCTCGACGGCTATTACCGCGCGCAGAAGCCGTACGGGCTGCGCGTGTTCGCGGTCACCACCGAGGATTCGGTGCCCAGTTACCAGCTCAAGCCGCTGTTCGGCGCGATGGCAATCCAGCCGGTGCGCGCACTCAAGGGGCCGTATCAGGTGATGTCGGGCGTGCCGACCAACTACGTCATCGACCGCTCCGGCCACATCCGCTACGCAAAGGCGGGAGCGTTGGACTTGGACGAGCTGAAAGCGCTGCTCGTGCCGCTGCTCAAGGAGGGCCTGCCCCCCGGTTAACGCGCGAGCGCGGCGACCCCAGGCAGCTCCTTGCCTTCCATCCACTCGAGAAACGCGCCGCCCGCGGTCGACACGAAGGTGAAGTCGCCCGCCACTCCCGCCTGATTGAGCGCCGCCACCGTGTCGCCGCCGCCCGCGACCGAGACTAAGCCGCCGCTCACCGTCAGCGCCGCCGCCGTGCGGGCGAGCGACACGGTGGCGGTGTCGAACGGCACCGTCTCGAACGCGCCCAGCGGGCCATTCCACACCAAGGTACGGCACGTCTTGAGCACGTCGCCCAGCGCCTCGGTCGCGGCAGGGCCGATGTCGAGAATCATCTCGTCGGCCGCGACCTCATGGACGTTGACGGTGCGCGTCGGCGGGTTGGGACGGAACTGGGTCGCGACTACCACGTCGTAGGGCAGGTGGACAGTGCAGTTCGCGCGGTCCGCCGCGGCCATGATCTCCTCGGCGGTGCCGGTCAGGTCATGCTCGCACAGGCTCTTGCCGACGTTCACCCCGCGCGCGGCCAGGAAGGTGTTGGCCATGCCGCCGCCGATGATGAGGTGATCGACCTTGGTGACCAGATGCCTGAGCACGTCGAGCTTGGTGGACACCTTCGCGCCGCCGACCACCGCCGCGACGGGGTGCTCGGGCGAACCCAGCGCTTTGGCGAGTGCATCGAGTTCGGCTTCCATCTGCCGCCCCGCAAAGGCGGGGAGCCGGTGCGCGAGGCCCTCGGTCGAGGCGTGCGCGCGATGCGCGGCGGAGAAGGCGTCGTTGACGTACAGATCGCCGAGCTTCGCCATACGCTCGATCACTTCCGGATCGTTCTTCTCTTCCCCGGCGAAGAAGCGGGTGTTCTCCAGGATCGCGATGTCACCCGGGCGAAGGCTCGCCACCGCGTCCTCCGCCCCGTCCCAGTCGATGAACCGCACCTCGCGCCCGAGCAGCGCGGAATAGGGCCGGGTCAGCAGCGCCAGCGACAGATTGGGATCGCGCTTGCCCTTGGGCCGCCCGAAATGCGCGAGCAACAGCACGACCGCGCCGCGGTCGGCGAGCTCGGTCACGGTCGGCAGCGTCGCACGCAGCCGCGTGTCGTCACTGGGCGCGCCGTCCTGCATCGGCACGTTGAGGTCCTCGCGCACCAGCACGCGCTTGCCCGCGACATCGCCCATGTCGTCGAGCGTCTTGAATGGCTTACCGGTCATTGTTCCACCTCGATCACATCACCTACCGCGATCCATCCGCCCGCCAGCACCCGCGCGCACGCACCCCCGCGCCAATCGGGGATCAGCGCCCGGAACAGCCCCGGCACCACCGCATCCATCCGCGCGCACGGGTCGTCCTCG
This sequence comes from uncultured Sphingomonadales bacterium, assembly GCA_937863505.1. Classification (GTDB taxonomy): domain Bacteria; phylum Pseudomonadota; class Alphaproteobacteria; order Sphingomonadales; family Sphingomonadaceae; genus Sphingomonas. The sequence goes on along the minus strand of CALMGC010000212.1, from coordinate 21,420 downwards.
ACCGTCACCTCCAGCACCACGTCACGCCCAATCCGCAGCCGCGCGCCCGGCACCTGCGGCAGGTCTAGCCCGTCGACGAGCAGGTTGCACCGCCGCTCCCACCAGGGCAGCGACACGTCCAGTTCGGCGGTCGCAACCTCCCAGTCAGCGCGCTCCATCAGCGTGACCTGTCGCCGATCACGCCCGCCCGGCTTCAACCGTCCCCGACAATCGCCGACGATGCCGAGGTCGGTCGTCACCTCGCTCCGGTCGAGCAGTACCATAGGCGCTCTCGGCGCGGGCTTGCGCGCGACTCCGGAAAGCACGCCCACACCGGCACCCGCCCGCGACAACGGTCCCGGGCGCTCGACCGTCATCTACAGCAGCGCCGCCATCGCCTTCGCGGTGTCGACCATCCGGTTCGAGAAGCCCCATTCATTGTCGTACCAGCTGACCACGCGCACCAGCTTGCCGTCGATCACCGCCGTCTCTAGGCTGTCGACCGTCGACGACGCAGGCGTGTGGACAATGTCGATCGACACCAGCGGCTCGTCCGAGAAGGCGAGCACCCCCTTCATCGCGCCGTCGGCGGCCGCCTTGAGGAGTTCATTTACCTCCTCGCGCGTGGTGTCGCGCCCCGGGGTGAAAGTCAGGTCGACGAGGCTGCCATCGGGCACGGGTACGCGGATCGCGGAGCCGTCGAGTTTGCCCTTGAGCTCGGGCAACACCTCGCCCACCGCGCGCGCCGCGCCCGTGGTGGTCGGGATCATGCTCATCGCCGCCGCCCGCGCGCGGCGCAGGTCCGGGTGGATCTGGTCGAGGATCTTCTGGTCGTTGGTATAGGCGTGGATCGTCGTCATCAGGCCGCGCTCGATGCCGATGCTATCGTTGAGCACCTTGGCCACCGGCGCGAGGCAGTTGGTGGTGCAGCTCGCGTTGGAGACGACGACGTGCTCGGCGGTGAGCTTGTCGTGGTTGACGCCGTACACCACCGTCAGGTCGACACCCTTCGCCGGAGCGGAGATCAGCACGCGCTTGGCACCCGCGTCGAGATGCTTGCCTGCGCTCGCGCGGTCGGTGAAGAAGCCGGTGCATTCCATCACGAGGTCGACGCCCAGCTCGCGATGCGGCAGGTTGGCGGGGTCGCGCTCGGCGGTGACGCGGATGCGCTTGCCGTCGATCACGAGGTCGGTGCCCTCGGCCGAGACCTCGCCCGGATATTTGCCGTGCACCGAGTCGCGGCTGAACAGCCAGGCGTTCGACTTCGCGTCCGCAAGGTCGTTGATCGTCACCAGCTCGAGCCCCGTGTCGCCCGACTCGAGCATCGCGCGCGCGACCAGTCGCCCGATCCGGCCGAAGCCGTTGATCGCCACCTTTACCGTCATCTGCTTGCCTCCCGCATCGCCCGGGTCGCCGGGCCGCCGATGGGCGGCGTCTTTGCGGGCGGGGTTGCCTCACGTCAACCGGGGGTTGCGGGCCACCTGTCCCGTGCTAATCCGCGCGGCATGGCCGATCAGGACGAACCCACTGCGCTCGACCGCATCGACGGCGCGATCGCGCGGATCGAGGCGGCGGTGGCGGCGCGCACGCGGGCGGCAAACGCGCTCGCCCGGCGGCACGCGGCGCTGAAGTCGCGAATGGCGGAGGCGGTCGCGGCGCTGGACGACGTGATCGCGCGCGGGAGCGTCGGGTAATGGCGGAGGTGTCGCTCCAGATCGGCGATCGTCGCCACATCGTCGCGTGTCGCGATGGCGAGGAAGCCTCAGTGTGGCGACTGGGCGCGCGGCTGGAGGAGCGCTGGGCCGCCGCCAATCGCGCGGCGGGCGGGCTCGGCGGCGAGCGGGCGATGCTGTTCGTCGCGCTGATGCTCGCCGACGCGCTGGAGGAAGCGGAGAACCGCCCGCCCGAGCCCGGCGCGGCGAGCCCGGCGATGCTAGCGACGATCGCCGACCGGCTCGAATCGCTCGCGGTCGCTCTTGAGCAATCGCCCGACAGGGCCTAATTAGGAGATGGCGGGCACTGCCCGGTACGAGCCTTTATTATCCCTGAGGCTATTCATCATCCAAGGGGGCTGTCCCTGCCCGGATCCTGGTCCGACGTACATGGTCCCCACCTGACGTACCGCGCGTCAGAGGATAACCCGGCAAACGGCCACGGCGGTCCCGCCACCCGCGCAGGCTGGACGCGAGCAGCGCAGCTGATCGCGACGCAGCTAAGCGCGGCCGACGAGGCCGCGAAGTGGAACTCGGTCGACGTCACGGCGCGGCTTCGCCGCGGGGCCCCTTTTTGCCCATGAACGACGCGGTCTCACCGCTGCCCGACAAGCGCGCCCTTCGCGCCCGGATGCGGGCGGAGCGTGACCGCTTCGTCGCGAACGGGCCGCCGCCGATCGAGGCACCCGCTGCGTTCACCGAGCGCCTCCGCCCCGGCACTATCGTAGCAAGCTACGCCCCGCTGGGCGGCGAAGCCGACCCGGCGGCGCTCGTCGCAGCGGCAATCGACGCGGGCTGCACCCTCGCGCTCCCGCACGTAGTCGACCGCGCGACACCCTTACGGTTCCTGCGCTGGGACGGCGTCGCCCCGCTCGCGACCGGGCCTTACGGCTTGCGCATACCGCAAGCCGACTGGCCCGAGGTTGCGCCCGACGTGATCCTGACCCCGCTGGTCGCGTTTGATGGTGCGCTCAACCGATTGGGGCAGGGAGCCGGCCATTACGATCGCGCGTTCGCGGCACACCCCGAAGCATGGCGCGTTGGTGTAGCGTGGTCGGTGCAGCGCGTTGAGGCGCTTGCGACTGACCCGTGGGATGTGCCCCTTCACCACCTCATAACGGAACGCGAATGGCTGACCCGGTAGTTCCTTCCTGGCGCAAGCCCGCGGGCGCGCTGTTCATCCTGGCCTTGATCGCGCTGTGGGCGGTGCTGGTGGTGAGCCTGTCGCATGTCGTTGGCAGGTGGCCGATCTGGGGACAGACCTTGTTCTACGTTGGCACGGGGATGGTGTGGATTACGCCGCTCAAACCGTTGCTGCGGTGGATGGAGACCGGGCGGTTCAGGTGAGGTGAGGCCGCGCCGCGGCAAAGCCGTCGTCGAACGGGTTCGGCTGCGCCGACCCGCTGGCCGCGCTGGCGCGTCTCGCGAGTAGCTTGGCTACTTGCGTGCGCACTGCGCGGTGGCGCGAGTGACGGGGCTCGAACCCGCGACCTCCGGCGTGACAGGCCGGCGCTCTAACCAACTGAGCTACACCCGCATAACCGCTGCGGAGGCGCGCGCCCTATGCGAGCCCCCTCACCCTGTCAACGCCCCTCGCGGCGGACCAGCGTTCCCTGCTCGAACAGAAAGCCCGCGATGTCGGGCTTGCCCGCCGCGCCCACCAGCGTCTGCAGGATGATGAGCAACGGCACCGCCAGCAGCACCCCGCCCGTGCCCCACACCCATCCCCAAAAGCTCAGGGAGATAAGGATCAGCACCGGATTGATCGTCAGCCGCCGCCCCACGATCATCGGCGTCACCACATTCGCCTCGACAAGGTGGCACCCGACCATCACCGCCGGAGGCACCATCGCCCACCACAGCTCCGAGAATGTCATCAGCCCGCCCAGCGCCATCAGGAACGCGGCGAGGAACGGCCCCAGATACGGGACATAATTGAGCAGCGCGACGACGCCGCCCCACATCAACGGGAACGGCATCCCGATCAGCCACAGCACTGCCGCGACGATCGCGCCCAGCGTCAGGTTGATGAGCGTGATCGTGCCGAGATAAGCGGACACGTCATCCACCATCTCCTGTATGACCCGCGCGGTCGCCATCGCGCCGCCAAAGCTCGACCGCCCGGTGATCGCCCGCTGGCGCAGCCGCGTCCACCCGGCGAGGAAGAAATACACGACCAGGATGCCGAAGAAGAGCTGGAGAATCGCGGCGGGGGCGCTCGTGGCGATGAGTTCGAGGATGGAACTCGGCGGGGTGACGGGCGTGGCCGGCGTCTGGTGAACGGGCATGGTCGCCAGCCGCGACACCGTGCGGTTGGCATAGCGGACCAGCGTGCCGTACAGCTCGACCAGCGGCGCGAGGTTGTGCTGGATGCGCGCGATCCGGTCGGGGAGCAGTCGAAAGAACGAGATTGCAGGCACCACGATCGCCGCCAGCGCGACGTTGGCCGCGACCAGCACGGTGAGGACGCACGTCAGCGAGGCAAGCCCGGCGGGCAACCCGCGCCGCTCCAGCCATTCGAGCACCGGGACCAGCGCGACCGCGATCACCAGCGCGGCGGTGGTGGGGAGAAAGAACTCCGCCCCTGCCTTTAGCGCGAATGGCGCGCCGATCGCGACGCCGAGCCCCGCCGTCAGCGTCAGCGCCGCGAGCAGCCGGTCGCGACGCTGTGTGACGCGCTCGATATCGGCAGTCCCGGCGAGCGGCAAGCCGAACGCGCCGGGGGCGGGCTTCGCTGCCCCGCTTTCCCCCGCTACGCCCGCATCGGCCACTCCACGCTCCCGTTCCCGTCACCATTCCCAAACCGCAAGATTGCGGCTAGCGCAAGGCGATGGGCGAGGCGATCCTGGTTATCGACGCGGGCACTACCTCGACCCGCGCGATGGTGTTCGCCGCCGATGGCCGGTGCCTTGCGAGCGAGGCCGCGCCGCTGACGCAGAACTACCCCCGCCCCGGCTGGGTCGAGCACGACGCGGGTGAGATCTGGCGGGAGTCGCTGCGCGTCGCGGGAGCCGTTCTCGAACGGGCGGGCGGCGCGGACAGGGTCGCCGCGATGGGCATCACCAACCAGCGCGAGACGGTGGTGTTCTGGGACCGGCAAACGGGCGAGCCGCTCGCGCCCGCGATCGTGTGGCAGGACCGCCGCACCGCCGACCGCTGCCGCACCTTGCGCGATGCGGGGCACGAACCGTTGGTGCAGGAGCGCACCGGGCTGTTGCTCGACCCATATTTCTCCGGGTCGAAGATCGGCTGGGCGCTGGAGCATTGGCCGCAACTGCGCGAGGCGGGCGACCGGCTCGCGATCGGGACCGTGGAGTCGTGGCTCGTCTGGAAGCTGACGGGCGAGCACATCACCGACGCCACCAACGCCAGCCGCACCGCGCTGATGGACGCGCGCGCGGGCGGCGGCTGGGATGAGGAGCTGTGCGAGCTGTTCGGCGCGCCGCCCGCTGCCTTTCCCGAGATCGTCGACTGCGCCGGGCGGTTCGGCGAAACGCGCGCGTTCGGCGCACCCCTGCCCGTCACCGGCCTCGCGGGCGACCAGCAGGCGGCGAGCATCGGCCAGGCCTGTATCCACTTCGGCGAGACCAAGGCGACGTTCGGCACCGGCGCGTTCATCCTTACCCATGCGGGCGCGGAGCGGCCCGTGTCGTCGCACCGGCTACTCTCGACGATCGCGTGGCAACTCGGCGGCGAGCGGGCCTATGCGCTCGAAGGGTCGGTGTTCGTCGCGGGCAGCCTCGTCCAATGGCTGCGCGACGGCCTCGGGCTGATCAGCGCGGCGGCGGAGACGGAAGCGCTCGCACGGTCGGTGCCCGACACCGCGGGCGTGGTTGTAGTCCCCGCGCTGACCGGGCTCGGCGCGCCATGGTGGGAACCCCACGCGACGGGGGCAATCACGGGATTGAGCTTCGCGAGCACCCGCGCGCATCTCGTTCGCGCCGCGCTGGAAGCGATGGCGTACCAGGCGCACGACGTCAAGGAGGCGTTCGCCGCCGACGGGGTCGACTGGTCGACGCTGCGGGTCGACGGCGGCATGGTCGCGAACGACTGGCTGGCGCAGGACCTTGCCGACACGCTGGACTTGTCCGTCGAGCGCCCCTGTCTGACCGAGACGACCGCGCTCGGCGCGGCGATGCTGGCGGGGGTGGGATGCGGGCTGTTTCGCGACCTGGCCGAGGCGGCGGCGATGCGCAGCGAGGTGGAGTGCTTCACCCCCGCGCTCCCCAGCGAAGCGCGCGACGTCCGGTTGGCGGGCTGGCGGCGCGCGGTGCGCGGCGTGCTCAGGGCGTAGGGCCGCCCTCCTCGTCGAGGTAGAGATACTCGCCGCCGAACTCGCCCAGCACCGCGAGGCCGGCGAAGTCGAAGATGCGGACCTGCCCCTTGCCGACCTCCGCCAGCCCAGCCTCGCGCAGTCGCCGGACGGTGCGGTTGATGTGGACGCTGGTCAGCCCGCATGCCTCGCCCATGTCCTGCTGCGTCAGCGGGAACTCGAACCCGCCATCCTCCACCCGCCCGATCGCCGCGAGCCGGGTGTAGGTCTCGCACAGCAGATGCGCGAGCCGACCGGTGGACTCCAGCCGCCCGAGCCGGAATATCCACTCGCGATGCATCGCCGCGTCGAGCAGGCTGGAGAACCACATCAAGCGCCCGAGATGCGGGAAAGCCTCGATCAACTCGGTCAGCCGCTCATGCGGTACCGTGGCGACGACGCACTCGGTCAGCGTTGCAAGGTCGTGGTCGAGCCGCTGGAGCGGATAGCCGTGCAGGTCCACGAAATCGCCGGGCAGTTCCAGCGACACCAGCTGCCGATAGCCGTCGCGCGCGTCCATGTAGCGGCACATGATCCCCGAGATCAGCAACGTGCTGTGCTTCACCGGCTCGCCATGGCGGACGATGGTGCGGCGCGCTGGCAAGGTGACGGGCGCGGACAACGCGCCTTCCAGCGCCGCGCGTTCCTCCGCGGACAGCTCGCGCCGCCGCCGTCCCCGGAGAAAATCGGCAGTCTTGCCGCCTCCGTCGTGTCCACCCATCGCTTTCCCCGTTACCGCAAGGTGAAATCGTTGGTCGCAATCGGTCGAAAGCGCAAGCAATCGGGTTAGGCGGTCGCGCGGTCATCGAACAACGCCTTGAGGTCGCGTTTCATTATCTTGCCGTTCGCGTTGCGGGGCAGCGTTTCGCGCATGAAGCGGATCGCGACCGGCACCTTGAATGCGGCGAGGCGCGCGCGCACCCAGGCTTGCAGCTCCGCCTCGCTCGCGGCCATGCCGGGGGCGAGGTGGACCACCGCCGCCGGCTCCTCGCCCAGCGTTCGATGCGGCAGGCCGATCACCGCCGCATCCGTCACCGCCGGATGCGCGTAGAGCGCGTTCTCGACCTCGGAGGAATAGATGTTCTCGCCGCCGCGGATCACCATGTCCTTGGCGCGATCGACGATGGTGAGGAAACCTTCGTCGTCAAGCCGCGCGAGGTCGCCGGTGCGGACCCAGCCGTCGATGAACGTCTCGGCGGTCGCTTCCGGCTTGTTCCAGTAACCGCGTACGATCATCGGTCCGCGCGCGTATAGCTCGCCCACCTCGCCGACCGGCAGCTCACGCGCGCCGTCCGGGTCCATGATCTTCAGGTCAGCGACTGCAACCGGTGGCCCGGCGCTGGTCGGGCGGTGGAGATAGTCCTCACCCGCGAGCCCGGTGACGGTGGCCATCGTCTCCGTCATGCCCCACCCGTTGCCGGGCAGCGCCCGGAATTCCTCCCAGATGCGGCGGACCAGTTCGGGCGCGGACGGCGCGCCGCCATAGGCGATGCTCTCGAGGCTGGAGAGGTCATAGCGGTGGCGGTCGGGATGTTCGAGCAACTGCCACGCGATCGTCGGGACGCCGCCGGTCATCGTCACCCGCTCGCGCTCGATGATCTCCATCGCGCGCACGGCGTCCCAGCGGCGCATGAAGATCATCGTGCTGCCGGTCGCGATTGCGCCCATCAGCGTCGCGCTGCAGGCGGTGACGTGGAACAGCGGGATGACGGTGAGCAGCACCTTGGGGGTCGGCTCGGGCGGGGTCTCGCCGCGGCGCAGGTACATGCGCGCGCTGTTATAGCCACTCGACAGGATGTTGGTGGTGAGGTTGCGGTGCGTGCCGAGGGCGCCCTTGGGATTGCTGGTCGTGCCGCTGGTGTAGAAGATGGTCGCGTTGTCATCGGGGGTGACCTCCGCCGGGGGCAGAGCGGCATCGGGGAGCGCGGCCCAGTCGTGGGGCGTGCCGATCAGCTGCTCTAGCGGCATCGCGTCCTCTAGTGGCCCGGTCGCACGAGCTACGACCACCTGCTCCAGCGCGGGCAGGTCGGCGAGGTGCGGCAGGACGCGCTCGTACCGCTCGCCATCGGCGATCAGCACCTTGGCGCCGGAGTCGCGCAACCCGTACTCAAGCTCCGCGCCGGTCCACCACGCGTTGAGCGGCACCAGGACCGCGCCGATGCTCACCGTCGCGAAGAAAGCGACCGGCCATTCGGGCAGGTTGCGCATCGCCAGCGCGACGCGGTCGCCCTTTCGCACCCCCATGCCGACCAACGCCGCCGCCAGCGCAGCCACCGCACGGCCATGCGCCTCGTAGGTAACGCGCTCGTCCTCATGGACCATGAACACGCGCTCGCCATGCGCGCGGATCGCCTCAGCGAGCCAGCGCAGCGACGGCGGCGCGTTCTTCCACACCCGCGTCGGCAAGTTCCGGATGGTGAGCGTCTCCATTTCGAACTTGGCGCCCGGCGCGGTCAGCCGCTGCTCGCACTCGGCGAGCGACATCGCCGGCCATGCCGGGTCGAGCGGAATCAGGGGCTCGCTGGCCAAAGGGGCATCCTCTCTTGTTATCGGCAAGGTTAGTGTTGATTCGCGCCCCGCTCAAGCCGATAGGGCGAGGCGTTCGAACAAAGGGTATGGCTCGACATGCTTCCCGCCCGATCCGGCGACCAAGCTTTCGACACCGCCCGGCTCGCGCGCGTCCACGCTTTTCTGGACGCGCGGTATGTCGTGTCGGGCAAGCTGCCCCATGCGCAGCTTCTGGTCGCGCATGACGGCGAGATCGCGCATTTCTCGTCGCACGGCACCGCGCGCGAGGGCGGCGCGCCGCTCGCCGACGACGCGCTGTTCCGCATCGCGTCGATGACCAAGCCGATCACCTCCGTCGCGTTCATGATGCTGGTCGAGGAAGGGCTGGTCGCGCTCGACACGCCGGTCCATCATGTCTTGCCGGAGTTCAAGGACGTCGGTGTCTATACCGGCGGCGGCGCGGGCGTGCCCTTCGCCACCCGGCCCACCACCGAGCCGATGCGGATGGTCGACCTGCTCCGCCACACCGCCGGCCTCACCTATTCGTTCCAGAACCGCTCCAATATCGATGCCGCGCACCGCGAGTTGAAGCTGGAGGCGTGGCACGGCGGTTATGACCTGCAGGGGTTCGTCGCCAAGCTCGCCGAGCTGCCGATCGAGTTCTCGCCCGGCGAGGGGTGGAACTACTCGGTCGCGACCGACGTGCTCGGCGCGGTGGTTGAGCGGGTGTCGGGGCAGGAGCTCGACGCGTTCTTCGCGACCCGCATCTTCGCGCCGCTTGGGATGCACGACACCTCCTTTCAGGTGCCCGCGGACAAGCTCGACCGGCTGACCGACTGCTACGCGCTCGACGCGACCGGCAAGCGCATGCTCTACGACCGCGGCGCGGACAGCATGTGGGCGAAGCGACCGACTCTGCTGTCGGGCGGCGGCGGGCTGGTGTCGTCGACGCTCGACTATCATCGCTTCTGCCGCTTCTGCCTGAACGGTGGCGAGCTCGACGGCGCGCGGCTGCTCGGGCGCAAGACGCTGGAGCTGATGACGCAGAACCACCTGCCCGGCGGCAAGGACCTGTCCAACCTATCCAAGTCGCTGTTCAGCGAGACGCAGAACGCGGGGACCGGGTTCGGGCTCGGCTTCGCGGTGACGATCGACCCGGTGCGCTCGATGGTGCCGGGCTCGGTCGGCGAATATTATTGGGGCGGGATGTTCTCCACCGCCTTCTTCATCGACCCCGTCGAGCGCGTGCACATGGTGTTCATGACCCAGCTGAGCCCATCGAGCCTCTACCCGATCCGCCGCGAGCTGAAGACGCTGATCTATTCGGCCCTGAACTAAGGAACCTCCGACCGATGACCTCACCGATCCGCACCGAGCGCCACGACGACGTGCTCGTCATCATCTCCGATTCCCCGCCCGTCAACGCGCTCGGCGCGGCGGTGCGGCAGGGGCTGGAGGCGGCGGTCAGGCAGGGCGTCGCCGATGCGAGTGTCTCCGCGATGGTGATCCGCTGCGAGGGCAAGACCTTCTTCGCGGGCGCGGACATTACCGAGTTCGGCAAGCCGATGCAGGAACCCGCGCTCCCCACACTGGTCGACCAGATCGAAGCTTCGGACAAGCCCGTCGTCGCCGCGATCCACGGCACCGCGCTCGGCGGCGGGTGCGAGGTGGCGCTCGGCTGCCACTATCGCCTCGCGGTGCCCTCGGCGGTGCTGGGGACGCCGGAAGTGAAGCTCGGCCTGCTGCCGGGCGCGGGCGGCACGCAGCGGCTGCCGCGCATCGCGGGGGTCGCGCTGGCGCTGGAGATGTGCGCGACCGGCAACCCGGTTCCGGCGAAGAAGGCGGAAGCCGCCGGGCTGATCGACCGGATCGTCGGCGAGGGCAGCCTCGAAGCGGACGCGATCGCCTTTGCGCGCGAGGTCGCGGGCAAGCGCCCCCTGCCCCGCGCGTCCGAGCGCGAGGCCAAGGCGGACCCGGAAGCGGTCGCCGCGTTCCGCAAGGCGAACGCGCGCAAGTTCCGCGGCTTCGACGCGCCCGAGGCGAACATCGCCTGCGTCGTCAAAGCGACCGAGACGCCCTTCGCGGAAGGCGTCCAGTTCGAGCGCCAGCAATTCATGAAGCTGATGACCGGCGTCCAGTCCGCCGCGCAGCGCCACCTGTTCTTCGCCGAGCGTCAGGCCGCCAAGATCGACGACGTCCCCGCCGACACGCAGCTGCGCCCGATCAAGCGCGTCGGCGTCATTGGCGCTGGCACGATGGGCGGCGGCATCTCGATGAACTTCCTGTCGGCGGGTATCCCTGTCACCATTGTCGAGATGCAGCAGGAAGCGCTCGACCGCGGCGTCGGCGTGGTCCGCAAAAATTACGAAGCGACCGCCGCCAAGGGGCGGATGAAGCCGGAGCAAGTCGAGGCGGCGATGGGCGCGCTTACCCCGACGCTGGGGCTGGAGAGTCTCGCCGATTGCGACCTCGTGATCGAGGCGGTGTATGAGGAAATGGGTGTCAAGAAGGAGATCTTCACGACGCTCGACCGCGTCTGCAAGCCCGGCGCGATCCTCGCCAGCAACACGTCGTATCTCGACATCGACGAGATCGCGAGCGTGACGGGCCGCCCGCAGGACGTGGTCGGCATGCACTTCTTCTCGCCCGCTAACGTGATGAAGCTGCTGGAGGTGGTGCGCGGTGCCAAGACCGCGCCCGACGTGCTTGCGACCGTCATGGCGCTCGCCAAGAAGATCAAGAAGGTCGCGGTGGTCGCGGGCGTCACCTATGGCTTCATCGGCAACCGGATGCTGATGCCGCGTCAGGTCGAGGCCAACAAGCTGTTGATGGAGGGCGCGACGCCCGAGCAGATCGACCGCGTCCATGTCGCGTTCGGGATGCCGATGGGGCCGTTCCAGATGAGCGACCTCGCGGGCGTCGATATCGGCTGGCACCGCGACCCGACCCGGATCGAGAACATCCGCGACGCGCTCGCCGCCGAAGGTCGCTGGGGACAGAAGAAGCAGGCGGGCTTCTATGATTACGACGAGAAGCGTAACCCTTCGCCCTCGCCGCGCGTGGCCGAGATCATCGAGGAGTTCCGCGCGAAGTCGGGTGCCGAGCAGCACGAGGTCACCGACGAGGAGATCGTCGAGCGCACGCTCTACCCAATGGTCAACGAGGGCGCGCTGATCCTGGAGGAAGGCAAGGCGCAGCGCGCGTCGGACGTCGATGTGGTGTGGATCTACGGCTATGGCTGGCCCGTCTATCGCGGCGGCCCGATGTTCTGGGCCGAGCATGAGGTCGGCTGGGACAAGCTGGTCGCGGGGCTGGAGAAGCACGGGTTCGCGGTGGCGCGCTCGCTGAAGGATAAGGCGAAACAGCCCGAGGCGGTGGCCTGACCCGATGACCGAACGCACCGCCCTCGCCACCGCCGCCGCGATCCGGTCGGGCGAGACCACCGCGCTTGCCGAGTGCGAGGCGGCGATCGCGCGGATTGAGGAGCGCAACCCGCCCCTCAACGCGGTGGTGGTGCGCGACTATGACCGCGCCCGGGAAGCCGCTCACGCCCTCGACGCGGCCGGTCCTGACGAGCGCCCGTTGTTCGGCGTGCCGATGACGGTCAAGGAGTCCTTCAACGTCACCGGCTTGCCGACGACCTGGGGGCATGAGCAGCACCGCGACTGGATCGCGCCCCGTGACGCGGACGCGGTCGCGCGGCTCAGGGCGGCGGGCGCGGTGATTCTTGGCAAGACTAACGTGCCGGTCGACCTCGCCGATCTGCAAACGCACAATCCGGTCTATGGCCGCACCAACAACCCACATGACCTGTCGCGCACCAGCGGCGGGTCCTCGGGCGGCGCGGCGGCGGCGCTGGCGAGCGGGATGGTGCCGCTGGAGATCGGCTCGGACATCGGCGGCTCGATTCGCACACCGTCGGCGTTCTGCGGCGTATGGGGGCACAAGGCGACCTATGGCGCGCTGTCGATCAGCGGGCAGGAGCCGCCGGGAACCGGTGGCGCGCCGATACAACTCTCCGTCATCGGCCCGATGGCGCGCAACGCGGACGACCTCCACGCGGCGCTCGACGTGCTCGCCGACCGCCCGCTCCCGCCCGCCGAAGCGCGTGAGGCAAAGGCGTGGCGCGTACTGGTGCTCGCCGAACACCCGTTCGCGCCCACCGCTCGCGCCGTCGCGGACGCCACCGCTCAGGTTGGTGAGGCGCTGGCCCGGGCGGGCGCGAAGGTCGGGGATGCTCGCGCGTTCATTCCCGATCAGGGCGAGCAGTTCCCCGACTATATCCGCCTGCTCCAGACGACGATGGCGCGCGGCGAATCGTCGCGCGAGGGCGTGCAGGCAACGCTGCCTGAATGGTTTACAATGCTCGACCGGCAAGCGTGCAGCCAACGCGTCTGGCGCGCGCTGTTCGCCGACTGGGACGCGGTAATCGCCCCCGCGATCGGCACGACCGCGCCCCCGCACAGCGACGTGCCGATCCGCGAGCGCATGCTCACCGTCGACGGCGTCCCCGGCCCGATGGGGATGCAGCTCGCCTTTCCGTGCATCGCCACCTATCCGGGCCTGCCCGCCACCTGTTTTCCCGCCGGCCGCGACGCGGACGGGATGCCGATCGGCGTTCAGGTCATCACCGACCTTCACCAAGACCACCGCGCGATCGCGCTTGCCGCGTTGGCGCATCAGCTCATCGGGAGCCAAGCATGACCGACCTCGACACCTTCCGCGCCGAGACCCGCGCCTGGTTGGAAGAGAACTGCCCGCCCGAGATGCGTAAGCCGGTGCGAACGGAGAAGGACGCGTGCTGGGGCGGGCGCGACCAGTCGATGCTCACCCCGGCGCAGAAGGCATGGATGGACCGGATGGGCGCGCGCGGCTGGACCGTGCCGGACTGGCCAACCGAATATGGCGGCGGCGGGCTCTCGCCCGCGGAGACCAAGGTGCTGCGCGAGGAGATGGCGCGGATCAAAGCGCGCAATCCGCTCAACAGTTTCGGCATCTCGATGCTCGGGCCGGCGCTGCTGAAATACGGAACGCAGGAGCAGAAGCTCGACCACCTGCCCAAGATAGCGCGCGGCGAGATCCGCTGGTGCCAGGGCTATTCGGAGCCGAACGCCGGGTCCGACCTCGCCAGCCTCGCCGCGAGCGCGGAGGATGCGGGCGACCATTATGTCGTCAACGGGCAGAAGGTCTGGACCAGCTATGCCGACAAGGCGGACTTGATTTTCTGCCTCGTCCGCACGAGCAAAGCGTCGAAGCAGGGCGGAATCAGCTTCGTGCTGTTCGACATGGCCTCGCCCGGGGTCACGACCAAGCCGATCCTGCTGATCAGCGGCTACTCGCCGTTCTGCGAGACCTTCATGGACGGGGTGAAGGTGCCCAAGGCGAACCGGGTTCACGACGAGAACAAGGGCTGGGACGTCGCCAAATATCTGCTCGGGCATGAGCGCGAGATGATCAGCGGCATGGGGCTCGGCCAGACCGGGGGCAACCCGCTGATCGAGGGCGCGATCGCGACCGTCGGGCTTGACCAGGACGGCCGCCTCGCCGACCCGCTGCTCCGCGCCGCGATCGCGCAATTCGAGGTCCGCGCCAAGGCGTTCACCGCCATGTCCGAGCGGTTCATCGACGAGCTGAAAGCCGGCCGTGCGCACCCGGCGCAGCCGTCGATGATGAAGTACTATGGCACCGAGCTCAACAAGACCCGCCACGAGCTGATCATGGCGGCGGGGGGGTCGGACGCGCTCGAATGGGAGTCGGAAGCCTCGCACGGCGGCGATGCGGCCCGCGCGTGGCTGCGCACCAAGGCGAACTCGATCGAGGGCGGCACGAGCGAGGTGCAGCTCAACATCGTGGCGAAGCGGATATTGGAGCTGCCGAGCGCATAGCCATAAGCCCTCTCCCCTTCAGGGGAGAGGGTTGGGAGAGGGGCAGTCCTCGAATTCAGAAGCAACGGGTCGGCGAGAGACTGCCCTCTCCCCGACCCTCTCCCGCAAGCGGGAGAGGGAGAAATCATGCCCCTCTACCTCACCGAAGATCAGACCATGCTCCGCGACACCACGCGCGGCTTTGTCGCCGAGCACGCGCCCGTGTCGCACCTTCGCGCCCTTCGCGACGCCAACGATGCCACCGGCTTCAGCCGCGACCTGTGGAAACAATTTGCCGAGATGGGCTTTACCGGCATCCTGATTGGCGAGGACCAGGGCGGGCTCGGGCTCGGCCACGTCGAGGCGGGCGTGGTGCTGGAGGAGATCGGGCGCAACCTGTCGCCCTCCCCCTTCCTCGCCACCGCGGTCGCGGCGGTCGCGGCGCTGAAGGGCACCGCCCATGCGGAGCGCTGGTTTCCTGGCATCGTCGCGGGCGAGACAGTCGCCGCGCTGGCGATCGACGAGCGCGCGAAGCACGGCCCCGCCGTCGCGCTGAAAGCCGAGCGTTCGGGCAACGGATTCAAGCTCACCGGCCGCAAGCAGTTCGTCACGCACGGGCATGTCGCCGACCTGCTGATCGTCGCCGCGCGCACGAGCGGTTCGCCGGAGGGTGCGGACGGCGTGACGCTGTTCGCGGTCGACCCTAAGAGCGCCGGGCTGACCGCTACCCCCGAACGCCTCGCCGATTCGAGCCTCGCCGCCCGTATCGAGTTCGACGGCGTCGAGATCGACGCGGACGCGGTGATCGGTGAGGTCGACGCGGGGCGCGACCCGCTCGGGCATCTGCTCGCCGCCGGGCGCACGGGCGCGGCGGCGGAGCTGCTCGGCGTCGGCGCGGGCGCGGCGGACATGACCGTCGATTACCTCAAGCAGCGCAAGCAGTTCGGCGTTGCGATCGGCAGCTTTCAGGCGCTTCAGCACCGTGCAGCCCACCTCTATGCCGAGCTGGAGGTCGCCCGCTCCGCGGTGCTCAAGGCGCAACAGTTGCTCGACACCGCCGACCCGCGCGCCGACGCGGCGGTGTCGGTCGCCAAGGCGATGACCGGCATGGCGACGACGCTCAGCGTGCAGGAGGGCATCCAGATGCACGGCGGCATCGGCATGACCGACGAGTACGATATCGGCTTTTACATGAAGCGCGCGCGGGTGCTGGCCGAGATGTTCGGCGACGCGAACTTCCACGCCGACCGGCTGGCGCTGGCGGCGGGCTATTGAGCCCGGTGGACCTCAACACGCCCCCAGACACCCCGCCCGCCGAACTCGCCGCCGGACTCGTCGCGCTGCTCGATGTCGAGCAGATCGACACCGACCTGTTCCGCGGCGCTCGCCAGCCCGGCGGTGAGGGACGCGTGTTCGGCGGGCAGGTGATCGCGCAAGCGCTCCAGGCCGCGCAACGCTCCACGGACGTGCCGAAGCAAGCGCATTCGCTCCACGCCTATTTCATGCGGCCGGGCAGCGAGGAGCACCCGATCATCTACCGGGTGGTGCGCGACTTCGACGGGCGCAGCTTCGCGACCCGGCGCGTGATCGCCAGCCAGCAGGGGCAGCCGATCCTTAACATGGCCGCCTCGTTTCAGGCACCCGAGGAAGGCCTGTCGCATCAGGACGCGATGTCCGACGTGCCGCCGCCCGAGACGCTCCGCTCCGAACGCGAGCTGCGGCTCGAGCAGATCGACCGTGTGCCCGAGCGCACCCGCCGCTTCTTCCTGCGCCCGCGTCCGATCGAGATTCGCCCGACCAAGCCGAGGAACTGGGACGCGCCCGTCAGGACCGAGCCGTCGCAATCGAGCTGGTTCCGCATTTGTGCGCCCATCGCCGACGACCCGACGCTCCACCGTGCGGTGCTGGCCTATGCGTCCGACATGTCGCTGCTCGGCACCGCGATGCTGCCGCATGGCGTCAACTGGACCACGCACAAAATGCAGAATGCCAGCCTCGACCACGCGGTCTGGTTCCACGAACCGTTCCGCGCGGACGAGTGGCTCCTCTACGATTGCGACAGCCCTTGGGCCGGGCACGCGCGCGGGTTCAATCGTGGTCGCATCTTTACGGCTGACGGTCGGCTGGTGGCCAGCACCGCGCAGGAAGGGCTGATGCGGTTGCGCGATTAAGCCGTTTCGACGACGGGCACCGCGACGACGGTGGTCTCGCGCTCCACGACGACGACCTCGCGCGGGGCGGGGTCGACATGGACATGGCCTGCGCTCCGGGCAGGAGCCTTGTCCCGGTTGAGCCACGCATAGCCGCCCGCTACCGCGCCCGCGGCGGCGAGCACCTTGGCCGCGTCCTTGACCCCGCCGCCGCGCGTTTCCGCGCGCAGCTTGTCGGCGAGCTTGGTATAGCGGCGGTCGACGCGGCCGAACTCGTCCAGCGTCTTCTGCAGCAGCTTCGCCGCCTTGCGCTGGCCGAGCGCCTCCGCGTAACCGCGCGCCGTGCCGTAATTGGCGAGGTACACATGCGCGGCGAGCTGGCCGCCGCGGATGATCTCCTGGTCGAGCTCGGGCGAGCGGGTGATGTCGCGAATGGCGGCGTTGCCGTCCTCCGACACTCCCGCCATCACCGGGTCGTGCTCGCCCGCGACCGGCAGCTTGAGCAGGTTGAACACGCGCTCCAGCCGCTCGATCTGGCGGGTATTCTGCGTCATGCCGGCCTGCAACGCGCGACGAAGCGCACCCGCGCTCGCGGCCTGGAGGTCGACCGTCATCTGCTGCGCGCCCTGCCCGTGCGCGGCGTAAAGGCGGCGCAGCGCGCGGCGGAGCAGGTCGTCGAGTGAAGTCATGGTGGCGGTGTCCTGTCGGTTCCGCGCTATAACCCCCGACGGTCCCGGATGATCCTTCACACCGCCGTTCGGCCATATTCCTGGCGAGTCACTGGGTGGCTTGACGACAAGCCCCCATCCACCGCCAGCGCCTGCCCGTTGACATAGCTTGCCTCGTCCGAAGCAAGGAACAGCGCCGCACGCGCCAGCTCGTCCGGCTGAGCACCGCGCCGCAGCGGGTTGAGGCGACCGATCCGGTCGGTTTTTCCCGCCTCCCGCGCATAGTGGAAGGTGGGCCTGGTCATCCCCGTCTCGGTCAGCCCGGGGCAGAGCGCATTGACGCGAACATTGCTGCCCGACAGCTGTTGCGCGGCGACCTGCGCGAGGTTGATCACCCCCGCCTTGGACGCGGAATAGGCAGGCGAGCCCGCGCCCGAGCGGATGCCCGCGACGCTGGCGGTCAGCACGATCGCCCCGCCGCCGCGCTCGGCGATGCGCGGCGCGGCGTGCTTGATCGCGAGGAACGGCCCGATCAGGTTGACGCGCAGCACCTCGGTGATGAGCGCCACGTCGGTGTCGAAGATGTTCGCCAGCCCGCCCGAGATGCCCGCGTTGGCGAACATCACGTCGAGGCCGCCAAACTTCTCGCCCGCGAGCGCGACCACTCGGATCACGTCGGCCTCGTCGCCGGCGTCGATGCGGATCGCCTCGGCGACGCCGCCCGCCTCCGTGATGAGCCGCGCGGTCTCATCTGCCCCCTCCGTCCTGTCCGCGACCACCACGCGCCCGCCCTCGGCGGCGAACAGCCGCGACGCCGCGCGCCCGATCCCGGAGCCCGCCCCGGTAACGATGATCGACTTGCCCTCGAAGCGCATCCTGCTCTCCATCAGATCGTCACCCCGCCGTCGATCACCATCGCCTGCCCGGTCATGAACCGGCTCGCGTCCGCGGCGAGGAACACCACCGCGCCCGCGATCTCGTCGGGCTCGCCGATGCGGCGGAGCGGCACCTGCTCGTTCGCCGCCCTGATCCGCTCCGGGTCCTCCCACAATGCGCGCGCGAAATCGGTGCGGATCAGCCCGGGGGCGATGCAGTTCACCCGCACATTGTCCGGGCCGTATTCCACCGCATAGTTGCGCGCGAGCTGGAAATCCGCCGCCTTGCTGACATTATACGCGCCGATCACCGGCGAGCCGCGCAGGCCGCCGATCGAGGACACGATCACGATCGAACCCTCCCGCCGCTCGCGCATCTCGGGCGCGACCATGCCGATCAGCCAGTGGTTCGACAGGATGTTGTTGTCGAGCACCTTGCGGAACTGCTCGTCGCTGATCCCGGCGAGCGGCCCGTAATAGGGGTTGGACGCCGCGTTGCAGACCAGCACGTCGATGCGCCCCCACTTGGCGCGCGTCGCGTCGACAAGCCGCTGCAGCGCCGCCTTGTCGGAGATGCTCGCCGTCACCGCGAGCGCGCGGCCCTCGCCAAAGCGCGCGTTGATCTCCGCCGCGACCGCGTCGCAGGCGTCCTGCTTGCGGCTGGAGATGACCACCCGAGCGCCATGCTCGGCGAGCGCAAAGGCCGACGCCTGGCCGATCCCGCGCGACGAGCCGGTGATGATGGCGACCTTGCCGGTCAGGTCGAAGAGGCTGCTTACGATCATTACGCCCCCGCCTTCACCGCGAAGTCCCAGCTCGCCTGCGCCAGCCGGTACACCTGCGCCGCGCTGCGTTCCGCCTGCGCGCTCGATGCGGTGCCCTCGACGATACGCTTCTTGATACCCTGGACAATGCCGGTCAGCCGGAACAGATTGTAGCTGAAATACCAGTTGAGGTCCGGGATACCGTCGCGCCCCGTCGCCGCGCAATAGCGCTCGACCATCGCCTCCATCGTCGGAATGCCCGTCTCCACGCCCGTCTGGCCCATCACGCCGGAGCGCCCCTCGGGCTGCGTCACCCAGCTCATCAGGAAGTAGGAGAAATCCGCCAGCGGGTCGCCCAGCGTCGACAGCTCCCAGTCGAGCACCGCGATCACACGCGATTCCCCAGCGGCGAAGATCATGTTGTCGATGCGGTAATCGCCATGCACGATCGACGTGCGCGTCTGCGCGGGGATTGTGCGCGGGAGATAGTCGATCAGCCGCTCGACCTCGGGCATATGCTCGGTTTCGGACGCGCGGTACTGTTTGGTCCAGCGCGCGACCTGACGCTCGAAATAGTTGCCGGGCCGGCCATAGTCGCCCAGCCCCGCCGCTTGGTGATCGGTCGTGTGGAGCGCCGCGAGCGTGTCGCACATCGCGTCGTAGATCGCGGTCCGCTCGGCAGGCTGGTAGTCGGGGAGCGTCCCGTCCCACAGGTTGCGCCCGTCGGCGAGCGCCATGACGTAGAACCACGCACCAATCACGCCGTCGTCGGTGCAGAGACCATAAGGCCGCGCGACGGGGAAGCCGGTCGGGTACAGCCCGGCGATCAGCTTATACTCCCGGTCGACAGCGTGCGCGCTCGGCAGCAACGGGCCGAACGGCTTGCGGCGCAGGACGTACGCACCCGACGGGCTGTCGATGCGATAGGTCGGGTTGGACTGCCCGCCCGCGAACTTGCGGTAGCTGAGCGGCCCCTCGAACCCTTCGACGTTGGCCAGCATCCACTCGGTCAGGCGATCCTCGGGAAGCCGGTCCTTCTCCGGCACCTCGATCAGCCCGGCGCTCACCCGAACACCACCACGCTGCGCGTCGTGTCACCCTTCCGGAGCTCGTCGAACGCGTCGTTAATCTGCTCCAGCGGCATCCGGTCGGCGATGATCGTGTCGAGGTCCAGCAACCCGCGCTGATAGAAGTCGACCAGCCGGGGAATGTCGACCGGAAAGTGGTTGCGCCCCATCAGCGCGCCTTGCAGCTTCTTGTCCGCGAGCAGGTCGAGCGCGCTCAGCCCCACCTTCTCGCCGATCGGCATCATGCCGAGCACGGTGGCGGTCCCGCCGCGCCGCAGGACTTTAACCGCCGTCGCCGCCGATTGCGAGCGACCCACCGCCTCGATCGCATGGTGGACGCCGCCGCGGCTGATCTCCACCACCTCGTCCGCCGCCGTCTCGCTCAGCGCGTCGATGCTGTGCGTCGCGCCGAGCTTCTCCGCCAGCGCGCGCTTCTCCGGCACCGGGTCGACCGCGATGACCCGCCCCGCGCCCGCGATCCGCGCCGCGTTGACCGCCGCGAGACCCACCCCGCCGCAGCCGACCACGCACACGCTCTCACCCGGCACCACCGCAGCGGCGTTGAACACCGCCCCCGCCCCCGTCGTCACCGCGCAGCCGAGCAGGCACGCGCGGTCGAGCGGCATGTCACGGTCGATCGCCACGCAGGCATGCTCGTGCACCAGCATCTGTTCGGCATAGGCGGACAGGTTGAGCATCTGCGCCACGGGCCTGTCGCTCAACATCAGCCGAGGGGCCGCGCCCTTGGGCCGGCGCACGGCGCTGCTGATGCACAGCGACATGCGCCCGGTGACGCAGAACTCGCAATGCCCGCAAAAGGCGGACAGACAGGTGACGACATGGTCGCCGACCCGGACCGTCGACACCTCCTCCCCGACCGCCTCGACCACGCCCGCCGCTTCATGCCCGGGGATCGTCGGCATCGCGTGCGGGTATGCCCCGTCGACGAA
Source organism: uncultured Sphingomonadales bacterium (assembly GCA_937863505.1). Classification (GTDB taxonomy): domain Bacteria; phylum Pseudomonadota; class Alphaproteobacteria; order Sphingomonadales; family Sphingomonadaceae; genus Sphingomonas. Next base: position 571 of record CALMGC010000212.1, on the reverse strand, counting down.
ATGGAGGTCCGACCGGCACACGCCAACCGCCGCGGTGCGAATCAGCACCTCGTGCGCGGCGGGCCTGGAGACGGTCACGTCCTCAATGGACAGCGGCGTCTTCGCCTCGAACAGAACCGCAGCTTTCACTTGGACTCCCTCTCCCCCGAAGGAGTTAGCGCCGCACCATCGCCTTGGCCTCGATCGCCTCGGGCAGCTCGGCGTACTTCCCGAACTCGTTCCGGGCGATCGCGCGATTATGCACCTCATCCGGCCCGTCCGCGAAGCGCAGGGTGCGGATGCCCGCCCATTGCCCCGCCAGGTCGAAGTCGCCCGACACCCCGCCGCCGCCATGCGCCTGAATCGCATCGTCAAGGATCTGCAGCGCCATCGTCGGCGCGGCGACCTTGACCATCGCGATTTCGAGCTGCGCGGCCTTGTTGCCCGCCTTGTCCATCATGTCCGCCGCCTTGAGACAGAGGAGCCGTGTCATCTCGATGTCGATCCGCGCCTTCGCGATCCGCTGTTCCCACACGCTATGGTCGGCGATGCGCTTGCCGAACGCGACGCGGGTGAGGAGGCGCTTGGCCAT
>CALMGC010000211.1 GCA_937863505.1 uncultured Sphingomonadales bacterium | reverse complement strand
GGCGCGGCGGCGGCGCGGCTCGTGATCGGCGACCGACATGCGCGGGCCGCGTCGCCGCGCTTCGTCGACCGGGTCGAGCGCGCGGGTATCGCGGCGGGCGTGCCCGTCGCGCGCAACGCGCCCTATGCAGGCGGGCACATACTGGAGCGGCACGGCGCGCCCCGCGCGGGCGTCCATGCGATCCAGCTGGAGGTCGACCGTTCGCTTTACCTCGACCGCGCGCTCGACGGGGCGGATCCGGTTGGGGTGGCGTGGACAGCGGAGGTCGTGCGCACCATCCTCGACGCGCTCACCGACGAGGCGCTGGGCAACCCCGCGCTGCTCGCGGCGGAATAGCCGCACATAAAAAACCACCTCGCGAGAGACTCGCGAGGTGGCCAAGGTTCAGGGAGGAGACACGCCCTGAAAGGGCGTGTCGTACGGCACCGCGAAAGGGGGGACACGGCACCGTACAGCAATAACTATGGGCGCGGCCTTCGGTTCCTTCAAGACCCGCGCGCGCGAGATTCTATCTCGCCCGGATCGCGTCGGTTTCGCGCCGTCCTGACCACGGCGTCGCTCCTAGTTGGTGAAGACCGGCACCTGCACCGGCGCGGTGCCCTGCACCGCTTGGCGGGCGAAGATGTCGCGCATCAGCTGAAGCGAGAACAGGTGCGCGTAGACCAGCGCCAGCAGCCCCGATTGCGCGATCTTGCGAAGCTGGTCGCCGCGCATGGCGGTGAGCTTCTCCTCATTCACCATCTGGAAGCCGCGATACACGAACGGCTGGTCCTTGCCCTCCTGGTTAATCGAGACCTCGCCCTCCATGAGCAGGCCGAGTTCCTTCATCTCGCGCATGAAACTGGCGGTGCGCTGCCCGGCCTGTTCGAACATCTCGTTAAAGCCGAGCACTTCCTTCAACAAGTCGCTCGGCTGGCCCCCGTCGAACAACGGCTGGCCCTCGTCGAACGCGCCGATCACGTCGGCGGTCGGGTCGAAGCACAGGCTCAGCTCCTGCGCCTCGGGCGCGAGCTTTGCGAGCATGAACGGGTAGCGGCGGATATAGGCGGGAACGTAGACGTTCTCCGAGAAGCGGCCTTCCTCATTAACGAAGGTGTTGACGCCCTCGTTGAGCCCCATCAGCGCAAGCGGCACCGCGTCGTCGCCGAGCGAGAACACGATCGGATAACGCCGCTGCACCAGCGGAAACTCCTCCACCGTCACCGGGATCGCGTGCTGGCCGACGAGGAACGGCGCGGAGTCGCGCTGACGCAGCTTCCAGTCGCGGTGCGTGTCGGACGACAACGGCTCCAGGCCATTGTAGAACAGCGGCAAAGCGGGGGCCATGCTGGCCATCGGCGGGAAACTCCAACGTGGGTTATGGTCGCGCGCGGCCCTATGCGTCCGCCGGGGCGGGTGCAAGCAGCTTGCCCGGGTTGAACAGGCCGAGCGGGTCGAGCGCCGCCTTGATCGCGCGCATCGCGCCGAGCTTGGCGGGGCTCGTCAGCCGCTCCAGCTCGTCCAGTTTCATCTGCCCGATACCGTGCTCGGCGGAGATGGTGCCCCCCGCCGCGACGACGAGGTCGTGGACGAAGCGCGTGACGACGGGCGCGTCCTCCGCATACCAGCGCGCCGGGTCCATGCCGGCAGGCGCGCGGACGTGGAAGTGGACGTTGCCGTCACCCAGATGCCCGAAGCCGCTGGCGTGGGTGCCCGGGAAACGCGCGTCGCAGGCGGCGGCGGCCTCGACCATGAAGCGCGGCATGGCCTCGACCGGCACGGCGATGTCGTGCTGCGTCGCGGGCCCCTGCGCGCGCTCGGCGTCCGAGATCGCGTCGCGGATGCGCCAGAACGCCTCCGCCTGCGCCTCGCTCGCCGCGATCGTCGCGTCGGCGGCGAGGCCGTCGCTCAGCGTGGGGGCGAGCAGGCGCGTGAGCAGGTCGGCGGGTAGCTCGACATCGGGGCCGGTCGCGACCGCCTCGATCAGGACGTGCCACGGGTGGTGTCCCGACAGCGGCGAGCGCTCGCCCGCGACATGCGCGAGGACCGCGGCGAGCGACTCCGCCGGGAGCAGCTCGAAGCTCTCGACTGCCTCCGTCTCGCGCTGCAACCGCCGGAGCAGGCGCAGCGCGTCGGCGGGCGTCGCCACCCCCACCCACGCGACCCCGCGCGCGGTGATCGCCGGCGCGAGGCGGAGCGTTGCGGCGGTGACGACGCCCAGCGTTCCCTCCGCGCCGATCAGCAGCTGCGTCAGGTCATAGCCGCGATTGTCCTTCCGGAGCGCGGCGAGCCCGTCATAAACCTCGCCGGTCGCCAGCACCGCCTCCACGCCCGCGACCAGCCCGCGCATCGTGCCCCAGCGCAGCACCTGCGTGCCGCCCGCATTGGTGGACACCAGCCCGCCGATTGTCGCCGATCCGCGCGCGCCGAGCGTCAGCGGGAAGCGCTGCCCCTGCCCCGCCGCCGCCGCGTGGAGATCGGCGAGGATCACCCCCGCCTCCGCCACCGCCAGCCCTGCGTCCGGGTCGAGGCTCCGCACCCGGTTCATCCGCCGCAGCGACAGGATCGCCGCGCCCCCGCCCGGCAACGGCGTCGCGCCGCCGACCATGGACGTGTTCCCGCCCTGCGGCACCAGCGCGACCCGGTGCCGCGTAGCGGCGCGCACGACGGCGGCGACCTCGTCGGTCGAGGCGGGAGACAGCAGCGCAACCGCTTGTCCTGTATAACGCCGCCGCCAGTCGGTAACCCAGGGTGCAAGGTCCCCCGCGTCGGTCGTCACGCCCTTGGGCCCGAGCATGGGCGCGAGCTCGGCGAGAAAGGCATGCGGGTCGGACATTCGGGCCAGTTTAGGGCGGAACGAAGCAAAGTTCATCCCGTGTTCAATCCGTCGGCCTACAGCGCCCGCCCAGCGATGTTGCTCCGCCCCGCCCTTCTCGCGTTGTTAGCGGCGGCCCCGGCGGTCGCGGGCGACACGCCGACGGTCACCCATTGGTCATTTCACGAGCGGATCGTCATCCGTATCCCGCGCCTCCGTCCAAGTGAGCATTGGGTTGCCGCTTCGGATGCGCCTATCCTGCGCTGGAAGGAAAAGCACGGGCCGCACTGCATCGGCGCGACCGAGATCGGCGGCGCGGCTATCGGCGCGTCGGACTCGGTCGACTTCGAGATGGCAGATGGCAAACGGATGCGCGCGCGGCTTGACCGCGATTGCCCCTCGCTCGATTTCTACAAGGGCTTCTACATCGTCCGCCCTGCCGACGGGCAGCTCTGTGCTACCCGCGACGCGATCCGCTCGCGTTCGGGCGCGGTGTGCCCGATCCGCGACTTCCGCAAGCTGGCGGCAGAGCGCTGGCGCTGAACCTTGACTTTCCGCCGCTTAGCGGGAAGGACGTGAGCGAGCGCGAGCGGCCGCGATGCCCTCCTTTGCGGTATCTATTTGCATGAGCTTCGCCGATCTCGGCCTGTCAGACGAACTGCTGCGCGCGGTCGGCGAGTCCGGCTATTCCGAGCCGACGCCGATCCAGGCGAGCGCCATCCCGTCCGTGCTGATGATGCGAGACATCATCGGCATCGCGCAGACGGGCACGGGCAAGACCGCCAGCTTCGTGCTGCCGATGATCGACATCCTCGCCCATGGACGTAGCCGCGCGCGGATGCCGCGCTCGCTGATCCTCGAGCCGACGCGCGAACTCGCCGCGCAGGTGGCTGAGAATTTCGAGAAATACGGCAAGTATCACAAGCTCTCGATGGCGCTGCTGATCGGCGGCGTGCAGATGGGCGACCAGGTCGCGGCGCTCGAGCGCGGCGTCGACGTGCTGATCGCGACGCCCGGGCGGCTGATGGACCTGTTCGGGCGCGGCAAGATCCTGCTCACCGGATGCTCGCTGCTGGTCATCGACGAGGCGGACCGGATGCTCGACATGGGGTTCATCCCCGACATCGAGGAAATCTGCACCAAGCTGCCCAAGCAGCGGCAGACCCTGCTGTTCAGCGCCACCATGCCGCCTCCGATCAAGAAGCTGGCGGACAAGTTCCTTTCCAACCCTAAGTCCATCGAGGTCGCGCGCCCCGCCTCGTCGAACCTCAACATCACCCAATATCTCGTGCCCGTCGACGGCCAGCGCGCCAAGGCGTCACGATTGCGCGCGTTGCTCGACCAGCCGGAGGTCGAGAGCGCGATCATCTTCTGCAACCGCAAGACCACCGTGCGCGAGCTCAACAAATCGCTCCGCGCGCAGCGGCTGCGCGCGGGCGAGATCCATGGCGACATGGAACAATCCGAGCGGATCGCCGAGCTTGACCGGTTCAAGGCGGGCGAGATCAACATCCTGGTCGCCTCCGACGTCGCCGCGCGCGGGCTCGACGTGAAGGGCGTTTCCCACGTCTTCAACTATGACGCCCCGTGGCACCCGGACGATTACGTCCACCGGATCGGCCGCACGGGCCGCGCGGGGGCGACCGGGGTCGCCTATACGCTGGTCGCCCCCGACGATGCGGAGAACATCGCCAATATCGAGAAGCTGACCGGGCAGACGATCCAGCGCCTGTCCACCCCGGCTTCCGAAAAACCTGCCCCCGAACCGCGCCGCGATGAACCCCGCGAGGCTCGCCCGCCGCGCCGCCGCGAACGTGAGGAGCGCCCGCGTGAGGACCGTCGCCCGCGGGACGTCACCCCCGCCCCGCCCCGCGCGGAGCCGCGCCGCGCGCGCGACGTGGACGACGGTCCCGATCAGGGGTGGAACGGCCCGGTGCCCGACTTCCTGCAAGCGCGGGCGACGGTTTGAAGTCGCTCGCATAAAGCGGCGCTTCGCACCGCCGCGGTTTCCCTCTGCTTGCCGTGCCTGCCGGGCCGCTTCATGGTGCTGGCGGACCCAAGCTCAGGAGCAATCATGCGTCGGATCGCCCTCGCCCTTCTCGCGCTCGCCGCCCCCGCCGTCGCCGCCGAGCACGCGCCCCGTGTGGCCGCGCAGAACTTCGACCAGGTCGCCAAGCCGTTCCCCTATGACGAAGCCGCCAATGCGGACGGGGCGGTCGCCGCCGCGCGGGCGCGCGCGATCAAGACGCATCGGCGCTTGCTGATCGACCTTGGCGGCAATTGGTGCCTCGACTGCCGCCTGCTCGCAGGGACGATGCGGCTGCCCGAGGTCGCGGGCTATGTCGGTCGCCACTACGAGGTCGTTACCGTCGACATCGGTCGCTTCGACAAGAACGGCCAGATCGCGGCCCATTACGGCACCCCCGGGCGGCTCGCGGGTGTGCCCGCGGTGCTGATCGTCGATCCGCGCAGCGACCGGCTGATCAACAAGGGCCACGAGACCGCGCTCAGCGACGCGCGCTCGCTGTCGCCGCAGGCGCTTGCCGACTGGCTGGCGCAATGGGCGGCGTGATCGAGCTCGTCACGCCCGAGCCCGCCGACGTCGCGAGCCCGTGCGTGAACGTGTGCGTGATCGAGCGCGCGACCGGCTGGTGCACGGGATGCGGTCGGACGCTGGACGAGATCGCCGGGTGGGGCATGGCGTCGCCCGGCGAGAAGCGGGCCGTGCTGGCGCGCTTGCCGGAGCGGATGGCGCGGCTCGCGTGAAGAGTGGCGGGGCGGCTACCCCGCCGCCGCCATCGCCGCGTCGTCGAGTGTCGCCGCTCGCTTGTAGGCATCGCGCGCGGCCAGGCGCTCGACATAGGCCACGAATGAGTCGAGCTTCGGCAACGTCCCGAACTGCGTACCCCAGCTGAGCTGCGAGCCGAGGTACAGGTCCGCCGCGCTGAACCGCTCGCCCGCGACGAACTCGCGCCCGGTCAGCAGCCTGTCGAGCACCTCGACCAACGTCTCGTAGCTGCCATAGCCGATCATCCGCCGCTGCTGCTCGGTCGGCACCACGCCCATCGACCTGTGCGTGACCGCCTGTTCGACCGGCCCGGCGGCGAAAAACAGCCAGCGATAATAATCGGCACGGTCGGCGAGCGCGGGCGCGAGCCCGGCATTCGGAAACGCGTCGGCAAGATAGGCGCAGATCGCCGCGCCTTCGGTCACCACCTTGCCGCCGTGCTTGATCGCGGGCACCTTGCCCATCGGGTTGACCGCCAGATAGTCCGGCCCCTTCATGCTGTCGGCATAGCCGAGCACCACCGTCTTGTACGGCGCGCCCACCTCCTCCAGCATCCAGCGCGCGATCCGCCCGCGGGACATCGGGTTGGTGTAGAAGATCAGATCGTCGGCCACCGCATGTCTCCCCCGAGTCGTTCGGAACGGAAACGGAACACCGATCGCCCATCGCGTCAAGCGGCGGTGAAGCGCGCTACCGTCGCGGGTCCCCGAACAGCGCTCGCGCGTCCGCCTCGAAGCCGGTCGGGGCGACCCCGATCGGCGTGCCCGCCACGTCCGCCTCACGCGCGTGCGCCTCACGTTCGGCGCGCAGCTGCTCGATCAGCGCA
>CALMGC010000210.1:15537-16149 GCA_937863505.1 uncultured Sphingomonadales bacterium | reverse complement strand
TCGACCTCGCCGATTATGGCGGGGTGCCGATCGGTGAGGGGCAGGAGACGTGCGACCCAAGCCAGTACCCGGCGGGCGCGCGCGTCGCGAACGCGGACGGCAAGCCGCATTGCCGCCTGCCGGTGGTGACGGAAACGCTCCCCAACGGGCGCAGCTATGACACGGTGGAGCTCGGGCCGAGCCAGGGCGACGATTACCCGCCGGTGACGATCTCCGCAAACCATGTGTTCCTGATGGGCGACAATCGCGACCGGAGCGCGGACAGCCGGTTCCCGACCAGCGAACTGGGGCTGGGCGGGCCGGTGCCGTGGGAGAACCTGGGCGGGCGAGCGGAGTTCCTCACCTTCTCGCTCGACGGCGGGATGACGCTCAACCCGTTGACCTGGCCGGGCGCGTTCCGCGCCGGGCGCGCGGGCACCTCGCTGCACGCAGCGCGGCGGTAAGATCTTCAGGGCTGGGAGGCCGTTGATACTCCCGATTGATGGGGAAGAGCTAGGTTGAACGTCCCGCCACCAGCCCATCGAACAAGTGCAGATACGCCGCCGCCGCGTCCTCGCCTGGTTGCGGCACGGGCGCGGGCCTCCCCACACCCGGGGCAAGCCACGCATCCAG
>CALMGC010000210.1:0-15527 GCA_937863505.1 uncultured Sphingomonadales bacterium | reverse complement strand
GCTCGAATCGGTCGCGACCGCCGGCGTGCCGACCGACAGCGCCTCGCGCAGCACGCCGGGCACGCCTTCATAATCGCTCGGCAGCACCGCCACCGTCGCGAGGACGAGCGCGGGCAGCGGGTCGGCGACATGGCCGGGTAGCCACAGGCGATCGGCGACGCCCAGCGCCGCCGCCTGCCGCTCTAGCCGCCGCCGCTCGCGCCCTTCGCCCAGCACCACCGCGATCACCTCGCGGTCGGCGAGCAGCGGCAGCGCGGCAACCAGCCGGTCCCAGCGCTTTTGCGGCACCAGCCGCCCGACGCCGAGCAGGAAGCGCCCGGGCGGCAGCGCGATGGCCGGCGCGCCGGGCAGCGTCCGTGCGGGCGGATTGGCGATCACGCTCACCAGCCCCGGCGCGATGCCGGTGGTCGCGATCGCCTCGTCGCGCAACGCGGGGGTCATCGCCACCAGCGCGTCGAACACCTGCGGGTGGAGGCGCAGCCAGCGGTGGTAGCCCCACGCGACCGCGCCCGAGAAATCGGGCCGGGCCAGCGCGTTGCTCATCTTGGCCACCAGCGGCGGGCACTCGCGCCCGAGCCCCAGGCGGAGCCACGCTGCGCGGCTGGTGTAATGGTTGCCGGGGCAAAAGACGATGTCGGGCCGGAGCCGCCGCGCCGTGCCGACCAGCGGCCCCGGCACGACCTCCACCCCTGCGGGCAGCTCCGCGGCAAGCGGGCCGCTGGGGTCGCCGATCACCAGCGTCACCCGCCGCCCCGCCGCGACCCATCCCTCCGCCAGCCGCAGCAGCGCGCGCTCCACCCCGCCGCCGCGCAGCGAATCGGCATAGCTCAAGAGGTGTCGCGCGCCCGTCATCTTGCCCGCCGCCATGCAAAGGCCCAAATCGCGCGGCAAGAACCAATGTCGCCCCTCACGCGTAGGGGCGGAAGGACGCTGTCGGCGACCTTTGACGAAAAGGGTGCGTGGCGTTTCCGCATGAACATGGCAGCTGATGTCGCGGTCGCCCCCGCCGATCTGGCGGGGCTGGAGCCGCTCCGCGTCATTCGCAGCCGCTGGCCGATGGTGATCGGCAGTGTGCTGACGGCGGCGATGGTGTGGGGGCTCGGGCGCGCGCTGCTCGGCTCGGGGCTGAAGGGGCTGGAGCGCGAGCTGCCCGCGAACCCGCTTTTCTACCTCACCTTCGCGCTGCTCTACATGTCGCTGCCGACGGGCGATTACATCATCTTCCGCCGGCTGTGGGGCGTGCCGATCGGCGGGCTGGTCGCGCTGATCAAGAAGCGGATCGCGAACGAGGTGGTGCTCGGCTATTCGGGCGAGGCGTATTTCTATGCCTGGGCGCGCGCGCGCTCGACCATGGTCGCGGCGCCGTTCGGGGCGGTGAAGGACGTGTCGATCCTGTCCGCGGTCGCGGGCAACGCGATCACGCTGGGGATGATCGTGCTCGCCGCCCCGTACGGCGCGCACCTGCTGTCGGCGGAGCAGATGCGCAAGCTGCTATTGTCCACCGCGCTCATCTTCGCGACGTCGTTGCCGTTCCTGCTGTTCTCCAAGCGCGTTTTCACGCTGCCCCGCCCGACCTTGTGGTGGATTTTCGGGGTGCATTGCCTCAGGCTCCTGGCGGGGTCGGTGCTGATCGCGCTGGCGTGGCATTGGGCGCTGCCGGGGGTGCCGGTGGCGATGTGGCTGTTGCTCGCGGCGGCGCGGCTGCTGGTGTCGCGGCTGCCGCTGCTGCCCAACAAGGACCTTATTTTCGCCAACGTCGCCGTTCTATTGATCGGGCGGGGGGATGCGCTGGCGTCGCTGATCGCGTTGACGGCGGCGCTGATATTGCTGGTGCACGTCGTGCTGATCGCGGGGTTCAGTCTGCACGGCGTGATGACAAGGACGAGTTCATGGCGAGACTGACCCCCCTTCTTATCGCGCTGGCCGCCACGGCGCCGTTCGGCGCGGCGGCGCACGGCGAGATCCTCGGCGACGCGGCCTGCGCGGCGGGCGAGGGGCCCGCGATCCTGGTCAACGTCACCGGGCTCAAGGACCGGGCGGGCGAGGTGAAGCTGGAGCTCTACCCGGCCGACGACGCCGACTTCACCAAGGACGATCGCGATCTCATCGCGCAGGGCAAGGTATTCCGCCGCGTCCGCGTGCCCACGCCGAAGGCGGGGCCGGTGGAGCTGTGCATCCATGCGCCGCGCCCCGGTCGCTACGGCATCCTGTTCACGCACAATCGCGACGGCAAGAACAAGTTCGACTACAAGATCGACGGCGCGGGCGTAGCGAGCAACCAGCGGATCGGCCTGTCCAAGCCGAAGGTGGCGAGTTCCACCGTGACGCTGGGCGAACGCCCGACCGCCGCCACCATCCGCGTCCAGTATCTCGGCCTGTTCGGCTTCAGCCCGTCGAACAAGAAGAGCTGACGGGGCCCGTGCGGATCGTCGACGTCAACGAGTTCTACTCGCCGACCGGCGGCGGCGTACGCACCTATCTCGATCGCAAGATGGGCATGATGGCGGAGATGGGACACGAGTTGATCGTGCTCGCCCCGGGGCGCGAGGACCGGGTCGAGGAGCGGCCGGGCGGCGGGCGTGTCCATTACGTCAAATGCCCGGGAATGCCGTTCGACCGCAACTACGGGCTGTTCTGGGACGCGGAGCCCGTGACCGCGCTGCTCGACCGCTACCGGCCCGACCTCGTTGAATGCTGCTCGCCGTGGCGGCCCGCCTGGATCGTGGCGAATTGGCAGGGGGATGCCGCCAAGGTGTTCTTCATGCACAACGACAACGTCGCCGCCTATGCCCAGCGCTGGCTGGAGGGCGTGGCGACGCACCAGCGGATCGAGCGGGCGTTCGGGTGGTACTCGCGCTATATGGCGCGGTTCCTCGACCGTTATGACGCGGTGGTGACCAACGGCCCGGCGCTCGAAAAGCGACTGCGCGCCCGGGGCTTGCGAATCGACGCGGCGATGCCGCTCGGAATCGAGCGAGGCTGGTTCTCGCCCGCGTTGCGCGACGACGAGCTGCGCGCGACCATGCTCGCGCAATGCGGCTTGCCGCGCGACGGGGTGCTGTTGCTAGGGCTAGGGCGGCACCATCCGGAGAAGCGCTGGCCGATGGTGATCGACGCGGTGGAGCGCGCGGGTGCGGACGTGCCCGTCGGGCTGATGCTGCTCGGCACGGGGATGGACACGCCCAGGCTCGAGAAGCGGCTGGCGGGGAGCCCGCATATCCGGCTGTTCCGCCCGGTGTACGACCGCGAGCGGCTGGCGCGGATCATGGCGAGCTGCGACGCGCTGATCCACGGGTCGGAGGCGGAGCCGTTCGGGCTGGTCGCGTCGGAGGCGATGGCGTCGGGGCTGCCGCTGATCGTGCCCGACACCGGCGGGTGCGCGGAAATCGCCGACCCGCGCTCGGCGGAGCTGTACCGCGCGCGCGACGCGGGCGACTGCGCGGCGGCGATCCGGCGTTTCGCGGCGCGTGACCGGACGATGCTGCGCCGCGCGGCGACGGTGGCGGCGACGCGGGTCAGGAGCGACCGCGAGCATTGCGAGGAATTGATGGCCTATTATCAGCGCCTGGTCGCGACGAAGCGCGGGATGCCGGTCGCCGCCTGAGCGCGCGGGTCGATATAGAGGCGAAAGCGGGAGCTCTCGACCGGCACCGGGCGATAACCGTGTGATACGGCCCATCGCTCCAGCACTGCGTCGAGCGCCGGGTCGCCGCCGGTCCACCGCCCCTCGCCGCCGACCAGCACCGCCTCGGGCCGGATTGCGAGGCCGGTGGCGAGGCGGTCCTCCGACACGAGGCTGGCGCGCGACTCCGCAGGCGTGTCGAGCAGCGCGTGGCTGCGGAAGTAGAACGGCCCGGTGGCGAAGCGCGGGTCGGGCAAGCGATAGGTAGCGGGGAGGAACTCCGGCGCGAGGGTCGCGACCGGCCCGGTCTCGCGCGCGCGGTCGAGCGCGGCGCGGATCGCGCGTGACTCGCGGCTTGCGGTGAGGAGGCCGGGGCCTTGTGCCGCGCCGATGAGCGAGGGGGTGATGCCGACCGCGGCGAACAGCGCCGCCGCGATGCGCACGGCGGTTGATGGCGGGCGCTCGTCCCATAGCTGCGCGAGACGGACGAACAGCGGCGGCAGCATCGGTAGCCAGTATTGTCGCCACGTCGGCGCGGGGAGCAATGCTGCGAGCGCTCCCGCGACGAGAAGCGCGTCGAGCCAGTCCGGCTTTCGCCGTCGCGCGACTAGGACCAAGGCGAGCAGCGCCGGGCCGAGTGCGAGGAACTTGAGCGAGTCTAGCGCGCGGCCCAAGGCGGTCAGCTTGGCGGACCCGGCGTAGAACTCCGCCGGTCCGACACTCGGGAATGTCAGCACGTCGAAGCGCGCGTTGGCGGGAGCGAAGTGGACGATCCACGCCACCAGCGCCGCGAGCGGCAGCACGCCTGCCAGCACCGCCGTGGCACGACGTTCGCGGTTCACCAGCGCCGCTGCGCCATAGGCGACCGCGGGAAGCGCGTAGGACAGCTTCGCCGCTGTCGCTGCGGCGAGCAGGAAGCCGACCAACAGCGCGCCGTTGCGCGTCGCGGGCTTCATCGCCAGCCACAGCGCGCCCGCGAGACACGCGGCGGGCAACGCGTCGTTGCGCGCGGTGCCGCCCGCGAACAGCAGGATGTCGGTTGCGGCGAACAGCCCCGCCGCCGCCAGCGCTACCCGAGCCCGCGCACCTCCCGCCCGCGCCGCCGCGCCGACTCCCGCGACCGCGAGCGCGGCGAGGAGGGCGTTGAGCAGGCGCAGCCCCGGCCACGCCCACGCGCCGAACAACGACACCAGCGGCGCGAACAGCACCGGCTGAAGCGGGGACTGAAGGTAAGCGTAGTCGCGATACGGCAGCAGCTGATGCGCGCTGAGCACCGCGGCGGCGACATATTGCGACTCGTCATGGTCGATCGGGCGCAGGAGGGCTAGGATTGCCAACGCCGCGAGGAGCGCCAGCCAGAGGGAGAGAGCAAACCGTTCCTCCCCCCGAGGGGGATCGGGAGCTCGACCGCTCATCAATCAGCCACGGGTGGCCGTAACGAAATAGTCGAGCGCCGTCGACGTACTCAACTCGAACCCGCGCGCGGGTGAGAACGCTAGCCCGCGCACGTCCGTCACCCTCAGGCCCGTCTCCTCGATCAGCGCGGTCAGCTCCTCGGGCCGCAGGAACTTGTCCCAGTCGTGCGTCCCGCGCGGCACCATCCCGCTCGCCTCCGCCGCGCCGACCAGCGCGACCCGGGTCAGCGCGGTGCGGTTGGGGGTGGACATGACCAGCAGCCCGCGCTCCGCGACGGCCTCCGCCAGCCCCGCCACGAACGCGCGCGGGTCGGTGACGTGCTCGACCACCTCCAGACTGGTGACGAGGTCGAACCGCTCGCCCGCCACCGCGCCCGCGTCGCCGACGCGGTAATCGATCGCCAGCCCTCCGGCTTGCGCGTGCGCGCGCGCGACCGCGACGCTTTCCGCCGCCGCGTCCACCCCCGTCACCGTCGCCCCCATGCGGGCGAGCGGCTCGCACAGTAGCCCCGCGCCGCACCCGACGTCGAGCGCGCGCCTGCCCGCCAGCGGCGTGAAGCTCCGCGCGTCGCCGCCCCAATGCGCGTCGACCTGTTCGCGAAGGTAGCGCAGCCGCACCGGATTGATTCGGTGGAGCATCGCCGACGACCCCTGCGGGTCCCACCATTGTGCCGCCTGCGCGCCGAAATGCGCGGCTTCCGCTGCGTCCACCGTGTCGCTTGCGCCCGTCATGGCGCGTTCCTATCAGGGCCGCCCCGGCTTCCCAAGGATTAGCTCACCCGCCGATGGCCCGCATCGTGATGAAGTTCGGCGGCACGTCGATGGCCGGGATCGAGCGGATCAGGAGCGTCGCCGCGCGCGTAAAGCGCGAGCGCGACGCGGGCAACGAGGTCGCGGTGGTGGTGTCGGCGATGGCGGGGGAGACCGACCGGCTGGTCGGCTTCTGCCGCGAGGCGTCCGCGCTGTACGATCCGCGCGAATATGACGTGGTGGTGTCGGCGGGGGAGCAGATCACGGCCGGCCTGCTCGCGATCGCGTTGCAGGCGATCGGCTGCCCGGCGCGTTCGTGGCTGGGGTGGCAGCTTCCCGTCCGCACCTCGGACGCGCACGCGCGCGCGCGGATCGACGGGATCGACACGGCGGCGCTCGACGCCGCGCTGGCGGCAGGCGAGGTGGCGGTGGTGCCGGGGTTTCAGGGGCTCGCCGAAGCGGGCCGCGTGACGACGCTCGGGCGTGGCGGGTCGGACACGTCGGCGGTGGCGCTGGCGGCGGCGATGCGCGCGGACCGCTGCGACATCTACACCGATGTCGACGGCGTCTACACCACCGACCCGCGCATCGTGCCCCGCGCGCGCAAGCTGGCCCGCGTAACGTACGAGGAGATGCTCGAGCTCGCCAGCGTCGGCGCGAAGGTGCTGCAAACGCGCTCGGTGGGCTTGGCGATGAAGGAGCGGGTGCGGGTGCAGGTGCTCAGCTCCTTTGTCGGGCCCGACGCGCCGATGGCGGACACGCTGCCGGGCACCATGATCGTCGGGGAAGAGGACAGGATGGAACAGCAACTCATCACCGGAATCGCGCACGACAAGAACGAGGCCAAGATCACGCTCACCGACGTGCCCGACCGGCCGGGCGCGGTGGCGGCGATCTTCGCGCCGCTGGCGGACGCGGGGATCAACGTCGACATGATCGTCCAGAACGTCGCGCATTCGACGGGCTCGACCGACGTGACGTTCACCGTTCCGGCGGCGGACCTCCCGCGCTCGCTGGATGTGCTGGCGACCGGTCAGGGGCGCATCGGCTATGCCTGCCTCGTCCACGACACGCGAGTGGCGAAGGTTAGCGTGGTGGGCGTGGGGATGCGCAGCCATGCGGGTGTCGCGGCGACGATGTTCACCACGTTGGGCGAGCGCGGCATCAACGTCCAGGCGATCACGACGAGCGAGATCAAGGTCAGCGTGCTGATCGAGGAGGATTATACCGAGCTGGCCGTGCGCGTGCTGCACACGGCATACGGGTTAGACGCGGTTGACGCTAACTAGAGAAATGGAGTTGTTGTGTCACTCGCAAGACGCTTATACCTTTTAATCGGCCTGTAGAGCTGCGGATCTTCTTTCCAGTAAGGACGATGCTGCCGTCGCGACTTCCCCTTTCAACGGCGTTAGTTCGTAAACTGCTTGTAATTAGTCCGAGGCTGCCCTTATCTCGAGCGCTATGTGTCAGTTCGAAACTGATTGGACGTTGCTCCTCGAATATGTACAGCCTTCCCTTATAGGTACTTATGTTATAGCTAGATACTACGCCAATCACATCAGACGGTTGTGGATCAATCTCTGAATGGCTTAAGTAGTCCCAACTATACTCGTTTAACTCTCGACCGAGGGCAATTGTCTTATCGGGTTTATCGGCTGCGTACAAAGTAGCTTTGTGAGCGGACTCGGATGCAACAATCGGGCGATGCATGTCCGATAAGCTACCCTCAATTTTCTCTGTCAAACTATCTAGTTTCTGCGGAGTGATCTTCTTTGGATCCAGAAGTTCCTTGTGGGACTGGTGCAAACTCTTGCTATAATCGACTGGGAATCCGAACGCTTGAGTTACGGCGTAATCGTATATGGAGTAGATCAGATGTCCCAAGGGTGTGTCCTTACCAGCGGTTCCGACAGCCCATCCACCTGCGATGATGGTTGCGATTACCTCCCATGATCCGGGCCTTGGGGTCGCGATTAATATCTCTGCGTTACGAAGCGCGGGAGCTTGAACAATGATTTCTCAGTTGATTGCCAAATGCGCTGATAATGCGAGAGACCGCTGAAAACCCACCATAGCTCGAGCGGCGTCGTAAAAATTTAGTTCATGGTGAGCTGCCAACCCGCCTTCGTAGGAAAGCAAAATGTCGAGCAAGGCCGATCCTCCAACTAGCGCCCGCGGTTCGTAAGACGTTGCCGAGACTCGGCAAGACCGTTTTTGCCTTGGATTGTAAGCAGGCCTTGCGGGCCTGTCAGAACGGCACTCTTGCGGGGCGTGTCGGGGCAACGGTAGGCGCATCGGCTATGATCGACATCGCACCATCATCCGCCCCCTTCTCCCCCGGCACCGACCGCCTCCGCCGCCTCCAGGCGCGCGGCACCGCATTTCTCGGTTGCACTCACGCGATCATGGGCGGGGCAATGTCGTGGGTGTCGGAGCGGCACCTCGTGTCCGCGATCAGCAAGGCGGGCGGGTTCGGGGTGCTGGCCTGTGGGGCGATGACGCCCGCCTTGCTCGATGCGGAGATCGCCGCGACGGCGGCGCGCACCGGTCGGCCGTTCGGGGTCAACCTCATCACCATGCACCCGGACCTGTCCGCGCTGATCGCGGTCTGCGCGCGGCACCGCGTCGGCCATGTCGTGCTCGCGGGCGGGTTGCCGCCCAAGGGATCGGTCGAGGCGATCAAGGACGCGGGCGCGAAGGTGATCTGTTTCGCGCCGACGCTGGCGCTGGCGAAGAAGCTGCTCCGCTCGGGCGTCGACGCGCTGGTGATCGAGGGGATGGAGGCGGGCGGGCATATCGGGCCGGTGTCGACTTCCGTGCTCGCGCAAGAGATGCTGCCCGAGATCGCCGACGCCGCGCCGGTGTTCGTCGCGGGCGGGATCGGGCGCGGGGAGGCGATCGCGGGGTATCTGGAGATGGGCGCGGCGGGGGTGCAGCTGGGCACGCGTTTCGTCTGCGCGACCGAGTCGATCGCACACGCCAACTTCAAGCGCGCGTTCATCCGCGCCAGCGCGCGCGACGCGGTGGCGAGCGTGCAGCTCGACCCGAGGCTCCCCGTCATCCCCGTCCGCGCACTCAAGAACGCGGGCGGCGAGCTGTTCACCGCCAAGCAGCGCGAGGTGGCGGGGCATCTCGACGAGGGGCGCGTGGCGATGGCCGAAGCGCAGCTGGCGATCGAGCATTACTGGGCGGGTGCGCTGCGCCGCGCGGTGATCGACGGCGATGTGGAACATGGCTCGGTGATGGCGGGGCAATCGGTCGGCATGGTTCGCCAGGAGGAGCCGGTGGCGGCGATCATCGGTGAGCTGGTGAGCGAGGCGGTCGCGGCCCTTGCCCGCCGGGGCGTCGCGACCTGACGCGCGTATAGCGCGCCTTTATGCCTTTCTTTTTGCGGCTTTGCGGCTTTGCGTGAGACCTCCTTTTTTGGGCACGCCTAGTGAAGAGACGGTGGATTGGCTCACGCAAAGACGCAAAGGCGCAAAGAGGTGGTACGAACCCTCGTGGGTTGAGCGTTGTGAGCGAGAGATGAGGCGCGCTTCGCGCGAGACTTTCGCCAAGAGATTATCAGCGTTAGCAGCTGGTTAGCCCTGAACCGAAAGATGTACGCAATGTGAACAGGCGAGCTTGTCCCTGCCAAGGGGGAGCACACCAATGTTCAAGTCCATCGCCAGCCTGTCGCCCGTCTGCCTTCTCGCCATGCCCGCCATCGCGCAGGAGGTGCCCGTCACCACGCAACCGGCGGTGTTCCTCCAGCCCGCGCTCGCCACGCCTGCCGACGACGCCGAGCCGCGCGTGCCCGACGGCTTTGCGCGGAGCTTCGCCGCCCCCGCGCGCGACGCGGGCGGCGCGTACCGCACGCCCAACCGCGACCTGTCGCCCTCCGAAGTGACGTGGCACGTCCGCGTCGCGCTCAACGTCGCCGCGCTCGGCTGCCGTGACGAAGCGACCGCGTACAATGCGATGCTCACCACGGAGAAGGTCCCGCTCGCGGGGGCGGACGCGGGGGCGCAGGCGGCGGAGCGCGCGCGCGGCGGCGACTGGCAGGCACGGCACGACGACGCGATGACCAAGCTGTACAATTTCTGGGCGCAACCGCCCGCGCAGGGCGGGTTCTGCGCGGCGGCGGGCGAGGCGCTGCGCGAGGCGGTGAACGTGGAGCCCGCCGACTTCCCTGCTTTCGCCGCAGCGGCGCTGCCCCGGCTGGAGGCCCCGTTCGTGGCCGCGTTCGCGCGCTTCGACGGCTACCGCGCCGAGCTGGCGAGGTGGACGGCCCGGCACCAGCCCGCCGCTGTCCCGGCGGTGACCGTCGCGAGCGCGTCGACCACGCCAACGACCGCGCCCGTGCTTCTCGCCAGTGTCTCCGCGCCGGCGCTGGTGCCGGACAAGTGATGCTTACCCGGTCTTAACCGGGCCGGGCGCAGGGGCGGTGGCGGGGGCAGGAGAAGGTCCGATGCGCGCGTCACCGTTGTTGCCGCTGTTCGCCCTCGCGGCGTGCGCCCACACCCGCGTGGCCGAGGTCGCGCCGCTGCCGCCCGCGCCGGTCGCGGTCGAAACGCCTCCCTCGCCCGCGCCGCTGTCCCCGATCAATGCCGGGCTGTCGGCGGCGGGGGCGACGTGGCATCTGCGCGCCGGGCTCAACGTCGCCGCGCTTGCCTGTCGTGGGTCGGAAGGCGATGCGATCGTGGCGCGCTACAACGCGCTGCTCACCACGCGAAAGGCGGAACTCGCGACCGCGCAGGGCGCGCTGGAGGCCGAGTATGGCGCGGGCGGGGGCGACTGGCGCGCGCGCTATGATGACGCGATGACGCGGCTGTACAATTTCTTCTCCGCCGTCCCCGCCCATGCGCGTTTCTGCGCCGCCGCGAGCGCGTTGCTGGCCGATGTCGAGGCGGCCCCCTCGGGCGAGCTGTCCGCATTTGTCGTCGCGCGGCTGCCCGATCTCGACGCCCCGTTCGCGCCGGCTACGTTCGCGTCGCCCGCCCTTCCGCCGGTGACGATCGCCGTCGTGTCGCCCCGGTTCGTCGCTGCCCCGGCACCGTCCGCGCCGCGCCCGCATCTCACGCTCGACCTTTCCGCGCTGCCCCCCGACTGACGGGTTTCGCGGGCCGGAAGGTTGGGTTAACACGGGCGCGATGAAGGGCCCCGACCAGCCATTCGCCGGCGCGTTCGTCGGGCGCGAGCACCGGCTGCCCGTGCGCGTTTATTTCGAGGACACCGACCTGTCGGGCGTGGTCTACCATGCCAATTACCTCCGCTACATGGAGCGCGGGCGGTCGGATATGCTGCGATTGGCGGGCGTCGACCAGCGCGCGGCGGTTGAGGCGGGGGAGGGGGCGTTCGCGGTGGCGAGCCTCCACATCCGCTATCGCGCGCCCGCGCGGCTCGACGACGCGCTGATCGTCGCGACGCGCGTCACCGCCGTCCGCGCGGCGTCGGTGGAGGTCAGTCACCGTGTCACGCGTGACGACGTCACGCTTGCCGAGGCGGAGGGCGTCGCGGCGCTGGTGAGCCCCGGCGGACGTCCGCGCCGGTTGCCCGCGGCATGAGCGCGCATCTTCACCGGGCTGATCCACAACGGGGACCCGACACACGCATGAACCATCTGACGCTCAATACCGATGCCGCGACCCTGTCCCCGGTCGCGCTGTTCCTGCAGGCCGACTGGGTCGTGCGGCTGGTGATGCTGGGGCTGCTGCTCGCGTCGCTGTGGACCTGGGCGATCATCTACAGCTTCGCGCGGCGTGTCGGTCGGACGAGGAAACGCATCGACCAGTTCGAGCGCGATTTCTGGGCGGCGGAGGACATCGACGCGTTCCACCGGCAGGAGGGCGAGGCGAACCTCCCCATCGCGCGCGTGTTCCAGGCGGGGGTGCGCGAGTGGCGGCGCTCCACCGCGGGCGGCAAGATCGATCGCTCGGGGACGCGCGAGCGGCTGGCGACCACGATGGGCGCGGCGGTCGCGGCGGAGGTGGATCGCCTGTCCGATCGCCTCAACATCCTCGCCACAATCGGCTCGGTCGCGCCGTTCGTCGGGCTGTTCGGGACGGTGTGGGGCATCATGCGCGCCTTCACCAACATCGCGGGCGCGCAGAATTCGAGCCTCGCGGTGGTCGCGCCGGGGATCGCCGAGGCCTTGTTCGCGACCGCGATCGGGCTGTTCGCGGCGATCCCGGCGGTGATCGCGTACAACCGCTTCGGGCATGGCGTGAACCGGATCGAGGCGCGGCTGAACCGTTTCGCCGACGGCTTTCACGCGACGCTGAGCCGCCAGCTCGACGGCGAGGCCTAGGCGGTGGCGATGCTGCCTTCCCGCCGCGCGCGCGGGCGGTCCGCGCCGATGGCGGACATCAACGTCACGCCGCTGGTCGACGTGATGCTGGTGCTGCTGATCATCTTCATGGTCACCGCGCCGCTGCTGACCGCGGGGGTGCCGGTGAACCTGCCCGACAGCCGCGCCAAGCCGCTGGAGCAGGGCCCTCAGCCGGTCGAGATCTCGATCGACGAGCGCGGGCGCATCTTCATCGACAAGGACGAGGTGAGCGAGGCCGACCTGCCGTCGCGGCTCGACGCGATCGCGGCGCGCACCCCGCCGGGCGGCGAGTCGGTGCCGGTGTCGCTGCGCGGCGACCAGGCGCTCGGCTATGGCCAGGTGATGCGCGTCATGGGCGAGCTCAATCGCGCGGGGCTCAACCGCGTGTCGCTCGTCACCAAGGCGGACACGCAGCGGTGACCTCGCGCTGATGGACCGGACGGAGAAGACCGGGCTCGTCGTCGCGGGGGCGGGGCATGTCGCTCTGCTTGGCGTGCTGGCGCTCGGCTTTTCGGCCGCGCCCAATCCGGAGAAGCTGAAGCAGCAGCCGATGGTGGTCAGCCTCGCCCCCGAGGTCGCGCCCGTCCAGACCGCGCCGCCCGCGCCGGAGCCGCCCAGCGCCTCCGTCGCGCCCGACCTCGGCGCACCCGAGGACGCCGCTCCGCCGGAAGCCGTAGCGGTGCCGGTGCCGGAGCCGTCCTCCGCGCCCAAGCCGGAACCCAAGCCTTCGCCAGAGCCGAAGCCCTCGCCCAAACCGACCGCGAAACCCAGCCCGGAGCCGAAGCCCAAGCCGTCCCCCAAACCCGTGCCGAAGCCGACCCCAGCGCCCAAGCCGAAACCGAAGCCGCCGGAGCCTGCGGTCGAAAAGGCGAAGCCTGCGCCGGAGAAGCCCGCCAAACCGACCAAGCCCGCGCCTGAAAAGGCGTCCGCCAAACCTGTCCCGGAAAAGACCGCGGCCAAACCCGCTAGGCCTGTGACGGAAAAAGGTTCGGGCAAGGCCACGCCCGACAAGCCCGCCACCAAGCCCGGCGCGGCGAAGGGAAGCGGCTCCACCCCGACCGCGACCGCCGCTCGTCCGCGCGGATCGCACCTCGGGTCGGACTTCCTCAAGGGCCTCGCCGCCGACGCGCCCGCCGCCGCCAAACCGTCCGCCGCCGCACCGGGCGCGACGATGAACGCCAAGGCGGCGGCCGATATCGGCTCGGCGATCCTGCGACAGGTGCAGCCCTGCGCTAACCGCCAGGTGACGCCCGGACCTGGAGCGGAGCGCATCCGCGTCGCGATCAACCTCAAGCTCAACCGCGATGGCTCGCTCGCCGCACCGCCGCGCGTCGTCAACCATAGCGGCGTGGACGACGACAACAGCCGCTATCTCGACCGCGTCGACGATCTGGCGGTCGCGACCTTCACCGGTTGCGCGCCGCTCAAGGGGCTGCCCCCTGAGTTGTATGACGTTCAGAATGGGTGGCGCAATTTCACGCTGCGTTACAAGCTGCCCGGCTAAGGACCTGAATGACCCGCTTGCTTCCCCTGCTGCTTCTGTTCGGCGCGGCTTCGCCCCAGCAAAGCGCGACCCCGCCCGCGCCGCAGGCTCCAGCGCAAGCCGCGCCTGCGCCGACGCAGGATCAGGGCGGGCTCGTCGTCGATGTCGAGGGCGGCATCTCCGCGCCGCTGCCGATCGCCATCCCGGTCATGCCCACCGCCGCCGTGCAGCAGACCGCGGCAGGCAGCACCGACGCGCTCGGGCGGCAGCTGTCGGAGATCGTCACCCGCGACCTCAGGAACTCCGGCCTGTTCACCCCGCTAGCCCCCGACAAGCTCCGCCCGGTCGCGTTCCCTGAGGTGACGAGCCCCGCCTATGACTATTGGGGCACCTCTGGCGCGCAGGCGCTGGTGCAGGGCTATATCAAGGCGAATGGGGACGGCTCGCTGACCGTCGGCTGCTACCTCTACGACGTCTCCACCAAGGCGGAGCTCGCGCGCAAGGGGTTCGTCGTCGCCCCCGGCGACTGGCGCCGCGCTGGGCACAAATGCGCGGACGCGATCTATCAGCGGCTGACGGGCGAGGGGCCGTATTTCGACACCCGCGTCGTCTATGTGTCGGAGACCGGGCCCAAGGCGCACCGCACCAAGCGGCTGGCGATCATGGACCAGGACGGGGCCAACCACCGCTTCCTGACCAACGGCCAATCGATCGTGCTGACCCCGCGCTTCTCGCCGTCGCAGCAGTCGATCGTCTACATGAGCTACATCGGCGACCGGCCGCGCATCTATGTCTATGATCTCGGCTCGGGGCGGCAGCGGCTGGTGGTGGAGAATGCCAGCCTCACCTTCGCCCCGCGTTTCTCGCCCGACGGGCGGTGGATATTGTTCTCGATGGCGGAGGGCGGCAACACCGACCTGTACCGGGTGGCGGCGGCTGGCGGGAAGCCGCAGCGGTTGACGGTCGCACCCGGAATCGACACCGGCGGGAGCTATTCGCCCGACGGGTCGAGGATCGTGTTCGAGAGCGACCGGTCGGGAACGCAGCAGCTATATGTGATGAACGCGGACGGGTCGGACCAGCAGCGGATCAGCTTCGGCGGCGGGCGCTTCGCGACCCCTGTGTGGAGCCCGCGCGGCGACCTGATCGCCTTCACCAAGATCGGCGGGGCGTTCCGCATCGGGGTTATGTCGCCTTCGGGCGGGGGCGAAAAGTTGCTGACGAACAGCTGGCAGGACGAGGGGCCGAGCTGGGCCCCCAACGGTCGGGTGCTGGCGTTCTTCCGCTCGCATCAGGGCGGGGGCGGCAACGCGGATCTGTGGTCGGTGGACCTGACCGGGGTGAACGAGCGCAAGATTCCGACTCCGCTCGACGGATCGGACCCGGCCTGGGGGCCGTTGCGGCCCTGACCCACTACAAGGTAGGAGTTCGTCCCATGCGTAAGTCATCAACCACCCTCATCGCCGCGCTCGCGCTGGTCGCCGTCGCCGGGTGCGCGAAGAAGCGGCCTGCCGAGCTGCCGCCACCCCCCGGGGCGGCGCAGGGGACCGATAGCGGGCAGGGCGCGGTCGGCGCGAACGGGGACGGGCGTGTCGCGGGCGCGGCGGTCCCCGGCTCGGCGGCGGACTTCAAGCAGTCGGTGCAGTCGGACACCGTCCATTTCGGGCTCGACCAGTATGACATCGACCCCGAAGCGCGCGCGATCCTCGACGCGCAGGTCGCGTGGCTGCAGCGCTATCCCAATGTCCGCGTCACGCTGGAGGGGCATTGTGACGAGCGGGGGACGCGCGAGTACAATCTCGCGCTCGGCGACCGCCGCGCCAATGCCGCCAAGAACTACCTGGCCGAGCGCGGGGTGTCGCCGTCGCGGATCAACACGATCAGCTATGGCAAGGAACGACCGGTCGCGCTCGGCAGCGACGAGGCAAGCTGGGCGCAGAACCGCCG
>CALMGC010000209.1:18970-21830 GCA_937863505.1 uncultured Sphingomonadales bacterium | reverse complement strand
CCGGCGAGGGCGGGCAGCTGCCCGGCTTCAAGGTGACGGAATACATTGCCAAGCTCCGTCACGCGACGCCCGGCGTGACGCTGATCTCGCCGCCGCCGCACCATGACATCTATTCGATCGAGGACCTCGCGCAGCTCATCTACGACCTGAAGCAGATCAACCCGCGCGCGCGGGTGTGCGTCAAGCTGGTGTCGTCCGCCGGGATCGGCACGGTAGCGGCGGGGGTCGCCAAGGCGCATGCGGACGTGATTCTCGTCTCCGGCCATGTCGGCGGCACCGCCGCTTCGCCGCAGACCAGCATCAAATATGCCGGGACCCCGTGGGAGATGGGGCTGTCGGAGGTCAACCAGACGCTCACCCTCAACGGCCTGCGCGGGCGCATCCGGCTGCGCGCCGATGGCGGCCTCAAGACTGGGCGTGACGTGGTGGTCGCCGCGATCCTGGGCGCGGAGGAGTTCGGCATCGGCACGCTGTCGCTCGTGGCGATGGGCTGCATCATGGTGCGGCAATGCCATTCGAACACCTGCCCCGTGGGCGTGTGCTCGCAGGACCCGGTGCTCCGGGCCAAATTCACGGGCACGCCGGAAAAGGTCATCAACCTGATGACCTTCATCGCCGAGGAGGTGCGCGACATCCTCGCGAAGCTCGGCGTCCGCAGCCTCGACGAGGTGATCGGCCGCACCGAGCTGCTCCGTCAGGTGAGCCGCGGGCATGAGCATCTCGACGACCTCGACTTGAACCCCATCCTCGCCAAGGTCGACGCGACCGACGCCGAGCGGCGCTTCAGCCTGTCCACCTTCCGCAACGCGGTGCCCGATAGCCTTGACGCACAGATCATCAAGGACGCCGCCCATGTCTTCTCGCGGGGCGAGAAGATGCAGCTCACCTATTCGGTCCGCAACGTCCACCGCGCGGTCGGCACGCGGCTGTCGAGCGAGCTGGTCGCGCGGGGGATGACCCGGCTCGCCGACGGGCATGTCACCATCCGGCTGCGCGGCTCGGCGGGGCAGTCGCTCGGCGCGTTCCTCGTCAGGGGCGTCCGGCTCGAAGTGTTCGGCGACGCGAACGATTATGTCGGCAAGGGGCTGTCGGGCGGCGTGATCGTCGTCCGCCCGGCCGTGTCCTCGCCGCTCGCCAGCCAGGACAACACGATCCTGGGCAACACCGTGCTCTACGGCGCGACCGCGGGGCGGCTGTTCGCGGCGGGGCAGGCGGGCGAGCGGTTCGCGGTCCGGAACTCGGGCGCGAGCGTGGTGGTCGAAGGCTGCGGCGCGAACGGGTGCGAATATATGACCGGCGGCGTGGCGGTGGTGCTGGGCCGCGTGGGGCAGAATTTCGGCGCGGGCATGACCGGGGGCATGGCGTTCGTGTACGACGCGGACGGTTCTTTCGAGCGCCGCGCCAACCCCGACACGATCACCTGGTCGCGCGTGGCGACGCCGCATTGGGAAGCCGTGCTCCACGACCTCGTCCGCGAGCACGCCCGCACGACCGACAGCAAGTGGAGCAAGGGGTTGCTCGACGACTGGGACCGCGCGGTGCGGAGCTTCTGGCAGGTGGTGCCGAGGGAGATGCTCAGCCGCCTGCCGCACCCGTTGACGGTGGAGGACGAGGTGGCGGTCGCGGCGGAGTAGCGGCGGGTACTATTCAATTAAGCAAGGAGCGGAAGAGATGGGACAACCCGGACAACGACGCGAGCTCGCATCGCCGCCTGCCGGTGCGCGGTTCAGCTATGCGGCAAAAGCATCGGATATCATCAATGTTCCCGGGCCTCTCGCGGCGAATATGTCTTGGGATGGCTGGTGCCGACCTCTGTACGATCGCCTGAACAGAAACATTCAGCAGCAGGCAAACGCCTTGCTTCGCCGCGGTAATGTGACGTTCGAGGAAATGCGTGAACTCGTCGAAGTGCAGCGCAACGGTCTCGTCGCCGAAATGCGAAAGCCGCTGACGCCGTTCGGAAAGCTGTATTCGGAAGCACTCAAGCCGGTCGCCTCTTTGCCTACGGCGGAGCGGATGCTGGCGAACAAGGGCAACATCGAGGCGGTACTGGTCAGTGTCGGCAAGACCCGCGCGGTGGTCAACCGCATCGCCTTTATCGGTCGTGCAGCGGGGACCGCCGGGTTTGTGATCGAGATCGTGATGGTGGCGGTGGTGATAGAGCAGGCTCCCCCAAGCGAGCGCGGACGCGTTGCAACTGAAGAAATCAGCGGCGCGGCGGGCGGGCTCGCCGGGGGTACCGGAGGATATGTTGCAGGCGGATTGGCCGGTGCCGTTTGGGCTGGAACCTGGGCCGCGCCAACATTGGTCATTCCGGTGGTGGGCGAGATCACCGAAAGCGGCGCGATAATAATCGGCGGCATCGCGGGCGCATTGTTTGGCGGCTGGCTCGGCCACCGCGGCGGCAAGGCAATCGGGCACGAAACGTGGACACTGCTACCTGTCAGTTGGACGCGTCGCCGGTGAAGATACTAGACCGAATGATCGGGCGAGCGGTGGCGTCGTTGCCGTCGCGCAGGGGGCCGGTGTTGAGCGGCGTCGGCGCGGACGGGCTGTGCGTCCGACACGAAGGGGGCGAGCGGCGCTCCGCCTGGGACGAAGTCGACCGCGTAGTGGCAGCAAATGCCGTGGAACTGGTCGGCGACAACGTGGTGCTCGCGCTGGCGCTACGCGACGGGTGTACGCTCGTTGTGCCCGAAACGGACGCGCACTGGCCGGCGCTGGTAGATGCAGTTACGGTGCAGCTTGGAACCGCGATCTCACCGACCGAGTGGCGGCTGCGCCTTCTCGCCGCGCCGGACGAGGCGGTGGAGCTGTACCGGCGTTCCTAAGCTGGCGAGCGATCGCCTTGCTACGCGAT
>CALMGC010000209.1:0-18960 GCA_937863505.1 uncultured Sphingomonadales bacterium | reverse complement strand
CGAGCACGACAAGCCATATTCGTCATAGCCGATGATCTCGTCGGCGGTCCGAGCGTCAAGCACGGGATTGGCCGCGACGAGCCGTTGGAACTCGCGCAGCCGCTCCACAAAGGTCGGCTCGGGGCACGTTGCGCCTTCGCGGTTCAAGGCCTTATCCACAGCCGTACCGATCGCCTTGGTCAGCGTGAGGCCTTTCAGTTCCGCATAGCGCCGGACGGAAGCGTCGACCCGCTCATCTTTGATGCTGAAAGCCACCCCGAATGCTCCGGTATAGATTGCAAAGTTTACGTATTGAAATTACTATGTAGCTGCAACCGTTGCACCTGTTTCATTACTACCCCCGCATCGCCCACCACCCCAGCCCCGCGAGCAGCGCCAGCGCCCACCAGCCGCCGTCGGTGCGCAGCAGGTAAGCGACGCCCATCGCCCCCACGGTCGCCAGCGTCCATGCCGCCACACGCGGCGGGGTAACCTGCCCCAGCAGCCATGCGCCGAGCGCCAGCGCGAACGCGGCGTTGGCGGCGATCCAGAGATACGACGCGGCCGCGCCGATCGAGCCCAGCAGCGGCAGCTTGACGGTCGCATAGCCCTGCATCCCGCGCGGAAACAGGTCGGCGGACAGGTGCAGTCCGATGCCGAGCCCCAGTCCCGCCGCCAGCGGCCAGGTGCGCCGGTCGCTCGCCGCCAGCGCGACCGGCAGCACGGAGTGGAGCAGCGCGCTGCGATGGCCGAGCCCGAGCGGCAGGTCGAGGTCGGGCAGCGTGGTCCCGCTCAACGCCGCCGCGACCACCGCCGCCGCAACCGGCCACACGCCTTCGCCCAAAAGCAGCAACAGCACCGCCGCGAGCAGGGGCAGCAACGCGCTCATCGCCGCTCCGCCGATATTACGTGCACCATCTTGCCGTTCTTCCCCCAACGCTCCTATCGACCAAGCGTCATGTGGCAGCTTTACCAATTTCCCCTGTGCCCGTTCAGCCGCAAGGTGCGGCTGGTGCTGGGGGAAAAGGGCGTCGGCTATCAGCTGGTGCGCGAATCGCCATGGCTCCGCCGCGACGAGTTCGGTCACATGAACCCCGCCGGGCAGACGCCGGTGATGGTCGACACCGAGACCGGAACCATCTTGATCGATTCGCTGGCGATCTGCGAATATCTTGAAGAAACGGTTAACGGCGCGGCCACCATCAGCGGCACCGCCGAGAACCGCGCGGAGACGCGGCGGCTGGTCGCCTGGTTCGACACGCAATTCTTCCGCGACGTGACCGGGCCGTTGTTGCAGGAGCGGATGGTGAAGCGGCTCGCGCACCGCGCCGCGCCCGACGCCAAGGCGCTGCGCGAGGCGATGAAGGCCGCGATCGGGCACCTCGACTATACCGATTACCTGCTCGACCATCGCAACTGGCTGGGCGGCGCAACGCTGAGCCTTGCGGACCTGGCGGCGGCGGCGCAGATCTCAGTCGCGGACTATCTGGGCGGCATCGACTGGAAGACGCACGAACAGACCGCGCGCTGGTATCGTGGGCTGAAGAGCCGGCCGAGCTTCCGGCCGTTGTTGAGCGAGCGGATGGAGGTGCTGACGCCGCCTTCGCATTACGACGACGTGGACTTTTAGGCGCGGGCGCACTCACCGTGCGCAAGCACGTTGAGAGACGCCGTGGCGGTCAGCGGAGCCGGCGCAGCCGTTTCCGTCTGACGGCGTGGCGGGAGGGCGCTGCATCCGATGCCGTCATCGCGTCCGGGGCCGATCAGTTTCGACCCGTTTCCGCCCGCGCGGGGGCCCGCGCCTGGCCCGCGACGTCCGCCTGTTCCGGCGCGGTGCCGCCATCCTGATCGCGCGTCACCACCGCCGTCAGCGCGAGATTGCTGGTCACATTGCCCAGCGTCCGGAACACGTCTGGGATCGTGTCCAGCGGCAAGAGCAGGCCGAGCGGGGTCAGCGGCACGCCCATCGCCGACGCGATCGGCGCGACGGAGGCGAAAAAGGTGAGCTGGCTCGGCAGGCTGATCGAGCCCAGCGACACCACCGTCCCCACCACGATGCCCGCCGCCACCGCGCCCACCCCGACCTCGATCCCGAACCAGCGCGCGATATACAGCGATACCGCGACGTTCATCGCCGGCTGCGTCGCGCGGAACATCGCCACGCCCAGCGGCAAGGTGACGCCCGACGCGGCCGCGGGCACGCCCATCTCGCCCAGCGCCTTCAGCATCGCGGGCAGCGTCGCGAGCGACGACTGGGTCGAGACCGCGAACACCTGCGCGGGCAGGGCCGCGCGCGCGAAGCGGGCGACCCCCGCGCGGCTCGCCAGCGCGACGAGATAGGCGACCAGCGTCACGATCACGCCGATGAAACAGATCACCGCCATGTAGTGGATCAGCGCCCCGAACGCCGCCGCCCCCGCCAGCGCGCCCACGACCAGCGCCAGCGCGAACACGCCCAGCGGCGCGAGCCACAGCACCCAGCCGACCACCACCAGCATGGTGTCGCGCACCGCCGCGGACAGCTGCAAAACCAGCTCTCTCGCGCGCGCCTCGATCCGCGTCAGCGCGAAGCCGAACACCAGGG
Organism: uncultured Sphingomonadales bacterium; assembly: GCA_937863505.1. Taxonomy (GTDB): domain Bacteria; phylum Pseudomonadota; class Alphaproteobacteria; order Sphingomonadales; family Sphingomonadaceae; genus Sphingomonas. Next base: position 16,397 of record CALMGC010000209.1, on the reverse strand, counting down.
TGAACACGATCAACGACAACAGCGCGCCGCCCGACGCGGCGGCGAAGACGTTGGAAGGCACGATGCCCGTGAACAGCTCGGCCAGTCCCGGCGAGGGCGGCACGGCCTCCGCCCCGCCCAGCGCCGCCCGAAGCGCCCCCGCCGCCTTGGCCGGGATCGGGAAGGTGTCGAGGATCAGCGGGGTCAGCGCGCCCGCGATCGCGGCGTTGACGAGGAGCAGCACCAGCGTGCCGATGATCGCGCGCGCCGCCAGCCGCCCCGCGCTCGCCGCTTCGGCGGTGGAGGCCACGCCGGTGAGCAGCAAGGACACGACCAGCGGGATGACGGTCATCTGCAGCGCGTTGAGCCAGACCTTGCCGATCGGCTTCGCGATCGCGGTCGCTGTCCCCACGGCGTCCGGCGCAAAGGCGGCGAGCATCCCGCCGACGACGAGCCCCAGCACGAGCGACAGCAGGATGCGGATAGGGACGGACATTCTCGCGCTCTCGCTCCGGATTGGGTAAGCGACCCGCATAACGCGGGACAGGCGTAGGTAATGGCAAGAAAATATTTCGGCACAGACGGTATTCGTGGATTAACCAACACGCGCCCGATGACGGCGGCGATGGCGATGCGCGTCGGCATGGCGGCGGGGGCCTATTTCCTGCGCGGCGAGCACCGCCACCGGGTGCTGATCGGCAAGGACACGCGGCTCTCCGGCTATATGCTCGAATCGGCCCTGGTCGCCGGGTTCACCAGCGTCGGCATGGACGTGGTGATGACCGGGCCGCTGCCCACGCCCGCGATCGCGATGCTGACCCAGTCGATGCGCGCGGACATCGGCGTGATGATCTCGGCCAGCCACAACCCGTTCGCGGACAACGGCATCAAGCTGTTCGGCCCCGATGGCTATAAGCTGTCCGACGAGGCGGAGGAGGCGATCGAGGCGCTGATCGACAGCGAGGTCCCGCTCGCCCCCGCCGACGGCATCGGCCGCGCGCGGCGGATCGACGACGCGCAAGGGAGGTACATCCACGCCGCCAAGTCGACCTTCCCGCGCAACCTGCGGCTCGACGGGCTCAAGGTCGCGATCGACTGCGCTAACGGGGCCGCTTACCGCGTTGCGCCGTCGGTGCTGTGGGAATTGGGCGCGGACGTGGTCGCGATCGGCGTCACGCCCGACGGCACCAACATCAACGACCGCGTTGGCTCCACCGCTCCCGATACGCTATCCGAGACGGTGGTGGCGAGCGGCGCCGACATCGGCATCGCGCTCGACGGCGACGCGGACCGGCTGATCGTCGTCGACGAGCGCGGGCGGGTGGTCGACGGCGACCAGCTGATGGCGACCATCGCCGCGGGCTATGCGCGGGCGGGCAAGCTCAAGGGCGGCGGCGTGGTCGCGACGGTGATGAGCAATCTCGGACTCGAGCGGCACCTCGCCGCGCAGGGGCTGGGACTGGTCCGCACCAAGGTCGGCGATCGCTATGTGCTGGAGGCGATGCGCGCGCGCGGGTTCAACGTCGGCGGCGAACAGTCGGGGCACATCATCCTGTCCGACCACGGCACCACCGGCGACGGGCTGGTCGCCGCGCTGCGGGTGCTGGCCGAGATCGTCCACGCGGGCGCGCCGGCGAGCGAGGTGCTCCACCGATTCGAGCCGCTGCCGCAATTGCTCAAAAATGTGAGGTTCGCGGGCGGCAAGCCGCTGGACGCGGAAAGCGTACAGTCGGTGATCGCGGGCGTGGAGGAGGAACTCAAGGGCAAGGGGCGGCTCGTAATCCGCCCTTCGGGCACCGAGCCGGTGATCCGCGTCATGGCCGAAGGCGAGGACCCCGCGCAGGTCGAGGCGGTGGTGGACCGCATCTGCGACGCGGTGCGCGCGGCGGCGGGGTGAGCGAGGCTGTTCTCAACTGGTACAGCGTCGGTTAAGTTGATGAGAAGGCGTTGCGGCGAAGATATTGGTTGGGGTAGGTTCCGGGACTTAGGCGGGTAACGATCAGGGGGCAGGATTGACGACAACACCGATGTGGGGTCCGTTCAGGGGTCCTAGCGATGCCGCGCAGCGGTTGAGCGGCTTTGCGAACGTGCATGTCGGTCCGGAGGTTGGCATTTGTTGGGCGTCACGCGGGATGCTGGTGCCGATCCGGCGCCCGCAATATGATCCCAATGGGTATGGCTCGGTGATGATCGTCCAGTTCGACGACAGCTCCCCGGTTCATCCCGGCGCGCCGCTGGGCTTTTTCGGCTCAATTGGTCGCGCGTTCTCTGACGCGATGGAGCGCTATGGCGAGGCGGAGTTGCAGAACGCGCAGATGCAAAGGGCGCAAGCTCAGATGATCAGCAATGCGCTCGGGCGAGTTTGGGAAAAGAAGAATAGGTCAGACGGAGTTGGGGTGCTGCTGGACGTGCTGGCCGTTGGGCTCACCGTCGCCGCTCTCGGGACCGGGATCGGCGCACTTGCTTTCGTGGGCCTTATGGGAGGGTGCGCTCTGCTCAGCATGGACGGATATGCCTACGCAGCCGAGATCGCCGGTTACGATGAATACGCCGAATCTGTTAAGCGCGTCACGGCAGGTCCTCGCTTAATTGCCACGGCGATGACGCTGCCTGATGCCGCTTGGGGCGGGTATAAAGTGGTTCGCGAAATGGTCGAGCTGAAGTCGCTGCGCGCTGCTTCGATGGTCACTGCCGGGCGCGCGCAGGCGCAAGCGGCGCGGGTCGCGCGGGGGGCCGACGGATTGGCCGAAGCGCAGCGGCTGTCCTATGCTCGTCGCTATGCCGAGATTGGCGAACATGCGCGGGCGCGGGCGGCGAGCAAGGCGGCGCGGCTACGGTCGATGTGGGTTCACGAGGTAACGCCACGCGCGACCGTGCCGGGGTCGGTGTACCTGCTCCTCGATGACGAACTCAAGCCGGACAATCAGGACATGGTCGCGCGGTATATGCGTCAATATGCTTTCCATGTCACCGCCGTGAAGCGCCGCCCATGACCGATCCGATCTCCGCAGGCGGCAAGAGCGCGATCCGGTACGCATTATCGACTGGCCCGGCCCTGGTACTCATGCCAATCGGCTTGTGCATTCCTGTCGGTGCGTTGCTGGGGTCGGTTGAGAATGGGATGAAAGCTGGTTTCTATGCATGTGTGCTGTTCCCCCTTGCAGTTGAGTATCTCAGGCGCGGTACACTTTGGTTCAAATCAAGCGCGATACGTCAAACATTGCTTCGTGTGTTGACGGCAGTTTACATGACCACTCTAGTGTTTTCGGGGCTAGGGCTGGTCCTTGGCTTCGTCGCTGTGCAGCGATGTGCTGTTGTCGCTTGTCCAGGCGATGATAACGTCTCCGATGTAATTGGGCTCGTTTTCGCCAGCTTTGCCGTCCTCGCTAGCGTGGTGCTCGTGACGTTCCTGCGCTCTCCCGTATGGGCTCGGCATCGGGAGGCGTCGGCGGCGGGGCGGGGCTGAACGCCGCTGTCCTACATGCGCCCGACGATGCTATGCGTGGTACTCATGTGTCGCCCGTTCGCCACCATCGCCCGTCCCGTCGTGTCCGTCGCCCTCGCGGGGGCGATTGCGAGGGGGACGTGGAGCGAACTTAGCGAACTTCCGGCTTGCTGGCGCACGTTGAGGAAGCCGCATCCGGGCCTCAACTTCCTCGACTTCGTTGGACAGGCGGCGTGACCTGCCCCCGCATCCTCATCATCGCCGGGTCCGATTCGGGGGGCGGGGCGGGCATCCAGGCGGACATCAAGACCGTCTCCATGCTCGGCGGCCATGCGATGACGGCGGTCACCGCGATCACCGCGCAGAACACGCTCGGTGTGCAGCGGGTCATGCCCGTGCCGCCGGGCATGGTGCTGGCGCAGATCGAGTCCTGCATGTCCGACATCGGCGTCGACGCGGTGAAGATCGGGATGCTGGGCAGCGCGGAGACCGCGCGTGCGGTGGCGGAGTGGCTGGAGGGGGTGGACGTGCCGGTGGTGCTCGATCCCGTCATGGTCGCCACCAGCGGCGACACGCTCGCGGACGGTGACACGATCGCCGCGCTCGAGCGGCTTATGCGGCTCGCCACCGTGGTGACCCCGAACACACCCGAGCTGGAAGCGCTGAGCCGGCAGGAGGTCTGGGACGAGATTGGTCAAGAATACGCGGCCCGCGCGCTTGTGGACGCACACGGGACCGCTGTGTTGGCGAAGGGTGGGCATCTGATCTGGGGAGGCGAGACGCTCGACATGACGCCGGAGGGCGCGCCCTGTTGCTACGCCAATGCCACGCAGGTCTACGATGCCTTGTACGAACCGGATGAAGTCACCACGCTTTGGAACTCCCCGCGCCGCAACACGCGTCACACTCACGGCACCGGCTGCACGCTGGCGAGCGCGGTCGCGACCGGGCTGGCGGCGGGGCTGAGCCTCCCTGATGCGACCGGTCGCGCCATCGCGTTCGTACAGGCCGCGCTGGCCGCCGCGCCGGGGCTGGGCGGGGGACATGGGCCGATGGGGCACGCGCTGGGCGTCGATCCGTTCGCCATCATCGCGGCGGCGCGCTGATGCCTGGCCGGAAGCACGAGGCGCTCCACCCCGGCCCCGTAGCAGGGGTTGACGAGGCGGGACGTGGCCCGCTCGCGGGGCCGGTCGTGGCCGCGGCGGTGATCCTGCCTGCCCGCAACGTGCCGCGCGGGATCGACGATTCGAAGAAGCTGTCGGCGAGCGAGCGCGAACGCCTTTGCGGCCTCCTCCACGCGCGGGCCCGCGTCGGCGTCGGCATCGTTGAGGCCGAGGAGATCGACCGGCTCAACATCCATTGGGCCACGATGAAGGCGATGACGCTCGCGGTCGAGGCGCTCGGCGACGCGCCGGGCCATGTGCTCGTCGACGGCAACCGCCTGCCACGCTGGGGCTTCGCGGCGACCGCGATCGTGAGCGGCGACGCGCTGTCGCTGTCGATCGCCGCCGCGTCCGTCGTCGCCAAGCATACCCGCGACCAGATCATGCTCGCGCACGCCGAGGCGCATCCGGAATATGGCTGGCGCGAGAACAAGGGCTATGGCTGCCCCGCGCACCGCCGCGCGCTGTTCGAGCACGGGCCGACGCCCCTCCACCGGAGGAGTTACGCGCCGGTTCGGGAGGCGGAGGCGATTCGGGCGAGCGCCCGCCCGCTGCTCGCCGCCAATCCGGAGCAAACGGCGGAGCCCTGCGCCTTTCCCGCCACACCGCTACCGCTTGAGTCTGCTCTCCCCGACTAGACTCAACATCTAGCGCCCACCCGATCCGACAGGGGCGGTTAACCCGATTTCCACTTTCCCCGTTAACCATTGCGCGCTTGACGGGGACCGGGCTGGCGCGGTTTCCTCGCGCGCAGGGGGGACGTCGATGGGGCTGGTCGAACAGGTCGCGCGGGGGCGTGTCGAGGCGGAACCGAGCGCGGAAACGCTGCCGCTCGACAGCATCATCACCGGTGACTGCATCCGGGCGATGCGCGCGCTGCCGGCCAAGTCGGTGGACATGATCTTCGCCGACCCGCCGTACAATCTCCAGCTGCGCGACGAGCTGTTCCGCCCCGACGGCAGCCATGTCGACGCGGTAACCGATGCGTGGGACAAGTTCGACACCTTCGCCCATTACGACGCCTTCACCCGCGCCTGGCTGGCCGAGGCGCATCGGGTATTGAAGGACGACGGCACGATCTGGGTGATCGGCAGCTATCACAATATCTTCCGCGTCGGCGCGGCGGTGCAGGACCTGGGCTATTGGATCCTCAACGACATCGTTTGGCGGAAAGCCAACCCGATGCCCAATTTCAAGGGCACCCGTTTCACCAACGCGCACGAGACGCTGATCTGGGCGGCGAAGGGCGAGCGGAGCCGCTACACCTTCAACTACCGCTCGATGAAGTCGCTCAACGACGAGCTGCAGATGCGCTCCGACTGGGAGTTCCCGATCTGCGGCGGGCCCGAGCGACTGAAGCGCGACGGGGTGAAGGTGCACCCGACGCAGAAACCCGAGGCGCTGCTCTACCGCGTGCTGCTCGCCTGCACCAAGCCGGGCGATGTGGTGCTCGACCCGTTTTTCGGGACGGGGACGACGGGCGCGGTCGCGAAGCGGCTCGGGCGGCGCTGGATCGGCATCGAGCGCGAGGGCGAATATGTGTCCGCCGCGACGCAGCGGATCGCCGCCGCCTTGCCGCTCGACGAGGCGGCGCTGAAGACGATGCAATCGCCCCGTGCCGCGCCGAAGGTAGCATTCGGGGTGCTGGTCGAGAACGCGCTGCTTCAACCCGGCGCGGAGCTTACCTGCGCGCGCCGCAAGCACCGCGCGGTCGTGCGGGCGGACGGCTCGCTGGAGTCACCCTGCGGCGCGACCGGCTCGATCCACAAGCTCGGCGCGACGCTGCAAGGCGCGCCCGCCTGCAACGGCTGGGTGTTCTGGCATTACGAGGCGGAAGGGCGGCTCCAGCCGATCGACACGCTGCGGCAGACATATCTGCTGGCGACGCAGCCGTAGCGGTGGCGCATTATTGCTGCTACATAAAGCGGTGAAGATCACATTCGTCCGGCGAAGCGCGACGCCACGCTCCGCAACAGGGGCTTGGACTTCGCGGATGCGGGCAAGGTGCTCGCAGGAGCGGTTGTCGAGCGAGAGGACGACCGCTTCGATGATGGCGAAGTCCGGAGGCTGTGGGCTCGTTGAACGGCACCATCATGGCGATCGTCTGGACCGACCGGGGCGATGCCCGCCATGTGATCTCGATGCGGAAAGCGACGAAAGGCGAGCAGGATGACTATTTACGACGAGTGGGTGGACCCGGATGACGCGCCCGAGCTGACGAGCGAATGGTTCAGGGCGGCCGACGTGAAGATGGGCGACGTTCTCGTCAGCAAGGGAAAGGCCCCGAGGCGTGGCCGGCCGCTCTACGGGAGCGAACCCAAGATACAGCAATCGCTCCGCCTCGATCGCGAGGTGCTCGACAAGTTCAAGGCGACCGGCCCCGGCTGGCAGGCGCGGATCAATCAGGTGCTCAAGGAAGCAAAGCTCTAGGCTCTGGGCTCGGCTGTCCTACAGCCCGCCCGTCCGCTATGCTCCGATAATGCTGTCGTCCGTTTCCTTCCGTCGTCCTCACCGCTCCTGCGCGACGGCAGGTAGAGGTTGGCGAGAAGTATCGGCTTCCCGGAACCCTTGGAACTTTTGGCGGGCCGGTCGCCCGGCGCGGGCGCGCTGAGCGATGCACCTCCGCCCCACCCAGTTCGTCGACTCGCCGATCGGCTGCGACGGCGAGGTCGCGCGGCTCGCGGGGGGGATGCAGTGGTTCGCGGCCTATGACGTGCTCGAAGCGGGACGACGGCGAGAGACGGTGGCGGTGGCCGCGTTCGACCGCTGGCTGGATTTCCGGCACGACGCCGAGGAGCTGAACACCGTTCACCGCGCGACCGTCGCGCCGCGCGCGCCGCTCCGGCTTGGCGAGCGGGTGATCCGCTTCGACCAGCCGCAGGTCGCGGGCATCCTCAACGTCACCCCCGACAGCTTCTCCGACGGTGGCGCGCACGCGGACGACCCCGCCGCCGCTGCCTCGGTGGGCGTGGCGATGGCTGCGGCAGGCGCGGCGCTGGTCGATGTCGGCGGCGAGTCGACCCGCCCCGGCGCGACGACCGTCTGGGAAGGCGACGAGATCGCGCGCGTCGTCCCCGTAATCGAACGGCTAGCGGCGGCGGGCACGCCCGTGTCGATCGACACGCGCAAGGCGGCGGTGATGGAGGCGGCGCTGGCGGCGGGCGCGACCCTGGTCAACGACGTTTCCGCGCTGCTCTGGGACGAGCGCGCGCTCGACGTGGTGGCGCGGGCGGGCTGCCCCGTCGTGCTGATGCACTCGCCCGACCCGCGCACCGGCGGACACGCGCGCACCGGCTACGCGGACGTGGTCGGCGAGGTGTTCGACTGGCTCGCGCTCCGCGTCGCGGCGGTGCGCGCGGCGGGCGTGGCGGAGGTGATCGTCGACCCCGGCATCGGCTTCGGCAAGACGCTGGCGGAGAACCTCTCCCTTCTCAACAACCTCGCCGTGTTCCAGGGCCTCGGCTGCCCGGTGATGCTGGGCGCAAGCCGCAAGCGGCTGATCGGCGCGCTGTCGAACGAGGCGCCCGTGGGCGACCGCCTCGGCGGCAGCCTCGCGCTGGCGGCTCGCGCGGCGGAGGCGGGGGTGCAGCTGCTCCGCGTCCACGACGTCGCGGAGACGGTGCAAGCACTGCGGGTGTGGCGTGGGCTCAGGGACCGGGCGCTGGTGGGGTGAGGCGAAGGGGGCGTTCACGGCTTGACTTATTGCGATCCGGCGTGAACAGTATCTGGCACGGTTGTAGCGACCGTATCCGGGGGGAATCGAATAATGAAGTTGTGGAACAGCGCTCTTGTGGGCGCGTCGTTGGCTGCGGCTGCTTCGGCAACGGCGCAGATCGCGCCCTAGATGCAGGTCGCGCCGGTTGCGGCCACTCAGTCGGCGATGCTCCACGTCGGGACGGAGGTGCCGCTCAAGCTGAGCGAGGAACTGACCACCAAGGGCAAGCAGTTGCAGGTCGGGCAGCGTTTCCACATGGAGGTCGCCGAGCCGGTTCTGGTGAACGGCGTGACCGTTATCCCGGCGGGCACGCCGGCGATGGGCGAGATCACCGACGTGCGGAACAAGGGCATGTGGGGCAAGTCCGGGCACATCTCCGCTCGTATTCTTTACCTGATGGTCAATGGTCGCCAGATTCGGATGAGCGGCGCTTTCGACAACAAGGGCACGTCCGGCGGCATCGGGGCCGTTGCCACATCCGCGATCGTGTTCGCGCCGGCCGGTTTCTTCATGACGGGAACAAGCGCGCACCTTCCGATAGGCTCGGCCGTGAGGGGGTTCATCGATGAGGACGTGCCGCTTGCCATCAACACGGCCGCTCCCGCGCCGTTGGTAGTGGGCGCTCCCGCGGCGTCCGCGCCGGTCACGGCAGCTCCCATGACCGTATCGACCGGACGCCGAAACTGACGCCCGTATCATTCTAGCGCCGAGGTGGCTTCGGTCGGCGACTTCGTCGCTGTATCGGAGAGCTTCGGCCTACAGCGTATACCCCCCGTCGCTCACCAGGCATGCACCCGTGATCGTCGCGGCGGCGTCGGAGAGGAGGAAGGCGATCTGCCCCGCGACCTCCTCCGCGCTCGCGAAGCGGGCGAGCGGGGTGGTGGCGGCTAACTCGGCCAGTGCGGCGTCGCGGCCCACCTCCGCGACACGCGCGGCGATGGCGGGCACGCTGTCCCAGACCGGCGTGTCGACCCCGGCGGGGGCAATGGCGTTGACGCGGATTTTGCTCGCCGCGCCTTCCTTGGCGGCGACCTTGACGAGGTGGATCAGCGCCGCCTTGCCCGCGCCATAGGCCGCGGTGCCGGCCTCCGCCTTCAGCCCCGCCGCCGAGGCGGTCGCGACGATCGCGCCGCCGCGCCCGCGCATGGCCCGCATCGCCGCGCGCAGGGTCAGGAACGCGCCGTCGAGGTTGACGCGGAGGATGCGCCGCCACTCGTCAAAGGAGAGCTCCGCGATCGGCGCGGCCCCCGCCACGCCCGCATTGACCACGGCGAGGTCGAGCGCGCCCAGCACCGGCCCGGCCAGCGCCCAGAACGTCTCGTCCGCGACATCGCCGGGGATGGCGATAACCGCGCAGGGAAGCTCGACCCGCGCCAGCGTCGCCGCGTCGAGGTCGACAAGCACCAGCCGCGCCGCGCCCTCTGCCGCGAGCCGGCGGGCGGTGGCACGCCCGATCCCGGACGCGGCCCCGGTGACGAGCGCGGTCTTGCCAGCGAACAGCATCGCCGGCTCCTAGCAGCGCGAGGCGCGGCGTGGCTATGCTGCCCCGCCCAGCATCGCCTGGAGCGCCAGCGCGTCGGCGGTCGCCGCTCCCGAGGCGGTGTTGTCGAACATGCACCAGCGCGGGGTTTCGGAGTCGCCCGCCACGAGCGTGTCGGCGAGCGCGCGCAGCTCGGGCTCGCTATAGGGGGAGTAGTAGACCCGCGGCGCGCCGTGCAGGCGGTGGTAGCGCAGCCCCGGCCAGCCGCCCGGCCGCTCCCCGCCGGGCGCAAGCACGGGATGCGCGGCGACGCGGGCGACACGGTGCTCACTGAGGAGCGCGTCGGCTTCGGCGGTGAACCACGTTGGGTGGCGCGGCTCGCAGGCGACCGCCGCCGCTGTCCGCGCGGTTAGCGACCCAAAGAACGCGCTCGCCACGCCTTGGTCAAAGGCGAGGCTCGGCGGAAGCTGCGCGAGCACCACCGCCAGTCTGTCGCCCAGCCCCGCCGCCTCGGCGAGGAACGCGGCGAGCGGCTCGTCGGCGTCGATGAGGCGGCGTTGATGGGTGATCGTCTTGGGCAGCTTGGCGGCAAAGCGGAACGCGGGCGGGGTGCTCTCCGCCCAGCGCTGGTAGGTGGCGGGGCGGTGCGGGCGGTGGAAGGAGGAGTTGATCTCGGCGGCGGGGAACTGGCGCGCGTAGCGCTGGAGGTGGGTGCCGGGGGCGGGGCCGGGGAACCGGTCGGCCACTGCGGAGGGGATGGACCAGCCGGCGGTGCCGAGGAGGATCGGTGGGTTGGGCATGAACGGAGCTTACCGGGCGGGCGCGCCGGCGGCAAAGCCGCCGTCGGACGAGTCGGCGATGCCGCTCGCCGTCCGGCCGCCACGATGCGCTGCGCGCACCGGCGCGGAGCATCGGGTCGATCATGCCCCCGGCATGACCTGAACAGCGCGGTGCGCTGTTCACCCGATGCTGCCGCGCCTTTGTCAGGCGGCTTCTATCCCCAACTCCCCCAACTTCCGGTACAAGGTCGACCGCCCGATCCCCAACCTGCGCGCCACCTCCGTCATCCGCCCGCGATAATGCCCGATCGCGAGCCGGATCACGTCAGCCTCAATCTCCTCGAGCTGGCGGAGGTTGCCGTCGGCGCGGAACAGCGTCACCCCGCCCGACGTCGCCATTCCCGTAACCGGCGCAGGCGACACCCGCGCCTGGCCAAGCGCGGCGATCTGCGGGAAGTCCGCGCGGGTCAGCGCCGCGCCCTCGCACAGCACCGCCGCCCGGAACAGCGCCGCGCCCATCTGGCGGACATTGCCGGGCCAGTCGTAGCGCGCGAGCAGCGCCAGCGCCTCGTCGGTGATCCCCAGCGCGCGCAACCCCGGCTGCTCCGCGATCCGCGCCAGCAGGTGCCGGGCGAGCGCGGGAATGTCGCCGACGCGTTCACGCAAGGGCGGGATCGTCACCGGCACCACGTTGAGCCGATAATACAGGTCCTCGCGGAACCGCCCCGCCTCGACTTCCTCGACCAGCCGCTTGTCGGTCGCCGCGATCACGCGCACGTCGACCTCACGCCCATGCCGGCTCCCGAGCGGGTGGACTTCGCCCGTCTGGAGCACGCGCAGCAGCTTGGCCTGCGCGTCGAACGGGATCGCGTCGACCTCGTCCAGGAACAAGGTGCCCCCGTCCGCCTCGACGAAGCGCCCCGTCTTGCGCTCGAACGCGCCGGGAAACGCGCCGCGCTCATGCCCCCACAACTCCGATTCGATCGCGTTGGGGGTGAGCGCGCCGCAATGCACCGCCAGCATCGGCTTCTTGGCGCGGGGGCTGGCGGCGTGGATCGCTTCGGCCACCACCTGCTTGCCGACGCCCGGCTCGCCTTCGATCAGCACCGGCACTCTCGCCCGCGCGGCCTTGGCGGCGATGGCGAGCGCGGCGCGAAAGTCGGGGGAGGAGCCGACGATTTCGTCGAAGCCGAGCAGCGCGGGAATTTTCTCGGTCAGCGGTCGCAGCTCGCCCGCGCTCGCTTCCGCCACCGCCGCGTCCAGCGCGGACAGCAGCCGCTCGGGCGCGAGCGGGCGAACGAGGAAGTCGGTCGCGCCCGCGCGCATCGCCGCCACTGCGTTCGCGACCGATCCGTTGCCGGTCAGCATCAGCACCGGCAACGCGGGGCGGCGGCGCTTCAACTCGCCGATCAGCGGCGCGGGATCGGCGTCGTGCGCGGGATGGTCGAGCAGGATCGCGTCGAGCTGCATCCCGTCCTGCGTCCCCAGCGTCGCGATGCCGGTCTCGCCATCGCCCGCGAACAGCGTGCGCCAGCCCCCGCGCGCGGCGAGCGCGGCCACCACGCGGCGGTGCGCGGGCTCGTCGTCGATCAACATCAGCAAGCGCTGGCCGTTGCGCGTCATCGTGGCTCCCCGGACCCTATCGGGGGTCAGCGATAGCCGGGACGGGTAAAGGCGCGCTTAAGCACGGGCGGGCTTGAGGCGCGCGCCGCGCGCGGTTAGACCCGCGTTGATCCAGGATACCAGAAGGTGAAACGATGGCCGACGATGCCAATATGCAAGGGCATGTGAAGACCTATGACGGGCTGATCAACATGCTGAAATATGGCGGGATCGCGGTGGCGGTGATCGCCGCGATCGTGATCTGGCTGATCGCGAAGTAGGGTGAAGGTCGCGGGGCTTCGCGAGACGGCGTCGGGGGAACGCCGCGTCGCGGTCACGCCGAAGACCGCGCGCAAGCTCGTCGCGCTCGGGGCGGAGGTGGCGGTGGAGGCGGGCGCGGGCGAGGGTGCGTCGTTCGCCGACGCCGATTACGCCGCCGCCGGGGCGAGCGTGGGGACGCGCGCTGCGACGCTGGCGGGCGCGGACGTGATCCTGGGCGTGCAGGGGCCGGACCCGGCGACGCTGGTGGGGGCGAAGCCGGGCGCGTGGCTGGTCGCGTCGCTCAACCCGTTTGCGGAGCGGGCGCGGGTCGAGGGCTATGCGGCGGCGGGGCTGGAGGCGCTGGCGATGGAGTGGATGCCGCGCATCACCCGCGCGCAGTCGATGGACATCCTGTCCTCGCAATCGAACCTCGCGGGCTACAAGGCGGTGCTCGACGCGGCGGCGGAGTACGGCCGCGCCTTTCCGATGATGATGACCGCGGCGGGCACGGTCAGCGCCGCGCGCGTGTTCGTGATGGGGGTGGGCGTCGCCGGGTTGCAGGCGATCGCCACCGCGCGGCGGCTGGGCGCGCAGGTGAGCGCCACCGACGTCCGCTCGGCGACGCGCGAGCAGATCATGTCGCTGGGCGCGAAGCCGGTGTTCGTCGAGAATGTCGCCGGGATCGAAGGCGAGGGCGCAGGCGGCTATGCGGGCGAGACATCGCCCGAGTATCAGGCGGCGCAGGCGGCGTTGGTGTCCTCGCACATCGCCAAGCAGGACATCGTCATCACCACCGCGCTGATCCCCGGACGTGCCGCCCCGCGGCTGGTGTCGGACGCGCAGCTCGCGACCATGCGCCCCGGCTCGGTCGTGGTCGACCTCGCGGTGGAGCAGGGCGGCAATGTCGAGGGCGCGCAGGCGGGCGAGGTGGTCGAGCGGCACGGGGTCCGCATCGTCGGCCACCGCAACGTGCCGTCGCGGCTGGCGGCGGACGCGAGCGCGCTGTTCTCGCGCAACCTGCTCAATTTCCTCACCGCCTTCTGGGACAAGGAGGCGGGGCGGCCCGTCCTCCCCGAGGGCGACGAGATCGGCGAGGCGATCCGGGTGACGCGCGGCGGGCAGGTGGTGAGTGCGAGGTTGGCAGGGTGAGATGCCGGATGATTTGCGCGAGCGGATTCGGCGCAATCCGCGCGACTGGCGGATCGAGGACGTGGCCAACGCGTGTCGTACTGCCGGTGCGACTTGCACGCCGCCGCGCAAGGGGTCACATTTCAAGGTGAAGCATGAAGCGGCGTCCGAGATCCTGACCATTCCCGCGCATCGACCGATCAAGCCGGTCTATATTCGGGAGCTGGTCCGGTTCCTTGATGCCTTGCCGGGAGCCGCGCCGTGAACCCGTACCGTTACGAGATCGACATCAAGCCGCTAGCCGAGGAGGACGGTGGCGGCTTCGTCGCGGTCGCGCCGGAACTGCCCGGGTGCCGTTCGGATGGGGAGACGCCGGAGGAGGCGCTCCGCAACGGCTATGACGCCATCGCGTGCTGGATCGAGGCGGCGCAAGAGATGGGTCGGCAGGTGCCCGAACCCAGGCGCCTCGCGGCATGAGAGAGCCCATCATGTCGTACCGGCGGATGTTCGCAGCCGGGCTGATGCTGTCGGTCGGGCCGTCGATCATCGGGAGCACCGTCGCCGTCGTGGTCACTCATCTGGTAGGGCGCTGACATGGACTTCATCTCGATCCTATCCGTCTTCGTCCTCGCCTGCTTCGTCGGATATTACGTCGTCTGGAGCGTCACGCCCGCGCTGCATACGCCATTGATGGCGGTGACCAATGCGATCTCGTCCGTCATCATCGTCGGCGCGCTGGTGGCGAGCGCTGCGCCTGCGCTCGGGCGCGCGGGGGTAGCGGCAAAGGCGCTGGGGCTGCTGGCGGTGGTGCTGGCGAGCGTCAACATCTTTGGCGGGTTCGCGGTGACCGCGCGGATGTTGGCGATGTACCGGAAGAAAGAACGGCCGGTCGCAAAGTGAGCGGCGGACGGGGCGTGAGGTTAGGACGGGGGGAGCGGTGATGCACGAGGCGGCGGTGAACCCGTGGGCGGCGCTGGCCTATCTTGTGGCGGGGGTGTGCTTCATCCTCGCGCTGCGCGGGCTGTCGAGCCCGGCGACGAGCCGGCGTGGCAACCGTTTCGGTATCGTCGGCATGACGATCGCGGTGGTGACGACTCTGGTGACCCATGTGCCGCTTGGAGGTCTGAGCGGTGCTCACGGGCCTGCCATTCCGCTGGATGGTGATTGGGTCGACCTGCCCACCGTCTTTGAAATCCTCCTCGCGATCGGTGTCGGTGCAGCCATCGGCCTCGTCACCGCGCGCCGCATCGCGATGACCGCCATGCCGCAGCTCGTCGCTGCCTTCCACAGCCTCGTCGGCCTCGCGGCGGTGCTGGTCGGCGTCGCGGCCTACCTCAACCCGGCGGCGTTCGGGATCGCGGATCTGGTCGTACCGATGATCGGCCAGCCCTTCGCGGTCATCCACCCCGTCAGCCGGGTCGAGATGACGCTCGGCGTCGCGATCGGCGCGATCACGTTTTCAGGCAGCGTGATCGCGTTTCTCAAGCTCAACGGCAACATGGGCGGCAAGCCGATCCTCTTACCCGCGCGCCATGTCATCAACCTCGGTACGCTCGCCGCCATCCTCGCGCTGGTCGCCTATTTCGTCACCGACCAGAGCCCGGTCGTCTTCGGCCTCATTGTGCTGCTGTCATTCGCGATCGGCTTCCTGCTGATCGTGCCGATCGGCGGGGCGGACATGCCGGTCGTGGTGTCGATGCTCAACAGCTATTCGGGCTGGGCGGCGGCGGCGATGGGGTTCACGCTCCACAACTCGGCGATGATCATCACCGGCGCGTTGGTCGGCAGTTCGGGCGCGATCCTGTCCTACATCATGTGCCGGGCGATGAACCGCAGCTTCATCTCCGTCATCGCGGGCGGGTTTGGCGCGGTCGCGGACATCGGCGGCGGTGGGCAGGCGATCGACCGGCCGTGGAAGCGCGGTTCGGCGGAAGACGCCGCGTTTCTCATGGGCCAAGCCGAGCAGGTCGTCATCGTCCCCGGCTACGGCATGGCGGTGGCGCAGGCGCAGCATGTGCTTCGCGAGATGGGCGACAAGCTTAAGGAATCGGGCGTGCGGGTGAAATACGCGATCCACCCGGTCGCAGGGCGAATGCCCGGGCACATGAACGTGCTGCTCGCCGAGGCCAACGTGCCCTATGACGAGGTGTTCGAGCTGGAGGACATCAACGCCGAGTTCGCGCAGACCGACGTCGCGTTCGTGATCGGCGCCAACGACGTGACCAACCCCGCCGCCAAGACCGACAAGACCTCCCCCATCTACGGGATGCCCGTGCTCGACGTCGAGAAGGCGAAGACGGTGCTGTTCATCAAGCGCTCTATGGGCGGGGTCGGCTATGCGGGCGTCGACAACGAGCTGTTCTATCGCGACAACACCATGATGCTGCTCGCCGACGCGAAGAAGATGGTCGAGGAAATCGTCAAGGCGCTGGGCTGAGCCATGACGGAGGTGAGCGTGATCGCCGCGCCCGATGCGCGCGCGCGGGCGGAGCGGAGCGTGCAGCTGGTGGGCGGCACGGTTGGTGAGGCGATCGACTGGGCCGACGCGCCCAACTGGCTAGGCGACGCCCCGCTCGCGAATGTGCTGCTGATCGAGGCGGAGGAAGTCGCCTTCGCGACCCTCGCGGCGGTGTTGCCGCGCATCGACAGGTGGGCGCGGGAGAACGCCGCGTCCGTCGTGGTCGCGATGGCGTTGGCGCAAATTGACCTTGTCACCGCGCTGCTGGCGGGCCCGCGGGTGCAATGGCTGTGTGATGCGAGCGAGCGCGAGCGGGTCGCCGCGCTGGCGCTGGCGAGCGCTTCGATTGCGGGCGGGCTCCACGACCCGGCGCGCGACCCCGAGCAC
>CALMGC010000208.1 GCA_937863505.1 uncultured Sphingomonadales bacterium | reverse complement strand
CGCCAGCAACGCGGGCACGTCGGACGGGGAGGATTGAAAGATCGGTTGAACATACAAAGCGTTGCTGGCCCCCTTGAAGGTGCCTGCGTTACGCCCGCTCGCCTCAAGACGGGGTAAAGCGGCGCGCAACGCTTCGCTAAGACAGGTGAAAGCCGCGCTCACCATCGCTATGTCGCGGGCCATGATGCTTGGCGACTTCCAGCTCGGGCCCGACCCCGCCCGCCGCCGCGTGGTGGTGGCGATGTCGGGCGGGGTGGACAGCTCGGTCGTCGCCGCGCTCGCGCACCGGACGGGCGCGGAGGTGATCGGCGTCACGCTCCAGCTCTACGACCATGGCGAAGCGGTCGGGCGCGCGGGCGCGTGCTGCGCGGGACGCGACATCCGCGACGCGCGCGCGGTGTGCGACCGGCTCGGCATTCCCCATTACGTCTTTGATCACGAGAGCAGCTTTCGCCGCACGGTGATCGACCGGTTCGCCGACGAGTATCTGGCCGGGCGCACGCCGATCCCGTGCGTCCAATGCAACACCGGGCCCAAGTTCACCGACCTGCTCGGGCTCGCGCGCGAGCTAGGCGCGGACGCGCTCGCGACGGGACACTATGTCCGCCGCGTCGAGGGCGCGGGCGGGGCGGAGCTCCACCGCGCGGCAGATCCCGCGCGCGACCAGAGCTATTTCCTCTACGCGACCACGCAGGCGCAGCTGGAGTATCTCCGCTTTCCGCTTGGGGGCCTGCCAAAGCCGCGCGTCCGTGAGCTGGCCGCCGGACTCGGCCTGCCGGTCGCCGCCAAGCCGGACAGCCAGGATATCTGCTTCGTCCCCGACGGCGACTATGCCGGGCTGGTGCGTAAGCTCAGGCCCGAAGCGGATGCAGGCGGCGAGATCGTCGACCTGTCCGGGCGCGTGTTGGGCGAGCATCGCGGGCTGGTTCACTACACGGTCGGGCAGCGGCGCGGGCTTCAACTCGGCGGCACGGCGGAGCCGCTGTATGTCGTCCGGCTGGAGGCGCGCGAGCGGCGCGTGGTGGTCGGGCCGCGCGCCGCGCTGGCGGTGGCGGCGGCGCGGCTGGAGGAGGTCAACCGGCTCGGCCCGCTCGACGGGCCGCTTACCGTAAAGGTGCGTTCGATGGCGAAGCCTGTGCCCGCCCGGCTGGAGCCTGCCCCGGCGGAGGCCGGGGGTGACCGGCTCCTGTTCGACGCGCCCGAGTACGGCGTCGCGCCGGGACAGGCGGCGGTGCTTTACGCGGGCGAGCGCGTGCTCGGTGGCGGCGTCATCGCCGAGACGGAGGCGGCGCTGCTGGCGGCGTAAGCGTCACGGGAGCAGAAAGCTGCCCTCGATCACCGTCACGCATTGCCCGCCCAACACCACCCGGTCGCCCTCCAGGCGGCAGTCGAGGTGCCCACCGCGCGCGCTCGCCTGATAGGCGGTCACGCGGTCGCACCCCAACCGCTCGCACCAATAGGGGACCAGCACCGCGTGCGCGGAGCCGGTGACCGGGTCTTCGTCGATCCCAGCGCCGGGTGCGAAGACGCGGCTTATCACGTCCGTGTCGTCGCCGGGCGCGGTGACGATCGTCAGCACGTCCGGCTCGGCTGAGGAGGGCGCATCCGGGTCGGCCCCGGAGATACAGCCGAGCGCGCGGAAATCCGGGTCGAGCCCACGTACAATCGCAGCGTCCTCCACGACGATCAGCCCATAGCGATGCTGGTGCCACAACGTCTCGACCACGCCCGACACGCCGAGTGCGTCGACAATCGCGGGCAGCGGCTTGGGGCTGGGCTTCCAGTTGGGCAGCGCGAGCTCGTATCCCCGGCCGTTGCGCGCGACGCTCAGCACACCCGACCAGCGCGTCCGGAACGTCACCCGTTCGCGCGCTGCGTCGGCGGACAGCAGCACATGCCCGCTCGCCAGCGTGGCATGGCCGCACAGAACCACCTCCGTCGTCGGCGTGAACCAGCGCAGTTCATGGTCCGCCGCCCCGCTCCCGTCGGGAATCAGAAACGCGGTCTCGGCAAGGTTGTTCTCCGCCGCGATCGCCTGCAGCGTCTCGTCCGGGAGCCACGCGCCGAGCGGCATCACCGCCGCCGGATTGCCCGCGAACGCGCGGTCCGCGAAGGCATCGACCTGCGTGAAGGGCAATCTCATAGCCGTTTCCCGAACCAATGCGGTGTCACATCCGCTTCCACCAGCGGATTGTCGGTGTCGACATGCCCCTCCGGGTCGAGATGGATCAACACCTCCACCTTGGGGAAGGCGCGGTTGAGCGCCGCCTCGACGCTTTCCACCACGTCATGCGCGTCGGCGACGCTCATGTCGCGCGCGACCTCCATGTGGAATTGCGCGAACTGGTGACTGCCCGAGCGGCGGGTGCGGAAATCGTGGATGCCGCGCAAGCCAGGCTGGCGCGCGGCGACGTCGAGGAAATGCGCGCGCTGCTCCTCCGGCCATTCGCGATCCATCAGCATGTCGATCGCCTGGCTCGACGCGGAGAATGCGCCGAATGCGAGCCACAACGCGATGCCGATGCCGAACGCCGGATCGGCCCCGCGCACGCCCAGATACTGGTCGAGCACCAACGCCGCGATGACGGCGACGTTGACCAGCAGGTCAGATTGATAATGGACGTTATCCGCCATGATCGCGACCGATCCGGTGCGGCGGATGATCCGGCGCTGATAGGCGAGCAGCGCCAGCGTCGCGAGAATCGCGACGAGCGACACGCCGATCCCGAGCGGCGCGTCCTCGTTGATCCCGTCCGCGCCGAACCGGTCCACCGCGCGCCACAGGATCGCGGCGGCGGACAGCGAGATCAGCGCCACCTGGAACAGCGCCGCCAGCGCCTCCGCCTTGCCGTGCCCGAAGCGGTGGTCATGGTCGGCGGGCGTGGCGGCGAGCTTGACCCCGTACAGCGTCACCAGCGACGCGAGCAGGTCGAGCGCGGTGTCCGCGAGCGACCCGAGCATCGCGATCGACCCTGTCGCCCAGGCGGCGAAGCCCTTGAGCAGCAGCAACGCGCTCGCCATGCCGACGCTCGCCAGCGCGGCGCGGACGGCATGGGGGATGACGCGGCGGCGTTCCTCGAGCGTCATGGGTAGAGCAGTCCCTCGATCCACCCGCCGTCGACACGGGTGAACAGCCGCCGCTCATGCAGCCGCGCCTCGCGGTCGCGCCAGAACTCGATCCGCTCGGGCGCGACGCGATAGCCGCCCCAGTGCGGCGGACGCGGCACGTCTTGTCCCTCGAACCGCGCGCGTGCTTCGGCGACCCGCGCCTCGAACGTCTCGCGCAAGTCGAGCGGGCGCGACTGGTCGGACGCCCACGCACCCAGCTGCGAGTCGCGGCTGCGGCTGGCGAAATACGCGTCGCTTTCGGCATCACTCGCAAGGCTCACCGCGCCTTCGACGCGCACCTGCCGCCGGAGCGACTTCCAGTGAAACATCAACGCGGCATACGGGTTCGCTTCGAGGTCCGCCGCCTTGCGCCCCTCGCGGTTGGTGTAGAACACGAACCCGCGCTCATCGTGGCCCTTGAGCAGCACCATGCGCAGCGACGGTCGCCCGCGCGCGTCGGCGGTGGCGAGCGCCATCGCGTTCGGGTCATTGGGCTCGCTCGCCTTCGCTTCGGCGTACCAAGCATCGAACAGGGCCAGGGGGTCGTCCATAAATCCGCTTTACTTGCATTCCCCGCGCGGGACAAACCGGTGCCCAAGCGAACGGAACGAGTCCGCACGTCGCGGTTTGAATCGCTCTCGCAACGAAGGTGGGCAGATGGCGGCGCGCGCATATTGGCAGGGGCAGATCAGGCTGGCGCTGGTGTCGATCCCCGTCGAGATCTACACCGCGACGAAGTCGGGCGCGGCGATCAGCTTCAAGCAGATCCACGAGCCAACGGGCAAGCCGATCCATTACGAAAAGGTGGTGACGGGCGTCGGCCCGGTCGACCCCGAAGAGATCGTCAAGGGCTATGAATATCAGAAGGGCGAGTTCGTCCTGCTCGACCAGGACGAGATCGACGCGGTCAAGCTCGAGTCGAAAAAAATGCTGGAGCTGACGCAGTTCGTCGACGCGAGCGAGATCGACGTGCTCTATTACGAGAAGCCATACTTCGTCGTGCCCGCCGACGACCTTGCCGAGGAAGCCTTCATCGTCCTGCGCGAGGCGTTGCGGAAGGCGAAGAAGGTCGGGCTCGGCCAGCTCGCGCTCAGGGGGCGCGAATATGTGGTGAGCCTCAAGCCGTGCGGGCGCGGAATGGTGCTGGAGACGCTGCGCTACGCGGACGAGGTCCACAAGGCGCAGGGCTATTTCCGCGACATCGCTGATGACAAGCCCGACCCCGAGCTGCTCGACCTCGCCACCGCGCTGATCGACAAGAAGACCGCGCCGTTCCACCCGGACGAGTATCACGACCGTTACGTCGATGCGTTGAAAAGGCTGGTGGAGGAGAAGCGCGCGGCCAAGGGCGGCAAGGTGATCGAGGAAGCGGACGAAAAGCCCGCGCGCGCGGCGAACAACGTCGCCGACCTGATGGCGGCGTTGAAGAAGTCGATGGAGCGCGGCGGTGCGACCGCTTCGGCGGAGGACGCGCCCGCAGCCGGCCCCAAGCTCAAGGCGAAGGCGCCCGAGCCCGCCAATGAGGACACGCCCGTCGCGGCGAAGAAACCGGCACGCAAAGCTCCGGTAAAGGCGAAGGCGGAGGAACCCGCGCCCGCCGCGCCTGCGCGCAAGCCGGCGGCGCGCAAGCGTGAGCTTGCTACGGCTGAACCACTCGGACGACGCTCGGCCGAGCGGTTCAGCTATGGTTGATGTCCCCGGCGTAAGCGCCGGAAGCGGGCTGGAGCGCTCCGGGGCGCATAGGGGCGCTCCGCCCCCAAGCGCGGTCTGGGTCATAGGGGATCTCCGGGCCGCGCCGACGGGGAGCGTTTCTCCAAGCCTCTCAGCGCATCAAAGTTCCCCCACCCCGTTCACACCCAGCCCGACCCCGTACGACAGACCTTCCTGTCCAAGGTCTTGGCCAGAACTCATGCGAAGTCGGATCGCCGCGCCCGTGTCTCC
>CALMGC010000207.1:12219-16500 GCA_937863505.1 uncultured Sphingomonadales bacterium | reverse complement strand
GCCGCCGATCTCGCCCGCGCGCTGGGCCTGCGCCCAGTAGGCGGCGCAGCACGGCGCGTGGCGGAGGCGAGCGGCGGCGACCGCGCGGTAATGGCGCGCGAGCTGGAGAAGCTGTCGCTCTACCTCGACGCCGCGCCCGATCGCCCGCGCGAGCTCGATGACGCAGCGCTCGACGCGGTCGGCGCGGACGTCGGTGAGGCGGAAGCTGGCGCGGCGATCGCGGCCATCGCGGCGGGCGACCTCGCCGCGCTGGCGGAGGAGCTGGGCCGGTTGCGCGAGGCGGGCGCGTCCTCTGTCGCGTGGCTGCGCCAGCTCGCGCGGCGGCTGATGCTGATGGTCGAATTGCGCGGCGAGGCGGAGCGCGGCGGCGACCCGGTCCAGCTGATGAAACGGCGCGGCGTCCATTTCAGCGAGGAACAGGCGCTCGCCGCGTCGCTACGTCGCTGGACCGCGCCGATGCTGGGCGAAGCGATGGCGGCGGTGCAGCGGGCGCAGCGCGACACCATGGCCCCGGGCAATGCCGGTGACGTGCTGGCGAGCGACGCCGCGCTGGCGATGGCGCGCGCGGTCGAGCGGCGGCGCTAACGCGTCAGATCGCTTCGCCGCTCAGCCGCTGGCACAGCATATCGAGCTGATCGAAGCTCTGATACGCCAGCGTGATCGAGCCGCCGTCCTGCCCGTGCGCGATCCGCACCGATACGCCGAGCAGGTCCGCGAGCTGCTGCTCCAGCGCCGCCAAGTCCGCGTCGGGGCCGTCGCCACCCCCGCGCGCAGTGTCGCCGCGCTCGCCGGGTTCGGCGCGGCCCTTGGCGGCGCGCGCCAGCTTCTCGGTATCGCGCACCGACAGCCCGCGCGCGACGACCTGCTCGGCCAGCGCCTCGACATCGCTCGCCCCGAGCAATGCGCGCGCGTGGCCCATGGTCAGCGCGCCGCCGAGCAGCTGCGCCTGCACCGACCCGGGCAGGTCGAGCAGGCGGAGCAGGTTGGCGACATGACTGCGCGATTTGTGGACGACCTTGGCGAGCGCGTCCTGCGTGTGGCCGAACTCGTGCATCAGCCGCCGATACGCCTCGGCCTCCTCGATCGCGTTGAGGTCCTGCCGCTGGATGTTCTCGAGCAACGCCACCTGCAGCGTGTCCGCGTCGTCGAACTCGCGGACGATCACCGGCACCTCGGCCAGCCGCGCGCGATGCGCCGCGCGCCAGCGACGCTCGCCCGCGACGATCTGATACGACGCGCCGCGCGCGCGCACGACGATCGGCTGAAGCAGCCCGCGCTCGCGGATCGACGCGGCGAGCTCGTCGAGCGCGGCGTCCTCGAACGCGCGGCGGGGCTGGTCGGGATGAGGCTCGAGCGCGTCGATCGGCAACAGCCGCGCGCCGCCCTGATTGGCGGGGAGCGCAACCGCCTCGTCGCGCGTGCCCACGTCACCGAGCAGCGCGCTCAACCCGCGCCCGAGGCCGCTCGCCCGGCTCATGCCGCCTCCGCCCGCGCTGGCAACCGCGCGATCAGTTCACGCGCGAGCGCCATATACGCCTCCGACCCCGAACAGCGATGGTCATAGATCAGCGCCGGGAGCCCATGGCTCGGCGCCTCGGACAGGCGGACGTTGCGCGGGATCACCGTCTCGAACACCACCCGCCCGAGCACCGCGCGCACGTCGGTGGCGACCTGCTCGCTTAGCCGGTTGCGCCGGTCATACATCGTCAGCGCGACGCCGACGATTCCCAGCCCCGGGTTGAATCGCGTGCGGATGCGCTCCACCGTGCTCAGCAGCTGGCTCAGCCCCTCCAGCGCAAAGAACTCGCATTGCAGCGGCACCAGCAGCGAGTTGGCGGCGACCATGGCGTTGATCGTCAGCAGCCCGAGCGAGGGCGGGCAGTCGATCAGCACCACATCCCACCGTTCGCGCCCTTGCCGTAGCGCGTGCTGGAGCCGGTGCGTACGCGCGTCGAGCTCGACCAGCTCGATCTCCGCGCCCGACAGATCGACCGTCGCGGGGATCAGGTCGAGCCGGGGCACCTTGGTCGCCATCGCGGCGGCGGTGACCGACGCGCGGCCGATCAGCACTTCATAGGACGACACCGCGCGGTCGTTGCGGCCGACGCCCATGCCGGTCGACGCATTGCCCTGTGGGTCGAGGTCGATCAGCAGCACGCGAAGTCCGATCGCGGCGAGCCCGGTCGCGAGGTTGATCGCGCTGGTCGTCTTGCCGACGCCGCCTTTCTGGTTGGCGACCGCGATCACCGTCATCGCGCGCTTACCCGGCGGGCGACGACGATCACGGCTTCGGGATCGGTCAGGCTTTGTTTCACGTGGAACTCACCTCGGACGGCGCGCTGCACCGTCTCTAGCTCGTTCCGCCCGGACTTGCCACGCGGCAAAATCCAGGTCGTGTCCGGCGTGGCGCAGGCGCGCGCGGCGGTGAACAGCGCTGTGATCGAGGCGACCGCACGGGCGGAGATGGTTGTGGCGGGTGTCACGAGCAGCTCGACCTTGCTTTGCGCAACCGTCACGCGGGCCGTGAGGTCGAGGGCGTCGATCGCTTCGCTCAGGAAAATTGCCCGAAGCCGACGCGGTTCGCACAGCAGGAACGGGCGATCGAGCAGGAGCGCGAGCACCAGCCCGGGTAAGCCCCCGCCGCTGCCGATGTCGAGCCATAGGCCATTGCTCTCATCTAAAAACGCGAGTTGCGCGCTGTCGGCAAGGTGACGGGACCACATCAACGCGAGCGATGCCGGCGCGACCAGATTCTGTTGCTGGTTCGCGGCAACAAGTAGGTCGGCAAGTCGCGTGAACCGGTCGACTGCCACCGCCCCAAACCGATCGGCAACCCACGCCCGTGCCTCCGTCTCGGTCACGCCGCCTTGCGCATCGCGTGGAGCAGGATCGCGGACAGCGCCGCCGGGGTCACGCCGCGGACGCGCGATGCCGCTGCGAGCGAGTCAGGTTGCACCCGGGCCAACCGCTCCGCCATCTCGTTCGACAGCCCGGGCACACGGGCATAGTCGAGCGCCGGGTCGAGCAAGGTAGCTTCGTCACGCCGCAACCGGGTGATCTCGTCCGCCTGTCGCTCCAGATAGGGCGCGTAACGGGCGTCTTCGACGATCTCCGCGACGAGCGGATCGTCGCCGTCGAGTTCCGGCGCGACATGTGCCAGACCGACCTGCCCGAACCGAAGCCACGCCCGTGCGGTCCGGCGCGCGCCGTCCTGCCCCACGATCGCGCCATGGTCAGCCATCTCCGCTGCACTGAACTCGGTCTGCAATAGTTTGTCGACCCGCGACCGCGCTGCGTCCCGCCGGTCGAGGTGCGCCCGGCGTTCCGGCCCGATCAGCCCGGCGGCAAGGCCGATCTCGCTCAACCGCGTCTCGGCATTGTCCGCTCGCAGCGATAGCCGGTACTCGGCGCGCGCGGTCAGCATCCGGTACGGCTCGGTGACGCCCTGCAACACGAGGTCGTCGATCATCACGCCGAGGTAACTCGATGCGCGGTCGAGCAACAGCGGCCCCACCCCAAGCGCCTCGGCGGCGGCATTCGCGCCCGCGACCAGCCCCTGCCCCGCGGCTTCCTCATAGCCGGTCGTGCCGTTGATCTGCCCCGCGCAGAACAGCCCAGGCAACGCGGTTACTGCCAATCGGTGATCGAGCCCGCGCGGATCGAGATGGTCATATTCAACCGCGTAACCCGGGACCGCAACGCGCGCCCGCTCCAGCCCGACGATCGAGCGGACAACGCGTTCCTGCACATCCGCCGGGAGCGGGGTTGACAGTCCGTTCGGGTAGACGAGCGGGTCGTCCAGCCCCTCCGGTTCCAGAAACAGCTGATGTCCATCGCGGTCGCCGAAGCGGACCACCTTGTCTTCGATCGACGGGCAATAGCGCGGCCCCGTGCCTTCGATCGCCCCCCCGAACAGGGGCGACCGATCGAGATTCGCGCGGATCAGGTCGTGCGTCTCGACGCCGGTGCGCGTGATCGCACAGGCGACCTGCGGCAGCCGCTCGCCCCGACTGAGCGGCGACATGCGCCAGTCGCGCGCATCCGATGGTTGCTCGACCAGCCGCGCCCAGTCGACCGTGCGCCCGTCAAGCCGGGGCGGTGTGCCCGTCTTAAGTCGCGCCGTCGCAAGACCATGGTCGGCGAGCCGCACCGCCAATGGCCCCGCCGCGCGCTCGCCGACCCGTCCACCGGGCGCGCGCTCGTCGCCGCGGAAGATGCGCCCACCGAGAAACGTCCCCGTCGCCAGCACGACCGCACGCGCCGCGATGGTTGCCCCGCCCG
>CALMGC010000207.1:0-12209 GCA_937863505.1 uncultured Sphingomonadales bacterium | reverse complement strand
GCCAGCCGCACGCCGGTCACGCGCCCGCGGCCGATGGTGAGGTCGACCACCTCGCCCTTACCCACCGTCAGCCCTGGGGCCTGCGCCACCGCGTCGCGCACCGCCGCAGCGTAACGCCGCCGGTCCGCCTGGACGCGCGGGCCCTGCACCGCCTTGCCCTTGCTGGCGTTGAGCATCCGGTAATGGATCGCCGCCGCATCCGCCGCGCGCGCCATGACGCCATCGAGCGCATCGACCTCGCGGACGATGTGCCCCTTGCCGACGCCGCCGATCGATGGGTTGCACGACATCACGCCGATATTGGCGCGGTCGAAGCTGAGCAGCAGCACCGACGCGCCGCGCCGCGTCGCCGCGCACGCCGCTTCGACACCCGCATGGCCCGCGCCCACGATGATGACGTCCGTCATGGACGCGCTCCTAAACCAGAGCGGAGCCTTGTTCCACGTGGAACTCACTTGCCCAGGCAAAAGCGCGAGAACAGCGCGTCTAGCATCGCCTCGGTCGCGTCCGCACCGGTGATCGCCGCCAGCACGCGGTGCGCGATGCGGAGCTGTTCGGCGAGGAGTAACGGGTCGGTCTCACCGGCTGCGTCGGCCAGCGCCTCGGACGCCTGCCGTACGAGCGCGCGTTGACGAGCGTTGATCGCCAGCTGGTCGACCCCTGGCAGCAACGCCCCTGCCCGGTCCGCGACCCTGTCCCAGAGCACACCGACGCCGAAGCCGGTCACCGCCGATACGGCAACCGCGCCCATCGGCGCGCTTTCGCGTCCCGGCAGATCACACCGCGCATGGACCCACAGCGCTCCCGGTGGAGGCAGATCGTCTCCCAGCCACAATAGCACGTCCGCAGCCCTCACTGCCGCCCGCGCCAGCCCCACCCCGATCGCCTCGATCGGGTCCGCCGTATCGGTCAGCCCCGCGGTGTCGGACAGCAGATACGGGACGCCGTCCCGCTGCACCGCCGCCTCGATCCGGTCGCGCGTCGTGCCCGCGATCGGCGAGACGATCGCCACCTCGCGTTCCGCCAATGCGTTGATCAGCGTCGACTTGCCGCTGTTCGGAGGACCCGCGATGACTACTCGGACCCCGTCGCGCAACCGCTCGACCGGAGGCGCCGTAAGCAACATCGAAAGCGCCGCGGCAAGCGCGACGACCTCTGCACGGACGTCACCCGCCCCCGCCGTCTCCGTTTCGTCGTCATAGTCGATCGCCGCCTCGACCCGCGCCGCCAGCCCGGCCAGCGTCGCCAGCCAACCGCGTACCCGTCCGCTCAGCTGCCCCTCCGCCGCCAGCAACGCCGTGCGCCGCTGCGCTTCCGTCTCGGCCGCGAGCAGGTCGGCGAGCCCCTCCGCTTCCGCTAGGTCGATGCGCCCGTTGGCCAGCGCTCGGCGGGTGAACTCCCCGGGTTCCGCCGCGCGGATGCCGTGTCGCCCAACCAGCGCCGCCTCCACCGCTGCGGTGACCGCGCGACCGCCATGACAGTGCAGCTCCGCAAGATCCTCCCCCGTCGCGCTCCCCAGCCCCGGAAAGCACAGCACCAACGCGCGGTCGAGTATCGCGCCCTCCGCATCGCGCAACACGCGCAGCCCGGCCCGGCGCGGTTCCGGCAGCGTATCCGCTAGCGCGCCCACCGCCGCGAACGCCGCTGGGCCGCTCACCCGGATGACGCCGATCGCCGCCGGCGGACGCCCGCTCGACAGCGCGACGATCGTGTCGGTCATTCCGGTGGCTTGGCCCCGCGCGCCTCGAACAGGCGCCGCCACATCTGCATCCCCGCCTCGCCCATCGGCGCCCAGCTCTTGACCATCGTCTCGATCAGCTCGGGGCGGACCGAGCCGTCCATCGTGTCCATCAGCATGGCGAGGTATCGGTCGTGCAGCGGGGTCAGGTCGGGCAACCCCATCACCCGCCGCGCCTCCTCCGGTGTGCAATCGACCTCCAGATTGATCTTCACCTCAGCCTCCCTTGAGCGCGTCGTTCCGGCACGGCATAGCCGAAACATGTCAACCCGCGACACAGCCGCGTTCGCGACACCCATCGGTCGCGTCGAAGTGACCGGCGATGAGGCGCAGCTATACGGCATCCGCATCGGCCCACGTGACAGCGCGACCCGTCATGGCGTCGCGGACACCGTCCGCCAAGCGCGCGAGCAGATCGAGCAATGGTTCGCGGGCGAGCGCACCGGCTTCGACCTGGCGCTCGCGCCCGCGGCGAACCCGCGCGGAGCGGCGCTGCGCGACGGCATCGTCGCGGTCGGCTATGGCGAGACGGCGAGCTATGGCGCGCTCGCCCGATTGCTTGCGTCCAGCCCGCGCGCGGTCGGGCAGGCGTGCGCGCGCAACCCGTTCCCGCTGGTCGTGCCCTGCCATCGCGTGCTCGCCACCGAGCGGCTCGGAGCCTATTCGGCGGGCGACGGCCCGCTCACCAAACAATGGCTGCTCGATCACGAGCAGCGCCACAAGGATCAGCCATGACCACCATGATCATCGAGACGCTCGACGACACCGGTCGCCTCACTGCCTATCGCGCCGACCCGGCAGGCGAGCCTCGCGCGGCGATCGTCGTCATTCAGGAGATCTTCGGCATCAACGAAGGCATCCGCCGCAAGTGCGACGCGCTCGCCGAGGCGGGCTATCTCGCGATCGCGCCCGACCTTTTCTGGCGATTGCAGCCGAACATCGAGCTCGACCCGGACGTGCCCGATCAGCTGCAACAGGCGTTCGGACTGATGGGCCGGTTCGACCAGGACACAGGGATTCGCGACATCGAGGCGACGATCTGCGCCGCGCGCGAAGCGGTGGGCGGCGGCAAGGTCGGCGCGGTCGGTTACTGCCTCGGCGGACGGCTGGCGTACATGACCGCCGCGCGCACGGACGTCGACGCCAGCGTCGGTTACTACCCGGTCGGCATCCCCGACCTGCTCGGCGAGGCGCCCGCCATCGCCCGTCCGCTGATGCTCCATATTGCGGGCGCGGATCACTTTGTCACGCCCGATCAGCAGGCGAAGATGCACGAGGGGCTCGACGCTCACCCGAGGGTGAAGCTCCACGACTATCCCGGCGTCGACCATGGCTTCGCGACCGAGATCGGTGCCCGACGTAGCCCGGCGGCGGCGGAACTGGCGGATGGGCGGACGACCGACTTTTTCGCGGCTAACCTCGCCTGAGGAACGCGTCGAGGCCGACCTTCGGGTCGGTCCATCCCTGGTGGAGCATATTGGCCGCGACGTAGACGATCACCGCCAGCCCGAGATACGCGATCCAGCGGTGCCGCTCGATCACCCGCGCGATGAGGTTGGCGGCGACCGCCATCAGCGTCACCGACAGCCCGAGGCCGAAGAACAGCACCGTCGGATGGTCGCGCGCCGCCCCCGCCACCGCGAGCACATTGTCGAGGCTCATCGACAGATCGGCGATCGCGACCTGCACCGCCGCGCGCGCGAAGCTGCGCGGGACGGGAGTGACGTGGCCGACCTCCTTCGAGTGCCCGGCGCGCAGCTCGCGCCACAGCTTCCATGCGACCCATAGCAGCAGCAAGCCGCCCGCGAACAGAAGGCCGACGACCTGAAGCAGCCGCGTCGCGAACCAGGCGAAACCGAGCAGGCAGATGAGCGACAGGCCGACGCCGAACAACAGGACGCGCTTGCGGTCGCGCGGGGGCAGGCCTGCGGCGAGCGTACCGAGGACGACGACGTTGTCGCCCGCGAGCATGAGGTCGATCGCGATGACCTGGCCGAGCGCGGCGAGCCCGGCGGGGGAGAAGGCGTCGGCGAGGCTGAAGGCGGGCATGGCGCGCGGGCTAACGCTTTAGCGGAGCTAAAGCGAGCATTGAGCGCGCCCGGCCAGCCTCGCGCGAAGCGAGGTCTGACGACGCGGCTTCGCCGCGGCGGCCGCTACGAAAATCGAATCTGGTAGAGGCGCGGGCAAAGCCCGCGCTGGACGTCGGACGGGTCAGGCGAGTGAGGCTCGCCAGCCCGCCGCGAGTCTTGCGGCAGGGTGCCGCAAGCCGCGCTCGGTCACTGATTCATGCTGTCGAAAAAGTCCTCGTTCGTCTTCGAGTCCTTCATCTTGTCCAGCAGGAATTCCATCGCGTCGATGGTCCCCATCTGCATCAGGATGCGGCGAAGCACCCACATCTTCGACAGCTTGGGCTTGTCGACCAGCAGCTCCTCCTTGCGGGTGCCGCTCTTGCCCACGTCGAGCGCGGGGAAGATGCGCTTGTCCGCCACCTTGCGGTCGAGC
Organism: uncultured Sphingomonadales bacterium; assembly: GCA_937863505.1. Classification (GTDB taxonomy): domain Bacteria; phylum Pseudomonadota; class Alphaproteobacteria; order Sphingomonadales; family Sphingomonadaceae; genus Sphingomonas. Next base: position 7,969 of record CALMGC010000207.1, on the reverse strand, counting down.
ACGATCTCGCTGTTGCCGGTGCCCTTGAACTCCTCGAAGATCACCTCGTCCATGCGGCTGCCGGTGTCGATCAGCGCGGTGGCGATGATCGAGAGCGAGCCGCCTTCCTCGATGTTGCGCGCCGCGCCGAAGAAACGCTTGGGCCGCTGCAGCGCGTTGGCGTCGACGCCGCCGGTCAGCACCTTGCCCGACGACGGCACCACCGTGTTGTAGGCGCGCCCCAGCCGCGTGATCGAGTCAAGCAGGATCACCACGTCCTTTTTGTGCTCGACCAGCCGCTTCGCTTTCTCGATCACCATCTCGGCGACCTGGACGTGGCGCTGCGCGGGCTCGTCGAAGGTGGAGGAGATCACCTCGCCCTTCACGCTACGCTGCATGTCGGTGACTTCCTCGGGCCGCTCATCGACGAGCAGCACGATCAGGAACACCTCCGGATGGTTGTCGGTGATCGCCTTGGCCATGTTCTGGAGCAGCACCGTCTTGCCGACGCGCGGCGGCGCGACGATCAGCGCGCGCTGGCCCTTGCCCTGCGGGCTGACGATGTCGATCACCCGCGCGGACTTGTCCTTGACCGTCGGGTCATGCGGATCGAGCGTCAGCTTCTGCTCGGGATAGAGCGGGGTGAGGTTGTCGAAATTGACCCGGTGACGCACCGCCTCGGGATCGTCGAAATTGACCGCGGTGAGCTTCGTCAGCGCGAAATAACGCTCGCCGTCCTTGGGTCCGCGCACCTCGCCTTCGCAGGTGTCGCCGGTGCGCAGCCCGTGCTTGCGGACCTGGTTGGGGGTGACGTAGATATCGTCGGGGCCGGCAAGGTAGTTCGCCTCGGGCGAACGCAGGAAGCCGAAGCCGTCGGGCAGCACCTCGATCGTGCCGATCCCCATGATCTGCTCGCCCTGCTCCGCTTGCACCTTCAGGATCGCGAACATCAGGTCCTGTTTGCGGAGCGTGGAAGCGCCCTCGACGCCGAGCTCCTCCGCCATCGCGACGAGGTCGGCGGGCGATTTCTTCTTGAGGTCTTTGAGGTGCATAGGGGGAGTCCGGGGCGCAAAAGTGCGGGGAAGAGCGTCGGGCGGCGTGGGAACGCGGCGGGTCGATGCTGAGGGAGCGACCACCAGGACGGGGCCGCGCTGTGCCAACGACGTAAGCGGGTGCGCGCTTCCCGTCAAGCTAGCCCTCCTACTTCCCGTCACCCCGGGCCTGACCCGGGGTGACGGTGATAGGGTTGCAGGTGACGGGCTAAAACGGTTTGACGATGACGAGCACGACGATCAGCACCACCCCGATCGCGGGGACCTCGTTGAGCATCCTGAGCGTCCGCAGGGGGAGCGGCGCGCGCCCCGCCGCCAGCTTCTTCGAATAGCGCACCGCCCAGCCATGGTAACCGACGAGCAGCAGGACGAACAACAGCTTGGCGTGGAGCCAGCCGGCCTGCCACCAATGGCCCAGCACCGCCAGCGCGACCCCGAGCACGATCACGACAATCATCGCCGGGGTGAGGATCACGCGGCGCAGCTTCGTCTCGCGCTCCACCCAGCGCGCGGCTTCGGGGGTGCCGAGGCTTTCCTGATGATGGATCAGGTAGCGCGGGAAGATGAACAGCCCCGCCATCCAGAAGATGACGAAGATGACGTGCCCCGCCTTGATCCAGTCATAGGTCATCAGCAGGCGCTCCCACATGGCTCATCCCCGCACCCGCGCGAGCAGCCGCTCGACATGCGCCACCGGCGTGTCCTGGAGGATGCCGTGGCCGAGGTTGAAGACATGGGGGCGCTCGGGAAAGGCGGCAAGGATGCGGTCGACCGCGCGGTCGAGCGCTTCGCCCCCGCTGACGAGCGCGAGCGGGTCGAGATTACCCTGTATGGGCAAGCCGGGCGGGAGCTGGCCATCGGCCCAGACCGGGTCCACCGTCTCGTCCAGCCCGACCGCGTCGACGCCGCTTTCACGCGCATAGACGGGCAGCTTGCCGCCTGCGCCCTTCGGAAAGCCGATGACCGGTGTGCCGGGATGCCGATCGTGGAGCGCCGAGACGATCCGCGCGGTGGGGGCGACCACCCACCGCTCGAACTGCGCCGGGCTGAGGCTTCCCGCCCAGCTGTCGAACAGCTGCACCGCCTCTACGCCCGCCTCGATCTGCGCGGATAGATAGTCGACCGTCGCGGTCGCGATCGCTTCGATCAGCGCGCCGAAGCGGGCGGGGTCGCGATAGGCGAGCCGCCGCGTCTCCGCCTGGTCCTTCGACCCGGCGCCCGCGACCATGTAGGTCGCCACGGTCCAGGGAGCGCCCGCGAAGCCGAGGAACGTCGTCTCGGGGGGCAGGGCCGCCTTTACCCGACGAACGGTCGCGTAGACCGGCTCCAGCCGCCCGGGATGCGACGCCAGCGCGTCGAGGTCGCGGTCGACCAGCGCGGGGGTGAGGCGCGGGCCCTCGCCTACCCCGAACGTAAGCTCCTGCCCTAGCGCCCAGGGCACCATCAGAATGTCCGAGAACAGGATCGCACCGTCGAACCCGAACCGCCGGATCGGCTGCAACGTCACTTCCGCCGCCGCTTCCGGATCGGTGGCGAGCGCGAGGAAGCCGCCCTTCTCTGCCCTGAGCGCGCGATATTCGGGCAGGTACCGCCCCGCCTGCCGCATCAGCCACACCGGCGAGCGCGGCTGATGCTGCCCTCGCAAGGTCGCGAGCAGGGGCTTGGTGGGGGCGTTAAGGTGCGACACCCGTGCGCCCCTATCCGACCGCCGCGCCGCCCGCCACCTCCGGCGTGACCGGGCCGCCATACCCGCCTACCTTCTTCCTGAAGAAAGGAATCTGAGAAGGCTGTTGATGTGGTTGGCGCGTGGGTGCCGGGGGTAACCGCCCGTTACCGATTCCGCCCACAGGTTGACGCGGAGCGCAGGGCGGCCTCGCCCGGATTCGCACTATTCGTCCCCGTTATCCACAACCTGTTGACAAGCGCCCGACCGGTGGACGCCCGTGTGGACGGATCGCGACTTGTGCACCGTCGCCCGCCCGCTTTCCCGATCCGCGCGTTTGTCCTATCGCCCGTCCCGATGTTATTCACAGATCGGTCCTGAGCTGTGCGGCTCCACCTCCACCTCCTCTCGGACTCCACCGGCGAGACGCTGGAGAACATCGCCAAGGCGGCGCTCGCGCAATATGACGATGTCGAGACGGTGCGGCATTTCTGGCCGATGGTGCGGACCGAAGCGCATCTCGACCGCATTCTCCAAGAGATCGCGCACAATCCGGGGCTGGTGATCTATACGCTGGTCAACTCGGCGACGCGGCGGGTGCTGGAGCAACGCTGCCACGCGCTCGGCCTGCCCGCGGTCGCGCCGCTCGACCCGGTGACCGATGCGCTGTCGGGGATGCTGGGGCAGACGGCCAAGGCGCGGCCCGGGCGTCAGCACGTCCTCGACGCCGAGTATTTCGCGCGGGTCGAGGCGATCCAGTTCACCATCGCGCATGATGACGGTGTCGGAGCGGAGGATTGGGAGGAGGCGGACATCGTGCTCGCGGGCGTGTCGCGATCGTCCAAGACGCCGACCGCGATCTATCTCGCCAACCGCGGCTACAAGGCGGCGAACATCCCGATCGTGGTGGAGAGCCCGCCGCCGCCCGAGCTGTTCCGGCTCCGCAATCCGCTCATCGTCGGCCTCACCACCAGCGCGGACCGGCTGATCGCGATCCGCCGCAACCGCCTGTTGTCGCTCAACCAGCGCGCCGAGACCCCCTATGTCGACCAAGAGCTCGTCGCGCGCGAGATCGCCTATGCGCGGCGGATGTTCGCGGACAATGGCTGGCCGGTGATCGACGTGACGCGCCGCTCGATCGAGGAGACGGCGGCCGCGATCATCGCGCTGGTCAACGAGCGCCGCTTCGGCCCGGCGGCGGACAAGGAAGCGGAATAATGCTGGTCCTCGCTTCCCAGAGCGCGTCGCGGCGCGCGATGCTGACCGCCGCGGGGGTGGAGCATGAGGCGACCTCGCCCGGCGTCGACGAGGATGCGGCCAAGGCGTCGCTCCGCCATCTGTCCCCGCGCGACCTCGCCGATGCGCTCGCCGAGTTGAAGGCAGTGAAGGTGAGCGGGCGGATGCCGGGGCGCTTGGTGCTCGGCGGCGACAGCCTCGTCGCGCTCGCTGACGGGACAGTGCTCGACAAGCCGGAGACGCGCGACGTCGCCGCCGAGCATCTCGGGCGCATGTCGGGGGGCACGCACGACCTGTTCAGCGCCGCCGTGCTGGCCGAGGATGGTCACCCGGTCTGGCGCGTCGTCGACCGCGCGCGGCTGCATGTCCGCCCGCTGTCCGGCAGCTTCATGGACTGGTATCTCGACCGCGAATGGCCCGCGATCGCGGGCTGTGTCGGCTGTTTCCGGCTGGAGGCGCTGGGGCCGCAACTGTTCACCCGCATCGAAGGAGACGCGTTCACCGTACTCGGCCTGCCGCTCTTTCCCGTGCTGGATGCGCTGCGGTTGCGTGGGCTGGTGCCGAGGTGAGCCGGCCTTATGCCGAGGTGATCGGCGATCCGATCGCGCACAGCAAGTCGCCGCTGATCCACCGCTTCTGGCTTGATGCGTTGGGTATCGAGGGCGATTACCGCGCGACGCATGTCACCCCCGACCGCCTCGCGGGCTACTTCGCCGAGCGCCGCGCGGACCCGGCCTGGCGCGGGTGCAACGTCACCGTGCCGCACAAGCTCGCCGCGCTCGACCATGTCGCCGATCCGGGCGAGGTGCGGGCGGGCATCGGCGCGATCAACACCGTGTTCCGGGGCGAGGGCGGCGAGCCGATCGGCACCAACACCGACGCGGCGGGCTTCTGGAGCCCGATCGCGGGGCTCGACCTCGTCGCCGAGCGGGTCGCTGTGCTCGGCACGGGCGGCGCGGCGCGCGCGGTGCTCTGGGCGTTGGCGCGGGTCGGCGTGGCGCATGTCACTCTGCTCGCGCGCAATCCGCTCAAGGGCGCGGGGTTGCTCGTGCATTTTGGGCTGAAGGGCGATGTCGTGCCGCTCGACGCCCCGCTCCCGCCCGCCGCGCTGCTCGTCAACGCCAGCGTGCTGGGGATGGTCGGCCACGTCCCGTTCGCGCCGGACCTTGCGCCTCTGCCCGAGGACGCGCTGGTCTACGACCTCGTCTACGCCCCGCTTGAGACCCCGCTGCTCGCCGCCGCCCGCGCGCGCGCGTTGGAGGTGGTTGACGGGCTGGAGATGCTGGTGGGGCAGGCGGCGCTCGCGTTTGAGCTGTTCTTCGGCGCGGAGCCGCCGCGCGAGCGGGACGCGGAGTTGCGGGCGTTGCTGACAGCGTGAGCACCCTCGGCCTCACCGGCTCGATCGGCATGGGTAAGTCCACTGTCGCCGCGATGTTCGCCGCCGAGGGGGTGCCCGTGTTCGATGCCGACGCCGCCGTGCATCGGCTGCAGGGGCCGGGCGGGCGCGTGGTGGCGGCGATCGAGGCGGCGTTCCCCGACACCACTGGTCCGGATGGCGTTAACCGAACCGCGCTCGCCGAGGCGGTGCTGGGGAACGACGCGGCGGTGAAGCTGCTCGAGGCGATCGTCCACCCGGCGGTTGGGGAAGATCGCGCCGCGTTCCTCGCCGAGCACGCCGATGCTGCCCTGGTCGTCTTCGACGTCCCGCTGCTGTTCGAGACCGGCGGCGACAAGCGCGTCGACAAGGTCGCGGTCGTCTCCGCTCCCGCCGCCGTCCAGCGCACGCGCGTGCTCGCCCGCCCGGGCATGACCGAAGCGCGGTTCGAGGCGATCCTCGCGCGCCAGCTGCCCGATGCGGACAAGCGCGCGCGCGCCGACTGGGTGATCGACACCGGCGCATCGCTCGACGCGACCTGCGCCGCGGTCCGCCGGGTGATCGCTTGCATGACGCCGACGCCGCGCACATAGCGACCGCCCCATGCGCGAGATCGTCTTCGACACCGAAACCACCGGCCTCAGCTTCTCGGGCGGCGACCGCCTGGTCGAAATCGGCTGCGTCGAGCTCGTCAACCGTTGCGAGACGGGTCGCACCTTCCACGCCTATTACCATCCCGAACGCGACATGCCGTCGGAGGCGGAGCGGGTGCATGGCCTGTCCGCGACCTTCCTGTCCAAGTTCGCGGTCTTCGCTGCCGGGCATCGCGATCTGATCGCGTTCATCGAGGACGCGCCGCTGGTCGCGCACAACGCCGCGTTCGACTTCGGCTTTCTCAACGGCGAGCTGACGCGTTGCGGCCACCCGGTCGTCTGCACCTCGCGGATGGTCGACACGCTCCAGATCGCGCGGACGCGGCACCCGGGCGCGAAGCACACGCTCGATGCGCTCTGCTCGCGCTATGGCATCGACCGCTCGCATCGCGTGCTCCACGGCGCGCTGCTCGACGCGCAGTTGCTCGCGCAGGTCTATGTCGAGCTGATGGGCGGGCGACAGATCGGGCTCGGCCTCGTCAGCGACGCGCCCATGGTCGCCACGGCCGCGCGGACGCTCGAGCCGCGCCCCGTCCGTCCGCCGCGTGTTTTCGCGGTGCCCGAGGGAGAACAGGCGGCCCATGCCGCGTTCATGGCGGGGATCAAGAACCCGATCTGGGGCGCGCAGGCCATCGGCTGACGCGCGCGCCGGTCGGCTACTCAAGGAGTTTGATGATGGAAATCCGCGTTTCGGGCCACCAGGTCGATGTGGGCGACGCGCTCCGCGCGCATGTCGAGGAGAAGCTGCAAGGGATCGCGACCAAATATTTCGCGCGCGCGATCTCGTCCACGGTGACGTTCGGCAAGGGACCGCACGATTCCGGCTTCACCTGCGACATCGTCTGCCATGTCACGCATGGGCTGGTGCTCAAGGGGCGCCAGGACGCGCAGGAGGCGCATCCTGCGTTCGACGGCGCGGCGGAGAAGATCGACAAGCAGCTTCGCCGCTACACGCGCCGGTTGAAGGATCATGGCGGCGGCGCGGAACCGGTCGCGGAGAGCGGCCTTTACGACGCGGGCTACACGCTGTTCCGCGAACATGCGGAGGAGGAAGAGGTCGCGGACGCGCCGCTGATCGTCGCGGAAACGCGCGTCGACGTGCCCGAAGCGAGCGTGTCGGACGCGGTGATGATGCTCGACCTGCGCAACACCGCCGCCCTGCTGTTCAAGAATGCAGGGACCGGCGCGCACAACATGGTCTACCGGCGCGGCGATGGGACGATCGGCTGGGTGGAGCCGAACCGCGCCGCTTGATGCGCTGACACGACGATGGCCGACGCCGCCGACCTGCTCCTGCCCGATGCGGTGCGCGTCGGCGCGTCCGCCGCGACCAAGCGCGCATTGTTCACCCAGTTCGGCCAGGTCGCGCGCGACGCGCTCGGCGTCGATGCCGAGCTGGTGGCCGAGCGGCTCGCCGCGCGCGAGAAGCTCGGGTCGACCGGGTTCGGGGGCGGGGTCGCGATCCCGCACGCGAAGCTGCCGGGTCTTGGCCAGGTATCGGGGATGCTGATCCGGCTTGCGCAGCCGATCGAGTTCAAGGCGGTCGACGATCTTCCGGTCGACCTCGCCTTTGCGCTGCTGTCGCCTCCCGACGCGGGGGCGGCGCACCTGAAAGCGCTGGCGGGGGTGTCGCGGCGGCTTCGCGACGCGCGGCTGGTCGCCAATCTGCGCGGGGCGGGGTCGCGCGACGCGCTCTGGGCGTTGTGGGCGGAGGCGCGCGCTTGAGGTCCGAGCCTGCCGGGGAGGCGGCGCATTTCCGGGCGCTCGAACGCCTCTACGCCGCGGCGCCGATCAACCGCTTCTTTCCCTCCACGATCGCGATCCCGGAAAGCGGCGTCGCGCGGATCAGCTTCACGATCGCGCCCGAGGTGTTCCACGCGGGCGGCGCGGCGCATGGGACGACCTATTTCAAGATGCTCGACGACGCCGCCTTCTACGCCGCGAACAGCCTCGTCACCGATCGCTTCCTGCTCACCACCGCGTTCAACCTGTTGCTCACGCGTCCCCTGCG
>CALMGC010000206.1 GCA_937863505.1 uncultured Sphingomonadales bacterium | reverse complement strand
TAGAGCAACGGTTTCCTAAACCGCAGGTCGGTGGTTCGAGTCCACTCGAGGGCACGATTCGCCAAGGGGGCTCAGGGTGGCGGAAGAGTTCGAAGTGCGCGGCCACCACGAGAATGTGGTCGACCATGACGCCGAGCATGGCGAGCCGCTGTCGCAGCGCATTGCGCTGTTCTCCGCCGTGCTGGCGACCGTCGGCGCGGTGGTGAGCCTGCTCGGCGGGCATACCGAAAACGACGCGCTGTATCAGAAGAACGAGGCGGTGCTGCTCAAGGCGCAGGCGTCGGACGTCTGGTCCTACTACCAGGCGGAGGAAGTGAAGCGGAGCATCGACGAGCGCGCCGCCGATGCCGCCATGCCCGAGCGCCGGGCGGACATCGCCCGCTATCGCGCGAAGAGCGCGGCCTTGCGCAAGCAGGCGGAGGCGCTCGACAAGCGCTCCGAAGCGGCGAACGACGAGTCGCAACAGGCGATGCGACCGCACATCAAGCTGTCGATCGCGATGACCTTCGTCCAAATCGCGATCGCGCTCGCTTCGATCACCGCGCTGACCGGGCGGCGGTGGTTGTTCGTGCTCGCCGGGCTGTCGGCGGCGATCGGCGCGGTGCTGGCGATAGTGGCATGGTTCTAGGCGCGGCGGTCAATACCCGCCGTCGCTGCCATAATCGGAGCCGCCGTCGCTGCTGTAGTCCGACCCGCCGTTGCCGCCGTCGTCGCCATAGTTGTTGATGGTGACGTTCTCCTCGGGCGCGTAGCCCTGCCCGCCGCCGAACATTCCGCCGCCATGATGGCCGCCGAAGATGTCCGACAGGCCGGAGAACAACATCTCGCCGCCCGCGACGCCCGCCGCCGTGGTGCCCGCGCTGCGCAGGAAGCTGCCGAGCCCGCCGCCGCCGGAGAACACGCCCGGGCGCTGGTCGGGCGGGGGCGGAGCGTAGGAGGGCTGCGCGTAAGGCGGCTGCTGGCTGCTGCCGCCCCATGGCCCCGCCTGGCGCGGGAGAAAGCCGGACTGCGACGCGGGCGCGGGAAGCTGGCCCTCGAGCTCGGCGATGCGCGCCTGCGCGGCGTGGAGCGACTGGTCGGCGACGATCGCGTGCTGGACAAGGAGGTACGCCGCGTCGGGATTGCCGCCCAGCACCTGCCGGATCATCCCGTCCGCCTCCGCGTCCTTGGTGACCCCGCGCGCGCCGGACAGGTCGCGGAGGAAGGTGGAAAGCAGCGTACGCTCGTCGGGGGTCATTCGATCGTCCTCGCCTGGGTCGCGCGATAGGTCGGGCGCGCGGGCGCGTTTTCAAGCCCGCGCGGCAAGTGGGAAGCGGAGCCGGAACTGCGCGCCCCCGCTCGGCGCGGAGGACACCTCGAACGCGCCGCCATGCACCTCCATGATGCGCCCGACGATCGACAGGCCCAGCCCCGCCGTGTCCGACCGCCGCTGATCGGCGCGCCAGAAGCGGCGGGCGACCAGCGGGCGCGCCTCCGAAGCGATGCCCGGCCCGGTGTCGGTAACGCTTACCGCCCCGTCCGGCGTGATTACGACAGAAACGCTCGTTCCCGGCGGGGTGTGGCGCGTGGCGTTGGAGAGGAGGTTGCCGAGCGCGAGCCGCGCCAGCGTCGGCTCGCCGGTGACGACGACCGGCGCGTCGGGCGCGACGAGGTCGATGCTGTCCCCGACGGCGTAGACCTCCGGCGCGAGATCCTCGATCGCCTCGCGCGCGACCTCGCACAGATCGAACGCCTGGCGGCTACCCGCTTCGAGCGTTTCGAGCCCGGCGAGGTCGCGCACCTGCGACACGACATGCGACACGCGGTCGAGCGAGCGGTGGAGCGCGGCTCGCGCGTCCGCGTCGGCCACGCGGTCGAGTTCGATCTTGAGCGCGGCGAGCGGGGTGCGCAGTTCATGCGCGACGTTGCCGATGAACTCGCGCTGCGACGCGAAGCTGTGTCCGAGCCGTGCGAGCAGGCCGTTGGTGGCGTGAACGAGCGAGGCCACCTCGGCGGGAAGGTCGCGCTCATCGAGTCTGAGGTCAAGCGTGTCGGGGCCGATGGTCGCGGCGCGACGCGACACGCGCCCGACCGCGCGCACCAGTCGCTGGATCAGCAAGCTATTGACGAGCGGGAGCAGCGCCAGCACCGCGACGAGGAACGCGAGATAACGCCACAGGAACGCGTCCACCACATCGTCGAGGATCGCGCCGGGCTCCGCCTGGTCCTGGATCACCACCACCCAGAGCCGCGCATGGCCCGAGGTGACGGGCAGGCTCACGCCCGTCAGCGGCGGCAGGTCGAAGCGCGCGGGCGCGGTGCGGCGCGGGACTCGATCCGCCGGGATCGTGGCTGCGCTCGCCGGCAACACGCGCCCGCCCGCGTCGAGCAACGCGAAGCCGCGCCCGTCATAGGCGGCGGCGTAGGCGGCGGCGAGCGCGGGCGGCAGGTGGACGCGCACCGCCCCGCCGCTTCGCTCCAGCCCGGCCGCGATCGCGCGTCCCTGCGCGGTGAGGTCGCGCGCCTGGTAATCGCGCATTGTCCGGTGGAGCAGCGACACCGTCAGCAGCGGCAGCACGACGATCACCACCGCGATCGCCATCACCTCCGCGAGCAGGATGCGCGCGGTGAGCGAGCGCGGCCATATCCTCATACGGCGACCCGGAGCAGATACCCGACGCCGCGGATCGTCTCGATGCGCGTGGTCGCGCCCGCCGCGGCGAGCTTGCGGCGGAGGCGATGCGCATACACCTCCACCGCGTTGGAGCCGACCGGATCGGCGAGCCCGAACAGCTGGTCCTCCGCCAGCTGCTTGCTGACGACCTGGCCCGCGCGGCGGAGCAGCAGCTCGGCCAATTGCCGCTCGCGCGCGCTGAGCAGGACATGGGCGGAAGCAACGAACAGGTCGCCCGACGCGGTGTCGAGCGAGACGTTACCCGCCTCGAGCCGCGCGCCGGCGAGGTCGCCCTTGCGCCGCAGCACCGCGCGGAGCCGAGCGACGAGCTCGTCGACGTCGAACGGCTTGGCGAGATAATCGTCCGCGCCCGCGTCCAGCCCCGCGATCCGGTCGCCGACTCCGCCGCGCGCGGTGATGGCGAGCACCGGCACCGGATTGCGCTCTGCCCGGAGCGCACGAAGCAGTGCCATGCCGTCACCATCGGGCAGGCCGAGGTCGAGCAGCACCGCCGAATATTGCGCCGCCGCCAGCATCTGCTCGGCGTCGTCGAGCCGGCCGGCGCGATCGCTCGCCACCCCGCGCCGCGCCAACGCCTCGCCGAGCGCAGCCGCGAGCGCGGGGTCGTCCTCGACGATGAGCAGTCGCAACGCTGTGACGCCCCTGCCTGTCAGGTTGATGTAAGCTACTCGGGCTATTGCACCGCACAACGACGGGCGGCAATGTCGTTCGACAGCAATCAGCATATCGGGGCAGCGGCCTTGTCGGAAGAACAAAGCCACGTCGCCCCGCTGCCGCCCGCGCGCACGCTCGACCGGCGTGGGCAGATACGCCTTGCCGTGTACGTCGTGTTGGCGCTCGCCGCTTTGTGGGCGATCGTGTCGGCCGTGCGGTCGTTGAACGCGCCGTCGCCCGCGCCCGGGCAGGCAGCTACGCCCAAGGGCGCGTTCCGCCCGACGCCCGCGCAACTCGCCCAGCTGACGATCCAGCCGGTCAGCTATGGCGCGACCGCCGACCTCGTCCGCGCCACCGGCTCCATCGCGGTCGACGCGGATCACAGCACCCCGATCCTGCTGCCCTTTTCGGGTCAGGTGCTGGGCGTCATGGTCGAGGCGGGCGCGCGGGTGCACGATGGCCAGCCGCTGCTCCGCGTCGCCTCGCCCGAGCTGGTGGACGCGCGCAATACGCTGCTGTCCGCCACCGCGACCCAGACCAGCGCCGCCGAAGCGGTGCGGATCGCGCAGGCCAATGTCGAGCGCCAGCGGCTGATTTTCCAGACCGCGGGCGGCGCGCAGAAGGACTACGCGCAGTCGCAGGCGGACCTCGTCACCGCGCAATCGAACCTGCGCACCGCCCAGGCCGCGTTGCGCGCGGCGCAGGACCGGCTCCAGCTGTTCGGCAAGTCCGCCGCCGAGACCCGCGCATTCCAGGCTGGCGGCGGCGCGCCCGACGGGCAGCCCTCCACCGTCTATCGCTCGCCCGTGTCGGGCGTCGTCGCGGACCGCAGCGTCTCGCCCGGCCAGTTCATCAGCGCAGGGGGCACCGGCTCGCCGTTGATGACGATCACCGACCTCAGCCATGTCTGGCTGGTCGCGCAGCTGCCCGAGGGCGAGGCGTCGAGCGTGCATCTCGGCGATCAGGTCGTCGTCACCACCCCCGCGCTGCCTGGGCGCACCTTCAGCGCGCGGGTCGACAACATCGCCGCCGCGCTCGACCCCGCCACCCGCCGGCTCGCGGTGCGCGCCACCGTCGCCAATCCGGGCGAGCAGCTCAAGCCGCAGATGTTCGCCTCCTTCACCATTCGCCGCACGATCAGCGCGGCGGCGGGGCCGCTCGTCCCCTCGGCGGCGGTGATCCATGAAGGCGACAGCGCGCGCGTCTGGGTGCTCGGGCGCGACGGGCTGCTGCGCGGTCGAAGCGTGAAGGTCGGCGCGGGCGAGGGCGGCTTTACGCAGGTGCTGAGCGGGCTGGAGGCGGGCGATCGCGTCGTTACCGCCGGCGCGCTGTTCGTCAACGAGGCGGGCCTGGGCGAGTGAACCGTCTGGTCGAGATCGCGCTGCGTCAGCGGATGCTGATGCTGATGCTGCTGATCGGCGTCGTGGTGGCGGGAGTGATCGGCTTTGCGAACCTCAACATCGAGGCCTATCCCGACCCGGTCCCGCCGCTGGTCGAGGTGATCACGCAGAATAACGGCGCGTCCGCCGAGGAGATGGAGCGCAACGTCACCATCCCGATCGAGCAGGTCATCGCAGGCGTGCCGGACGTAAAGGCGGTGCGCACCATTTCCTTGTTCGGCCTGTCCGACGTGAAGATCCAGTTTTCCTACGACGTCCAGTTCCGCGAGGCGGAGCAGCGCGTGCTCGGTCGCCTTTCCGGGCTCGGCACATTGCCCGGCGGCGCGCAGCCGCAGATCTCGCCCACCAGCCCGATCGGCGAGATATACCGTTACCGCATCACCGCGCCGCCCGGCTATTCGGTGATGGACCTGAAAACGCTCCAGGACTGGGTGCTCCAGCGGCGGTTCAAGCGCATCCCGGGCGTGGTCGACGTCACCGGCTGGGGCGGCAAGCTGCGCTCCTATGAGGTGCGGCTCGACCGCGACAAGCTGATCGCGCACGGGGTCACCATCCCGCAGGTGCTGGGCGCAATCGGCAAGAGCGACGGCAATGTCGGCGGGCAGACCGTCAATTTTGGCGAACAGGCCGCGATCGTGCGCGGCGTCGGGCTGATCCAGTCGGTTGAGGCGATCCGCAACGTGCTGGTCGGCAGTGGCGGGGCCGCGCCGACGCTGCTCAGCGACGTGGGCACGGTGGAGATCGGCAACCTGCCCCGGCTCGGCATCGCGGGCGAGGGGCGCGACGACGACATGGTGATGGGCATCGTGCTGATGCAGCGCGGCGCGCAGTCGATGCCGACGATCACCCGCGTCAAGGAAGAGGTCGAGACGATCAACTCCACCGGAATTCTGCCGCCGGGGGTCAGGCTGGAGCGCATCTACGACCGGTCCGACCTTATCGAGGTCACCACGCATACGGTGCTCCACAATCTGCTCGAGGGCGTGCTGCTGATCTTTGTGCTGCAATGGCTATTCCTCGGCGACCTCCGCAGTGCGCTCATTGTCGCGATCACCATACCCTTCGCGCTGTCGGTGGCGGTGCTGGTGCTCATTCTTCAAGGCGAGTCGGCGAACCTCTTGTCGCTCGGTGCGCTCGATTTCGGGCTGGTGGTCGACGCCAGCGTCATCATGGTGGAGGCGATCTTCCGCCGCATGGCCGACCGCTCGCACATGCTCAGCGAAGGGCGGATGCACGCGACCGTCGCCAACCGTTTCTCAGCGATCCTGCACGCGTCGGGCGACGTCAGCCGCGGTATCTTCTTCGCCGCCGCGATCATCATCGCCTCGTTCCTGCCCTTGTTCACGCTGACCGGCGTCGAGGGGCATATCTTCGGGCCGATGGCGAAGACCTATGCCTACGCCATCGCGGGCGGGCTGGTGGCGGCGTTCACGATCTCGCCGATGCTGTCCGCGCTGCTGCTGCCCGACAAGCTGGCGGAGGTCGACACCTGGGTCGTCCGGCACCTGCGCCGCGCCTACGAGCCGGCGGTGTCGTTCGCGATCGCCAACCGCGGGCTCACGCTAGGCTTGGCGCTGTTCGCCTGCCTCGGCTCGTTCGTCGCGGTGCGCAGCCTCGGGGTCGAGTTCCTGCCGCATCTGGAGGAAGGCAACCTCTATATCCGCGCGACCCTGCCGCCGTCGATCTCGCTGGAGGCGGGGCATCCGGTGGTCGACGGTATCCGCAAGATCATCGCGGGCTATCCGGAGGTCGAGCGGGTCATCTCGACGCATGGCCGCCCCGACGACGGGACGGACGCGACCGGCTTCTTCAACGCCGAATTCTACACGCCGCTGAAGCCCGCCGACCAATGGCCCGCGGGCGTCACCAAGGACCAGCTCACCACCGAGCTCCAGCACAAGTTGCAGGCACGCTATCCGGGCGTCGATTTCGAGTTCTCGCAATATATCCAGGACAATGTCGAGGAAGCGTCGTCGGGGGTGAAGGGCGCGAACTCGGTCAAGATCTTCGGTCCCGACCTCGCGACGCTGGAAACGCTCGCGGCCAAGATGAAGGCGCAGATGGCGGGGGTGCGCGGGATCGCCGACCTCGGCGTTTCCGACTCGCTCGGCCAGCCGACGGTGCGGATCGACATCGACCGCGTCGCGGCGGCGCGCTATGGGCTCACCCCCGACGACATCAACTCCACCGTCGCCGCCGCGATCGGCGGGCAATCGACCGGCGATCTGTTCGAGGCGAGCACCGACCGGCATTTCCCCATCGTCGTCCGGCTCAACGCCGCGCAGCGCGGTGACATCGAGGCGATCCGCCAGCTGACCGTCGGCGCGCCCGCGCCGGGCGGCACCGGGCTGATCCAGGTGCCGCTGTCCGAAGTCGCGCACGTCACGCTCACCTCCGGCGCATCGTTCATCTATCGCGAGCATCAGGAGCGTTATCTCCCGATCAAGTTCAGCGTGCGCGGGCGCGACCTTGGCGGCGCGGTGGGCGAGGTGCAGGCGCGCATCAAGCGCAACGTCGTGCTCCCGCCCGGCTATCACCTCGAATGGGCGGGCGAGCTCGGTAACCTGACCAGCGCGGTGTCGCGGCTGGAGGTGGTCGTGCCGATCAGCCTGGGGCTGATCCTCGTGCTGCTGTTCGCCAATTTCAGCTCGGTGCGCGATACGTTCCTCGCGTTCAGCGTCATCCCGATGGCGCTGGTCGGCGGGGTGCTCGCCTTGGCGCTGACGGGGACGGCGTTCAGCATCTCGGCCGCGATCGGCTTCGTGGCGCTGTTCGGCATCGCGGTGATGGACGGCATCTTGGTCGTGAGCACGTTCAACCAGCAGGTCGACGACGGGCTGCACCGCGAGGACGCGATCGCGGTCACCGTGCGCCACGCGCTGAGGCCTGTGGTGATGACCTGCCTCGCCGCCGCGATCGGCTTGCTCCCCGCCGCGCTGTCGACCGGGATCGGCAGCCAGGTGCAGAAGCCGCTGGCGTTGGTGGTGGTCGGCGGCATGACGCTGTCGCCGGTGCTGATCCTGCTGGTCTTGCCGGTGCTGATCCTGCGCTTCACCCACCATCAGGGCGCGCATCGGCACGCGATCCACCGGCATCATTTCGACGGCACGCCGGTGGAGCGGGGGTGAGGATGCGGCTTGTCCCGGCGGCGCTGGCGTTCGCGGTCGCGGGCTGCACGGTGGGCCCGCGCCCTGACACGCGCACGCCGCTCCCGCCCGAGCGCGCGCCCGAGTTGATCGCGCCTTTGTCCGCGCCCGCGCAACAGCTCGACCCGACTGCGACGGTCGATCCCTATTGGTGGCGCACGTTCGGCAGTGCGCGGCTCGACGCGCTGGTGGAGCAGGCGCTCGCGCGCAGCAACGACATCGCCGCGGCGGACGCGACCTTGCGCCAGGCGCAGGAGCAGGCGTCGGTCGCGGTCGGCGCGCAGCGGCCGCAGGTCGACGCCAACTATCAGGCCGAGCGCGCGCGCGTGTCGCAGGTCTTCTCGAACCCGCTCAACGACCCCAGCCAATATTCCTACTCGCTGCAGACCGCGCAGGTGACGGTGTCGTACCCGATCGACCTGTTCGGCGGCGGTCGCAACCGCGTCCGCTCCGCGCGCGCGGCGGCGGAAGTGGCGCTCCACCGGTTGGTCGCGGCGCGCACGACCGTCATCAGCAACCTCGTCCAGGCGGTGATCCAGCAGGCCGCGCTGCAGGCGCAGATCGAAGCGCAACAGTCAGCGATCCGCAACAGCCGCGAGCTGGTGACCTTGCTCCAGCGGCGGCAACAGCTCGGCGACGTCGGCGCGGCGGACGTGTCCGCGCAACAGACGACGCTCGCCGCGCAGGAAGCGGCGCTGCCCCCGCTCCAGCGCCAGGCGGAGCATCAGCGCGCGCTGATCGTGACGCTGACGGGGGAACCCGCCGGGTCGCCCGTGCCGCCACTGCCGACGCTCGGCGAGCTGACGCTGCCCGCGCGGCTGCCGCTCACGCTGCCGTCGGCGGTGGTGACGAACCGCCCCGACGTGCGCGCGGCGGAGGCGCAGGTGCGCGGGGCCGCCGCCGATGTCGGCACCGCGATCGCCGCGCGGCTGCCGCAGATCACGCTGTCGGGCGCCGGGGGCAGCGAGGCGATCCGGTTCGAGGACCTGTTTGTCCCCGCCAACCTTTTCTACACGCTGATCGGGGGCGTGACCCAGCCGCTGTTCCACGGTGCCCAGCTCCGACACCAGCAACGCGCGGCGGAGGCGGCGCTCCGCATCGCGGAGGCGCAGTATCGCGCGGCGGCGTTGCAGGCGTTCCTCGACGTCGACGACGCGCTCTCGGGGCTGCGCACCGACGCCGAGGCGCTCGACGCCGCCACCCGCGCGGACACGGCGGCGCGGCAGACGCTGTTGTTCACGCGCCGCCAGCTCGAGCTGGGCGCGGTCGGCACGCTTCAGCTGCTCAACGCCTCGGTCGCCGCCTCGCAGGCCTCGACCCAGCTGATCCAGGCGCGCGTCGCCCGGCTGACCGACAGCGTCGCGCTGTATCAGGCGATGGGGACGGATGTGGGCGGGACCGTCGGCCCCGCCCGGCGCTAGTCAGCCCGCGAACCCGCCCACCTTGTCGGGCGTCAGCGGCAGGTCGCGTAACCTGCGCCCCGTCGCGTTGAACACTGCGTTCGCGACCGCCGCGCCGACGCCGGTGATGCCGATCTCGCCGATGCCGTGCGCGCCCATCGGCGTGTGCGGGTCGGCGATGTCGGTCCACATCACGTCGATCTGCGGCACGTCGAGATGCACGGGGACGTGATACTCCGCAAGACTCGGGTTCATGATGCGCCCGCTCCGCTCGTCGAACATCGTCTCTTCGGTCAGCGCGAGGCCGAGCCCCATGATGATCCCGCCGCGAAACTGGCTCGCCGCCGTCTTGCTGTTGAGGATGCGCCCGCAGTCGAACGAGCCGAGGAAACGGCTGACCCGCACCTCGCCCGTCACCGCGCTGACGCGTACCTCGCAGAACATCGCCCCGTGCGAGTGCATCGACCAGTGCATGAGCTCGAGCGGCGGTGACGCGTTCGCCTCGACGCGGACCTCGTCGCGCTGCGCGCGCGACAGGATCGAGACGTAGCTCTCGCGCCGCGCAGGGTCGTCGAGCTTGGCGAGCCCGCCGTCATGCCCCCCGATCTCGTCGGGCTTGAGCCCCGCGAGCGGCGAATCGTTGCCCGCCAGCTTGATCAACTGCGCGACCAGCTCGTTCCACGCGGCGATGATCGACGCGCCGATCGCGGCGGTCTGCTGCGACCCGCCCGCCATGATCGCGCCGGGGAAGTCGGTGTCCGCATAGCCGACCTCGACCCGGTCCATCGGCAGCCCAAACCGCTCGGCGGCGACGATCGCGGTGGTGGTCGACGTGCCCATCCCCATCTCGTGCGCGGCCAGCTCGACCCGCGCCCGCCCGTCGCGGGTCAGGATGATGCGGGCCGCGCCGCCGGGCATGCGGTAATAGGGGTAGGTCGCGGTCGCGACGCCGGTGCCGACCAGCCACTCTCCCTCGCGGCGCGCGCCGGGGGTGGCGCTGCGCCTGGCCCAGCCGAACCGCTCCGCGCCGTCGCGATAGGCCTTGGCGACCTCGCGCATCGAGAAGGGGTGGCCCGAGCTCGGATCGACATCCGGTTCGTTGCGCAGCCGAAGCTCGACCGGATCCATGCCCATCTCATGCGCGAGCTCGTCGATCGCGGACTCGATCGCAAAGGTGCCGACCGCCTCGCCCGGCGCGCGCATGAAGGTGTTGGCGAGCATGTTCATGGTCGCGACCTTCACCCCTAGCCGCATCGTGTCCGCGGCGTAGGCGGATTTGCTGGCGAGGATGAACGGCTCCGGGAAGTTGTTGTGCTGGGTCGTGACCGTCGCGCCCTCGTGGATCAGCGCGGTGAAGCGGCCGTCCGCCTCCGCGCCCAACGCCACGCGCTGTTCGGTCGGCGAGCGCCCGCCGACGATCCGGTACACGCCCTCGCGCGATAGCGCGACGCGGACGGGACGACCGGCCAGCTTGGCCGCCGCCGCCGCGAGCATCTGGTGGTCCCACAACCCTTTGCTGCCAAAGCCGCCGCCGACATAGGGCGATGTGATATGGACCTGCGCGGCCTTGATCCCGAACACGTCGGCGATCGTCGCCGCCGTCGCCGTCACCATCTGGCTGGCATCGTGGATGCGCAGCGTGTCGCCTTCCCACGCGATCGTCGCCGCGTGCGGTTCGATGGCGTTGTGGTTGTGGCGCGGGGTGCGATAGACGTGATCTACCTTGAACGGCGCCGCCGCGAGCGCCGCGTCGGGGTCGCCCTTTTCCGACGCCAGCACCTGCCCGTTGAACAGGCCGGGCTGGAGGCCCTCCGCCTTCGCCGCCGCGAACGATGTGGTCGCGGGCTCGGCCGCGTAGGTGACCTGGATCAGCGACTTGGCGTGGTCCGCCTGCTCCTGCGTATCGGCGAGCACCACCGCGACCGGCTGCCCGTTCCAGTGGATGCGGTCGTCCTGCATGATCGGCAGGTCGCTCGGCCCGACGGCGGTGGACGAGGAGCCGAACACGGCGGGCCGGTTGAGCCGCGGCGCATTGAGGTGCGTCATCACCAGCACCACGCCGGGCGCGGCCTCGGCGGCCGAGGTGTCGATCGTTTCGATACGCCCGCGCGCGATCGTCGAGTAAGCGAGCGCGGCGTACACCATGTTGTCGAGCGCGATCTCGGCGGCGAAGCGCGCCTGACCCGCGACCTTGAGCGGGCCGTCGATGCGCGACACGGGCGTGCCGATCAGCCCGTGCTTGTGCGCGATCAGCGGGTCGGGCTTCCCGCCCGGGATCCAGCTGTCTGGCGCGAGCGGGACGAGCCGGGTCATCAGCTCCTGCACCGCGGTCTTGGTGACGATCTTGGCGTTGTCGACGATGTTCATGCGGCTACTCCGGCGAGCTCGGCGAGCGTGGCGGTGATCAGGCGGCGGGCGAGCTCGACCTTGAACGCGTTGCCCTCGAGCGGCGCGGCGTCGGCGAGTTCCGCTTCGGCGGCGGCGCGGAACGTCGTTTCGGTTGCAGGCTTGCCGACCAGCGCGGCCTCTGCCTTGCGTGCGCGCCAAGGCTTGTGCGCGACGCCGCCTAGCGCAAGCCGCACGTCGCGGACGGTGCCGTCCTCGACCTCGATCGCGGCGGCGACCGAGACGAGCGCGAAGGCGTAGCTCGCCCGATCGCGCACCTTGCGATAGGTCGAGCGCGCCGCGAACGGCGCAGCGGGCAGCTCGACCGCGGTGATGAGCTCGCCGGGCGCGAGCTCCGTCTCGACGTTAGGGGTGCCGCCGGGGAGACGGTGGAAGTCGATCAGCGGGATCGCCCTTGCGCCGCCCACGCCCTCGACATGCACCACCGCGTCGAGCGCGGCGAGCGCGACCGCCATGTCCGACGGATGCGTCGCGATGCAGGCGGGCGAGGCGCCGAGGATCGCGTGGATGCGGTTGAACCCGTCAATCGCGTCGCAGCCTGCGCCGTTGACGCGCTTGTTGCAGCGCGCGGCGTCATCGTAGAAATAGTAGCAACGCGTCCGCTGGAGCAGGTTGCCGCCCACCGTCGCCATGTTGCGGATCTGCCCCGACGCGCCCGCGACGATTGCCTCGCTCAGCAGCGGAAAGTGCGCGCGGACGGCGGTGTGGCTGGCGAGCGCGGTGTTGGTCGCGCCCGCGCCGATCAGCAAGGAGCCGTCGCCCCGCGCCTCGATGTCGCGCGACAACGGGGTGACGTCCACGAGGCGCGCGGGCGTCTCCACGCCTTCGCGCATCAGGTCAACGAGGTTGGTGCCGCCGCCAAGGTACTTGGCTCCAAGCACCGCGCCTTCGCGGATCGCATCGGCTGGCGTGGCGGCGCGCGCGTAGGTGAAGGGCGTCATTCCGCGGCCTCCAGATAAGTCTCGGTGATCGCGGCGACGATGCCGTTATACGCGCCGCAGCGGCACAGATTGCCGCTCATCCGCTCGCGCACCTCGTCACCGTCGAGCGCGAAGACATCGGCGGTGAGATCGTGGCTGACGGCGCTCGGCACCCCGCGACGCGCCTCGTCGACCATCGCCACCGCCGAGCAGATCTGGCCGGGGGTGCAATAGCCGCACTGAAACCCATCATGCTCGATGAACGCCGCCTGGAGCGGGTGTAGTTCGGCGGGTGCGCCCAGCCCCTCGATCGTGGTGATCGCACGGCCCTGATACTGGACCGCGAGCGCGAGGCAGGCGTTGATCCGCTCGCCGTCCGCGAGCACGGTGCAGGCCCCGCACGCGCCCTGGTTGCAGCCCTTCTTGGAGCCGGTGAGCCCAAGATGCTCGCGGAGCAGATCGAGCAACGACGTGCGCGGGTCGACCTCCGCCTCGCGCGTCAGTCCGTTGATGGTGAAGATCATAGCGGCTCCGTTGCGCTGATACCGAGCGGTATAGTTTGACGGAGATCAAGCCGCAACTCGCCCAGGTTAACGACCCGGCAGGATCAGCATCGCGGTCAGCCCGCCGCCGGGGCGGTTGGCGAGCCGCATCTCGCCGCCGCCGCCGCGCGCGATCGCATGAGCGAGCGCGAGGCCCAAGCCGACGCCCCCGGTCTCGCGGTTGCGCGACGCCTCCAACCGGGTGAACGGCTCCACCACATCGGCGAGCCGCGCTTCGGGGATGCCCGGCCCGCGATCCGCGACGACAATCGCGACCGCGCCAGCGATCGGCGCGACACTGACCTCCGCCGCGCCCGCGTACTTGACCGCGTTCTCCAGCAGGTTCTGCACCGCGCGGCGGACCAGCGTCGGGCGGAGCGGCAATGGCAGGCGCGAGCCGCCGTCGAAGGCGATGCTCGCGCCGAGGTCGCGAAAGTCCTCGCACACCGCGTCGACCAGCGCGGACACGTCCACCTCCGTCACCGGCTCGCTCGGGCGGCCGAGCCGCGCGAGCGAGAGGATGTCGTCGAGCGTCCGGCTCATGTCGGCGATCGTGTCGGCCATGCGCGCGCGGTCGGTCTCGTCCTCGACCGACTCCACCCGTACACGAAGCGCGGCGAGCGGGGTCCGCAGGTCGTGCCCGATCGCGCCGAGCATCCGGTCCTTCTCGTCGAGCATCGCCGACACGCGCAGCCGGAGCGCATTGAACGCGCTCACCAGCCCGCGCACATCGGCGGGCCCTTGCTCGGCGAGCGGCGCGTCGGCGCCGCCCGGCGTCCACCCGCGCGCGGCATCGGCTAGCGCGCGGAGCGGCCCGGTGATCCGCCGTGCCCCCCAAAGCACCGGCAACAGCACGACGATGTAGAGGATCAGCGTTTGCCCGATCAGCCGGGGGATCAGCGCGCGGTCCGGGCGACGCCAGGGCGCGGCGAGGTAGAGCCAGCCGCGCCCGGGCTGCTCCACCGCGATCCGCAGCTCCGACGCGTCCTGCAACACGCGCGCGCGGTTGGTGGCGGGGATGCCGCGCAGCCATGGCG